>NZ_CP085136.1:2867500-3241250 GCF_020616535.1 Lichenihabitans sp. PAMC28606
TCCCCGACACCAAGAACGGCGAGCAACTCCGCGTGGTCGGCGTCTCGGCGATCGAGTGCATCGAAAGCCAGCCTGTCCAGGAGCATTCGCCCTACGTGTTCCCCGCCGATGTCGGAGATGGGCATTTCATCGGTGTTGTTCGAGTGCTCGATCGGGTTTGCGCCAAGGCGAAACTTGCCGGCGTGACCCCGCACGTCCTTCGACACACCTTTGCCAGCATCGCCGGCGATCTGGGATTCTCCGAGTTGACGATCGCCGGATTGCTCGGTCACTCGTCGCGCGGCGTCACTCAGAGATATGTCATCTCGACGCGGCCCTTGCTGTCGCCGCTGACCAGGTATCGGCGGAAATAGCGAAATATCTGGACCGCGAAACCAAGGGCGAGCCGAAGACCGCGGCCCAGACGCGAAAAGGTCGAACCGTCCGTGCGGGTGCCGGGTCATCTTGCCGGCTTCCGCAAACGAATGGCCATCTCCTGCCGCTCCCTGTGGGAGCCGAATGAGCACCGTGAAGGCGAAGTTAGTATCGCCGGCCGCTTGGCATGTTTGAATTAGCGTCCAGCACTATTAAGGTATGAGGGCCATAACCTTTAATAGGGGCGAGGCTAGTTAAAGGATCGGGTGTGACGGACGGGCAGAATCAAAGGCTCGGCGCCTATGTCGAGACGAGTGCCTCAGGCGAGCGCGTGCGCGCCGATGTGCCCGCCCCGCTGCCGCCGAAGCCGGCGCCCGAGCTTGGGTGGTTCATGCGCGTCTATGAGCGAGCCATCGCCGCAGTCGGACGCCTTGATGGCGTGACGACGATCCTACCCTCGACGCCCTTGTTTCTCTAGCGGCCGACCGGGTCTCGGCAGAGATCGCCAAGCTGCTGGACGGCGAAAGCAATAGCGATCCACGGGCGGCGCCCAGGCGCAAGGGCTGTCGCGTCTCCGCAGACGCGGCTGCGTCTCGTGGGCCCTCGGCGGAAGATGGGGATCTTCGCCCGCAACTGCTCTCGGTTTGATGCCCCAGAGCTTCGAATATCCGCATGTCCGGGCGCGCGGCGAGGCAGGTCACGAAATGGCGCAGCAGCTGGCCGTCCGTCTGCCGGCGGGTCGAGCCTGCCCCGCCGTCCCGCGTCGGATGGATAATCTGGAAGTCTGGAAGCACGGAGTTGTCCATCCACCCAACGCCGCCGGGAATCGGTTCTTCGTCCGCGAACAGCCATAGCAGCTGGTCCCACCCCACCCCCTCCCATACAACGAAGACATTGATTTCGGGGTGATTTTCGATTGATATGTAGATCGCCGGATGAAGACCTTGAATGCGCATCTGGATGCGTCTGGACGTGACTGCGCCCACTGACACTGGCAACCTAAAGCGTTTTGGCTCCTCGCGAAACCAGGCCAGGAATGCCTCTTGGAACGGCGATGAACCGGGATTTCCCGCCAGCAACTCCGGCTCCTTACAAGACAAGGTGGAGTGGGCAACTCCATCACCGTTTCTGCCTCTTGGCGAAGCCGCCAAAACGATTGCCAGGCTGCCCGCTAGCGCCTCCCGCCTTCCCAATCCTAGCTTGCTCATGGTGCTTCGTTCTCTCTGCCGCGTGCGTCGCACCAGTTACGAACCAACTGCGTCAGTTTAGGTCGTGTTGCTGCGACGAGCCTTAGTTTGAAGTCAGCACCTAAGTCTAATCGCTGGTGCGGTAGTGAGAGTCGGAGTGCACGTCGCAAAACAAGGGGTCGAGGCCGAACATGCCCAGCACTTCAAGCCGCGTGTCTCGGCCTTGGAGCTTGCTGTCGGCATAGAGGGTGAAGCGGCGCGAACGCGTGTTGAATACCACTCGCCCGCGCGGAAAATGCTCGTATTCGTGCCAGGCGATGGCGGGCGGAAGGCCGCGGCCGATCAGGCCTGCGGGGCCGAGTTGGCGCCAGCCCTCCCACACCTCGTAGTGTCCGCGTGCATGGGTGAGGAAATCGCCATATGGTTCAGCCTCGACGAGCGATGTGCCGTCGATGACCAACTGCGGCGGTCGGTTGCCGTCGCGCACGTCCCACACTATGCCCACGGCGGCTGAACGGCCAATCAACGATTAAAATCCTGAACGGTGATGGACTCGATCCCGACCGCATAGGCTAACGCCCGCAGCAGTTGCTCTGCATCGTCCCGCGCCCGGTGCCGTGCCGGCGCCTGGTCAAGCCATTCCAACCCGCGCTCCCGCATTGTAGGCCCTACCATGGCGATAAGGCCGTGCCACGCGCCCAGATGGAAAAGGGGTGTGGCCTTGGCTGCTTTGAACAACTCGCCTGTCCAATGAATATCGTATGCATCTCCGTCGCACCATACGGTCCTCGCGGAGCCGAGCATCTCGTTGAGGATTGCAGCAACGCAATCAACCGGCTTGCCATCGGCAAGGAGTTCCCTCCCGGAAATCCCGTGCACCTTCGCCGATTTCGGGCTCCAGTGACCGTTTCGCGTCCACTCCCACGCAGGCTGGATGAGCGTTGACCAACCGGAAATGGGTTCATCAGGGCTGGGCCAGAACGCAAGCCCAACCTCAATGGGATAGCCGTCTTGATCAAGAGAGCTTGCCTCGAAATCGATGACGGCAAGCGGCCATGGCAGCGCCTTGCGCCACGCCGATCGAGGAGGCCGGGTCAATCGAGTATTCGGTTGGCTGTACGAGTAAAGAGAGTAGTTCGGGTGGTCAGCTCATCGAGGCTGGAAGGTGGCGGAAAGCTGGATTGCAAGGGTTGACTCCGACGAAGGCACCCCATCTGCCGTCATCAAGGCGTCAGATGTGGTCACGCTCGGTTCGGGCGTAGCTTGAATCTCGCTGACGAGACGGATCAACGCGCGATGCACCTCGACCATGGCCAGCGTATTCCGCTTGCAGCAGGCCAGCAGCGCCGTCCGGAGCTGAAGGACCTGGCCTGTATCCGAGATGGTGCCGGACGCGAGCTGAACGAAGGCTGCCGACGCCGCCATGCCGTCGGCAACACCGTCGAGATCGGCATAACCGAACCCCGGGGCCAGCGCCGGAGCGACAGATTTGATCGAGTTGCTGAACGAGAACGCGGGCAAGTACACCCCGCCTCGAACGATGGGTAGCAGGTCCAGAATTCGCCCTATGATCTGGTCGATTGCGGGTCGTAGATCAGGAAATTGAACGGCAAGTTCGCGTAGCCGGGTCCGCTCGTATCGTGAATAAACCAGGATCGGTCCGGTGAATTTAGCCAGAGCGACGATCAGGGTTTCCACAAAGCTGAGTCGCGGGTCATCATTCCCGGCGGCCAGGAATTCCCGATGGTGCAGCATGCCGTCACCATCGATGGCGTGCAGCGACCACTGAAAGGGAATGGTCTGATACGGCCGCGTGCCTACGTACAGGGGAACAGGCGGCATCATTGCTTCAAAGTCGAGGTAGCAGGCGGGCGGCTGAAAGCCGTGCAGCAGACGGCCGAGATCGGGTGCGACATAGGGACAGCCCGTTACTATCGCATCACGGATGATGACCTGTTTCCACGTAAGCGGAAATCGGCGGGTATGGCCGATATGGCCTCAATGCCGAGTGCCTTGAGTTCGTCACCACGGGCTGCGGACAGTCGCGGCAGGTAGGTAATCCAGTCGGCTGGCTTGTCGGCCGTGCACTGCTCCCAGAACTCGCAGCCGTATGGCGATCCGCAGTGCCCGCCCGTTTCGGTCGCCGGCGGCGCCGGCATAGCCAGGCAGTCCCGCATGGCGGGCAATCTCTCTGGCAAGATTTCGAGATCGGCAGCGACCGCCTCGCGGGCGTCCGTGCGGCTGAAGAAATCCTGCCAACAAATGCCGGCATTCCCGCGGATGTAGGTATTGTTGACGTGGACGAGTTCGATTGAGGAGACCGGAACGCCGGCGCCGGCCAGCACGAAAGCCTGAAGTGCCAGGTCTTCAACGTGGTGATCTTTCATTCTGGTGCTGCTCTTGACCTCGCGCAGGCCCCAGCCATCACCCAGGCGCTCGATCACGTCCACGCGGATGCGGATACCGTCATGTTCGAAGGCCGCCTCGAACACGGCAGGCACGCTCGGGTCCGCCATCAGAGCGGCGGTGCGCAGAACCGCTTCGGCATGCTGCCAGGGCTCTTCTGTGACCAGGACACCACCTGGAAACAACAGATGTGCCTTGCGGCCGATCTCGTATCCCACGTCGATCGGGGATCCAGGTGCCGGCTCGTCAAAGGCAGGCGGCTCGTGGACCAGCAGCCATAGCCGCCGAAGGCATTGTAGCCCGGCCATGTAGCGCGACTTGGTGAGGTGCTGTCCTCCCATGACGATCTCGCCCCCAAGGTGAAAGACTGGGCCCGCTTTTCACGGGACGCAGCGTGGTGGGAAAGCTCTACCCCAGCCGACCCCAGGGCTCCCTGGGCCGCTGTGGTGGCCAGGGACGCCCTGCTGCTTTCTCCCTTGTGCGTTCGGCCAGATGACCGTCAATTCTGCTGCGAATGTGGTCCGCGGCGACGACGTTCTGGCTATGAACGTAGAAGGCAAAGTCTTCCGGCATATCACCTAAGTCCATGTCGAGCTCTAGAAGCCATGATGCAAAGCAGCGGCCTTCCGGCTCGCGTTCGCCGAGATCGTTGTCGAAGCTGACAAAGACAGGAAATCCATTTGCCTCGACCCATGTAATGGCGTCGCCGACACTACGAACGATGATCCAGCCCTTACCGTCTTCAGGGGGTAATCTTTCGTCATTAAGGAAGATTCTCATTCACGGCAGCCTTACCATTCGGGTCCCACCCCACGTCTTCATCGCGCCATTGTCATAAGAACGGCAAGGCGAGACTCGCGACCGGCTAAATGGTGACGTCCAGTTCTGTCGTAGAGCAGGCGCATCTGTCGGTTCCGGCACGTGACAAGGCGTCGCTTGCCCGTTTATCTGAGGCTCCACATGAACACCCGATCCGCCTCCTTCGACAGACATGATTCAGCCCTCAACCGGAATCCGTCCGGACGGTCTGGCCCATGCTGTTCTTTGAGGAGATCGCGATGTTTCAGGTTCAGGCTCCCGTCGTCATCGTTCCGTCCGCCGAGGCCCGCGCGGCACTCGGAGTCCAGCTCCGCCCAGCTGCCCTGGCAGCCTGGCGCGAGATCGCCCGCCGCGGCCAGGGTATCGAAATGGCGCATTTCCAGATCGTGCACACGGGCGTGACTTTGGCGGTGTGCTCGCACATCCGCAGCAACGGCTTCATCGAGATTGGGATCGGGCTCGGTGATCCGCGCCAAGCTGGGCGGGTGATACCCGCCGCCCAGCTTCGCCAGGCAGAGGCGCGCGCGCAGTCGCGTCGTGGCCAGGCGCTGCGGCGATACTGATAGGCGTGGGGGGCAGCCCCTCTGCCCCTCTCCCCCAATTTCAGCGGCCGATAAAGCGGCAGTCACGCCGCCCATCCGCCCGATCCTGACGTGCTCAACCCCCCTTGCGTATTCAGAATTTGGAAAATTGCCATGAGCGTCCCTTTCAAACATGTCCGCTTGCAGCACGTTCTTGGTACTGGAGACCCAATCGACGCATTGGTGTACGCGCAGAACGTGTACGCAGCAGTCGATCGTCGAATGCCCGAGGCGCGCGGACTGGCGAGTTGGCTGACTGCAAGTGCGATGGCGCTCGGCTTGAGCGATGGCGCTGTACCCGAAGAATGGGAAGGTACATTCCGGTCGCGGCGGAACGCAGTTCCCGTCGAGGATTGGGTGAAAGTCGGGGAAGCGTTGGACGCCGCCCTGACAACGCCGACGAGGGTTTTGGAAACGCCGGTTGCGTCTTGGATCGACGAGCTGAGCCGGGTGCTCCAACTCGACATGGTTTCCGCCCGCATCCTGGCGTTAGTACTTCATTACAAGTTCGGCCAGCGGGTTGAAGAACTGCTCGACATCATAAGCGAGTGCCGGGGCGGCAACAGAAGGCTGAGCCGCGATGCAGGGCTTCTCGGTCTGCTTCTTCATGTGCCTTCATCGGAGATTGCGCGATGCCTCATGCCGTCGGCCAAACTGCTGGCGAGCGGGCTATTGCAGCTGGACCGCTTCGGCTGCCTGGGTGTCCCGTACAGGCTGGCGTCGCTGATCCGCCGGGACATTTTCCCGGCAACAGACTTTTTTGATCAGCTGCTGGGTTCCAGCAGGCCCGAATCGCTACCCTGGGAGGCGTTCTCGCATCTGGGCCAGGTGGCCGACATTGCCGCCTCCGTGTTACGGGCCGCACTGGCTGGCAAGGCCGCCGGCGTCAGCATCCTGCTCTATGGGCCGCCCGGCACCGGCAAGACCTCGTTTGCGGCGACGCTCGCGGCACGGGTCGGCGCCAGCCTCCGTCCCGTGGCTGAGGCGGACGAGGAGGGAGGGGAACCGCAGCGTCACGACCGCCTGGCCGGGTTGCGCCTTGCCCAGCGCCTCGCCCCGCCCGGCGGCACCGTGCTGCTGTTCGACGAAGCGGAGGACCTGTTCGTCCGCCGCGGCACCCAGGACGACGAGCCGGTGACCAGCTCGCGCGTGTTCATCCACCGCCTGCTTGAGGAGTTGACGGTTCCAGTGATCTGGACTGCCAACGACATCAGCGTGCTCGGTCCGGCGGTGCTGCGCCGCATGACGATGTGCCTTGAGCTGAAGGTGCCGAACCTGGCGACACGCACGAGGTTGTGGCGTCGCATGGGCGAGGCCGAGGGCGTGGTCCTGCAAGACACGGATGCGGCGCGTCTGGCCCGCCTGATACCGGCGGCCCCCGCTATCGCCTCCGGCGCCATGCGGGCGACACGGCTGGCCGGCGGCGGGGCGGAGACCGCGCGTCTGATTGTTGAGGGTGTGGCACGCGCCGTGCGCGGCGGCGAACTGCCGGTGCCCGAAAAGGCGCCGGATGCCATGTACGATCCTGCACTGGTCAACGCCGACTGCGATCTTGCCGCGTTGACGGCCGACTTGGTTCGCCCCGGCGCCACGCGCGCGGTGTCATTCCTGCTGTCCGGGCCACCTGGCGCAGGGAAGAGCGCGTGGATACGTCACTTAGCCGGCCGCATGGGCATGCCGGTGCTGCACAAACGTGCCTCCGACCTTTTGAACCCGGTTGTCGGTGGCACCGAGCAGAACATCGCCAGCGCCTTTGCCGAGGCGCGGGAGGCCCAAGCCTTCCTGGTGTTCGACGAGGCGGACAGCCTGTTGCTAGAACGCTCGGATGCGGTGCGGAGCTGGGAAATCAGCCAGGTCAACGAGATGCTGACCTGGATGGAGTGCCACGAGCTGCCTTTTGCCTGCACCACCAACTTGGCCGAGCGGCTGGATCGCGCCAGCCTGCGCCGGTTCCTAGTCAAACTACGGTTCGATTGGCTGACCGCGGCACAAGCCAGGCTTGCGTTCCGCCAGTTCTTCGGCACGGCCGCTCCCGCGGGCTTGTACGATCTGCGGACACTGACACCGGCGGATTTTGCGCTGGTGCGTCGGCGGGCGGCGGTGCGTGGCGGAGAGCCGGACCCGACGACATTGCTGCGTCTTCTGAAAGACGAATGCCAAGGGCGGGTTGGCGCCCGGCTCCCAGTTGGATTCGGCCGGCCGGCTGCCGCCTGATGATTGCCCGCGTTGACGGGCCGGGGCAGCATGGCAGTATGCGATATGCCCCGGCGGAACGGCTGCTGCGCCTTGCCCGCCACCTGGCCGGAACCCGTACGGGGCTCACGCTCGACGAGATGGCCACAGAGCTTGAAGTCGGGCGCCGGACCGCCGAGCGCCTACGCGACTCCTTGGTAGCCATGTTCCCGCAGATGGATTGGTGGGACGACGAGGAGCGGATTCGCCGCTGGCGCCTGCCGGGCAGCGCGCTGGTCGGGGTGATCGAGCTTCGGGCAGAAGCAGTCGCGGCGATAGAAACGGCAGCCCGTGAGTGTGACGCGAGGGGGGAAGACAATCGCGCCGCCTTGCTACGTGAGGCTTCGACGACGCTACGTGCGGTCATGCGGCCCGATGCGCTGCGCCAAGCTGAACCCGACATTGCAGCGCTGATGGAAGCGGAGGGTATCGCAATGCGCCCCGGACCGCGGCCAACAATCGCAGCTGGTGTTTTGCCTACGCTACGGCGCGCAATCCTGGGGATGCAACTAGTGGTCGTGCGCTACGCTGGACCGGACACAGAAGTTCAAGCAGCCCGCATTCTATGTCCCTACGGCCTCTTATATGGCGGACGTGGGTGGCTAGTCGCACATGTGGATGAATTGCCTGAGATGCGCCTCTGGCGGCTTGATCGAATTACGTCAGTTGACCTCCTCGACCGGGGTTTTCAGCGACGAGAAGACTTTAGCCTAACTGATTACTCGGCGAGATCATTTGGCGTGTTCCAAGAGGAGCCAATCGACGTGGTTCTACGGTTCGCGCCGGAAGCGGCCGACGATGCGGAGCACTGGGTCTTCCATCCCTCACAAGTTCTCGAACGCGAAGCTACAGGCTCACTGACCGTTCGTTTTCGGGCCGGTGGACTAAAGGAAATATGCTGGCATCTGTTCACGTGGGGCACGGCAGTTTCGATAATCGAACCAGCGGAGCTTCGCCTCTATCTCGCCGAGACAGCCAAAGTGGTCGCAGTGCACCATGCCGTCGGTCATTGACAATATGATGCTGGTTGTTGGTCAACACCATGTTCAGGGAGTCTGAGAATTGGACAACGAAGTCACCGGTCAACACGGCACGTTTACGATGACATGCGGCGCGGTAGAGCCATCTTTCAGCAGTCTGTTCGAAGGCGCACGAACGGTCCAACTTATGAGCGTCGGGCGAGTAGCGGCTTGGTTTAAGAACCAAGGGGAAAGTCGGCTTCGACTTCCACCTATACAACGCTCTTTTGTATGGCGTAATGAGCAGATCATCAACTATTGGGACAGTCTAATGCGCGGCTACCCCGCCGGGATGATGATGGTTACCAAGGTCGAGACGAATAAGGCTCGGCAATATGGCAGAGGTCTCGATAACAAGACTGAGGTCCTTATAGACAGCGACTTCCAGCTCTTCGATGGGCAGCAGCGACTGACCGCCATTCTATTAGGGCTTGGCGCAGGTTCACTCGCCAGTTCGCTTCAGCTTTGGGTTGATATCGGTAGCGCTAAGGCTTCGGGCGACCGACTATTTGAACTTCGGATTAACAGCATCGGTCAGCCGTTCGGGTATAAACCCGATGCACCGAACGAGAAAGTCAGGGCCGAAGATCGGCACACTGTCCATACGGATTGGCCCCCGGAAGAGGATGGAACACCCAAACCACCGCAGGTCATATTCAAAGATTTCTCAAAGAGGACGGCTGCACCTTTGATCTCGGCCAAGTGTGCGGTGCCGCTCCGTGACATTCTATCCGACTTGATCACCCTAGGAAAAGAAGAGACACAACAACAACTGCAAACTATTGCAGAAAGGGCCGCAGTTCCGATTCGCGTCGATACCAACGATCTCCTTATACGACTTCAAAGCTCACTCGATGCAGAGATCATCGTCAAGCTGGTAAGTGGATCCGTGCTAGATGAGAGCAATTATCCGCGTTTTTTTGGTAGACTTGGTCAAGGCGGCACTCGGCTCTCAGACGAGGAACTGATCTATTCTCTAATAAAGGATCGCTATCCTCAGGTACATGACCGGATTTCCGACATTGTGCGAGAGGTTGGTCGGTTTGTGTCTGAGGTCGATCTTGTTCTCGGTGCATTGCGCATAGCACAAACGATCGCACCGTGGCCAGAGGCGAAGGAGTGGGAACGAGCCGGTCGACCGACGCCGGACCGGGTCCGGTCCCTTCATGAGAAAGGGGCCGGAACAACCGAATCATTTTTCGAATCGATGTTGCCCGAGAATGAAGAGGCACCATTCAGGTTGCTGACAGCTATCGAGAAACTTTACGATGGCCTGCTATATCACTCTACAAGTAATCCGTTTGGCCTGCCATCTATGTTACTCGCTCGCTTGCCTCGAGACCTCCTGGATGTTCTCCTACTATTTACATTCAAGCGGGGTGAGGCTTCTTCGTGGAGTGGAGCAGACCGTAGCGCTCTTATAGCGTTTGTCTTGTATTGGCTTCTTTTCGTCGGTTATGAGGACAAGGCTTCTTACCGAACGTTTGTCGAACTTGAGTCTAAGAACTGGGCCTTTGGAGAGCGCTCGGTTGCATCCCTTCTGAGGCATTTTGAAGCTGAGGGGATTGCGCGCTGCGCCCCGCGCCCGGACGATTGGCAGGGTCTTACGGAGGAGGTTCAACAGCGCGGCTGCAAGCTAGCAACATGGGCCGAGCGCTTCAGCAGCAAGGATGACCCGGGGCACCCAAGCCCGGGCGAGGCGTTGCGGATGTTGTCCACACACAGTGAATCTCAGAAACGTTTGCTGATCTGGATGCAACGCCGTTACATTACGAGGACGTTCCCCCACTACAATCCAACATCTACACGCGATGACGATTTACCTTTCGATCTTGACCATGCCATCCCGCAGAGCTTGTTCGGTTTTCATTGGAGTAATGCCGCGAAGAGGGTGGAGCTTTCGACCTCAGACATGGACAAATTTAGAGACCTGCGACGTGTAGTTGGCGACTCGCTAGGAAACTTGAGGTGGCTTGCTGCGTCCGATAATCGCGGTCGAGGTATGGGTAGGATTGAAGAGGAACGGTTGGATGAAGGCGAGCAGCGCCCGCTTGATGACCACATAGACAGGTCGTCATGGAACAAGCTGATTGTAGAAGGCGGGTCCAGAGCTTGGACAGATCATGACGTCGCGGCATTTCAGAGGCTGATCGACACGCGAACATTATTGCTTGTCAAATTGATTATGGAACAAGGTGGAATAGCAAACCTGATCGACGTTTCTGATATTCAGAGTGAGCCAATGATGACGTCAGGCGGCGTGTTACCGGCCGAGAGCGGCGTTTGAAGTTAGCCGCAAGAAGATGGAAGTAGCGCCGCAAGCTCGGTCACTAGAGCGGCGCTCCTAGATTTACCGGCTGAACCGCAGTGCTCCGCCTATCCACATAGGGCCGAAGCACCATGTCTTTCGTGACCTGCACGACGAAGTTGTAGCCGTTCCTGATGCGGAGAGTGTTCGGGATTCAGAGCCCGGACCGGGCATATTCCTGCCCCAACTCCCCGATTTGCTGGCCGATTGCCGCAGCACCAATTTGCTGGGCATTGTAGCCGTTCGTGCTCTGACCGGTTCCCTGGCTGAGCTGGATACCGGCGCCGCCGATCGTGAGGATTATAGCGTTACCGAACTTCTCCCAGAAATGGGTTTCCACTTGGTCGTGCAGGCCGGCAAAGCCGCTCTGGTCTGCCGCCGGCATGGCACCGATCGGGATCGAACTGCTGTCCGGGGAAATGATGCGGGTGATCACGGTTGGGATGCGGGTCTGCCCGTTGGTCACCACGTTGTCGTAGATACCGACAATGATTTAGCGGCCATCGAAAAAAGCCTTGCAACGCCGTAGCCGATATCGGCGGCATGATCGCGCACGAGGGCTGGATTCCCAATCCGTGCGGATTTGACGGCCGAAATCGGTCCGTTTGGCGATCAGGTTCCGGATTTCTTGACGGAAACGGCTCCCACTGATTGTCCGTGGTCGGATCGACCATTTGATGTATCTTAAAGAGAATATTTTTTCGTCCAAGTAATACCAACCGCCCTAAAGACTGACCTGTGCCCAGTGTCTGGTGGCGATTGAGGTAATGCCGAATGCTTTAATCCAAGGTTTCCCAACCATAGAGCGGCCGCAGGTCGGCGTCCGCGTAGTCGAGCGGCGACGGCGGGTTTGGCGTCAACGGATCGACCCGGTCCGCAATCCGCCGCGCTCGCAACACCCAGGCCGCCTTATCCTCGGGAAGAGTTCCGCCGACTTGGCGAGCGTTCGACTCAACCGCGGCAGCGAAGTCGCGCAGTATTTCAGCGCGATGCCAGTCTTTGGCGCTGGCCGCGAGTTGAGCGAAGAATTTTGCCTCGTTCTCTCGCTCGGCCCGAAGGCCGGCGCGGCGAGCATTCTCGGAGTCGACACGTCGCTGGCGCTCGGCTTCCTTCGGTTCCTTGATGTCTATGGCGTGAGCGGCTCTGTAGAGGCCGGCAATGACCTCATTGAGCCGATCCTCGATCCGCCGGCCTGACGTATCTCGCCACGAGGATTGAACGCCTGCCTGCCAGATATTCTCGATCTTGAGCGTCATGTTCCCGCTCGGGCGGAGATCATAGAGCGGTGCAGAACTGTAGCCGCGCCGGCGGATTGCATCCCTTTCGGCTTCTGTCGCCCGATGAACCTGGCGGGACGAGGTTTCCTCAAGGCTAAGGCGAAGCAATTGGCCGCCGACCCGGACTCCGGCCGTGCCGTTTTCTGCTCCTTTCTCAATGGCGAGACCACGCACGTCGGACGCTGCGGCGAGCGCATCAATGATACCGAGCGCGCGATCAATCGACTCTCGCGGCATGCGCACGCGGAACGCGGCCGGAATCGCGCAGGTGATCCCGCCGAATTGGTCCGCACGCGCCTTTTCCAAGCACTTGGCGGCGGCCTTCGTCATCAAATGGCGCGGCTCTTGGTGTGGGACCACGGCAATCTGATTTTCGGGCAGGCTCTCGGCCGCGATCTGCGGCCCGAATTTCTCATCCAGCTCGTTTTGCGCCTCCGGCGTCGCCTGCAACGGAATGCTGAATTCAAGATCCCAGTGTTTGTCAGGTTGCGGGAGGGGTGTTCGCTTTGGCGACCGTCGTTCCGGCGATCTCGCCCAATAGCCTTGCGGCGGCACCGGAATGTTATGGCGTTTGCAGATCTTGCGCAGGCCGACGTCGGACAAGCCGAGTTTCGGGGCTAGCTTTGAGAGCGCCTCTTCCCAGACCATTCGATGCAGCTCGGACCGTTTTATTTTCTTCCTTGGAATCATTGAGACTTTCACTTCGACGTTAGGAAAATCCGGCGGATTTCGAACCCTGCGTCACATCTCCAGATCAAGGGCCGCGAAGATCGTGCGCAGAGCTCGTTGGAGGTGGGGTGGCCGCCATCCTCAGCCCGTTCGGTCGGACTGGCCCTTGGCGCCAAGAGCAGCGCAGCGCGTTGCGGCGATGGCGTATACCTTGTCACGCACGGAACTGGCGCCGTCGAATTCGCCGGCGACTGCGGGGAGCTGAAGGGTCACTAGGCGCTCAGTGATCTGCGTCGTGAGGGCGGCGAGCCCGGCTTCAGCATCCTCGACGGTCAGACCAATTGTGCGCGCCAGGTTAAGAAAATCCTGGCGCGTCAGACGATCATCTTTGCCATTCAGTTTCAGGGCCATCCGATCGCCACCAAGACCTGGGAAAACCCGTGTGGTCACGGCGTCGTAGAGCGGCGCAAAACAGACGACCGTGAACGTCTTCGCCCCAGCGCCGGCTGTCTTGAGGATGGCGAGATTCTTCAGGTGCATATCGCCATCGGCGATCAACCAGGCGAACACCGCGCGTCGGAACAGGATGTTGAGGTCCGAGGCCGGGTCAGTGGATAGCGGGCGCAAGGCGCGCGCCATCCTCTCGATCGTTCCATCGTATTTCGCCGATGTCGGAAGATCCAGGATGGAACAAAAATCCGCCATCGCGAGACGGCGCTGATCCTGCGGTCCCCGCCTGATGTCGAACCGTTCGACGACCAGGGCAGGTGGCATGCCGTCCGGCATCGCAATCAACGCGGCGTCTGGCGTCTCGAACCCCGCGGCGCGCCCGAGTTCGAGGCACAGAAATTCGACGATCGGCAGCATGTCGAAGCCCGCACCGCCCGCAGGCTTCAGGATGTGGGTGAAGGGCTGGTCGATCGCCGGGACCAGGGCGCCGTCCTCGGTCAGGCTCATCGGCGCCTTGATCTGGACGCCCGACAAGCGTGGCGTTTCGGCGCGCGCAAACATGCGCGCCAGATTCTGCTCGAAAGTCTCTTCGATTTCGCCGCGTCGGGGGCCGGCATATACCCCTGTGAAGCGACCGTCGGCGGCAAAGCTGGCGAGTGGGGTCGACAGCACGTCGGTCGGCAGCGCCGCCCGCTGATCGCGGTCTTCGACGATGGCGATGTTCGACATATAGCGTCGACCACTTCGCAGGGTGTCGCGCTCGTCGCGTTCATGTAGGACCTGGGCGAGCCAGCCCTCGGGCAGCAACGATCCGATGAAGGCCGGCAATTTGCCAGGAATCGTCTCCCGGATGAGCGCCGGACCGGTGCGTCGTTCAGGTTTCCACCGCCACTCGAAGCCGTCATGGGTCAACCGACCGACCAGATCGCCGTGCCAGGCGACCAAAAGATTCAGCGCGGCCTTGTTCACGGGCGCCGCGACGCCGGGTTTGGCGAGGAGGAAGCGTTCGGCGCCCTCGCCCTCCCGATACCATTCGTTCTCGCGGGCAAGTGCCCAAACGGCGTCAGCCGCCGCCTGGGGCGTGCCGTGTTCCGCCACCAATCGGGCGGCCATCTGGGCGCGCATCTCGGCGGTGATGGCACTGGCGTGCTCGCTCCTCAAACGAAAGGCTTCGAGGAAGCGTTGTCGTGGCGACGAAGCGGCGATGCGAAGCTCTCCGAGATCATCGCCAATGACGGCGATCGCCGTCGAGGGGTGGGCTGGTGCCTCGTTTTGGATGATCTCCATGGTCCGCAACCTTGTGCGCTGGTTGCGGCGGCCACTGATGAAGAGGCGCCCATCCGGGGTGGGCGCGAGCAGGACCGCGCTGGCGGATGATAGGTAGGCGTTTGGGTATAGGTAATGCGCGATGCGGACGGCGTGGCCGAGGATAGCCATCTCTGTGTCGCCGTCGTGATCGGCATAGACGCCGCGAACGAGCGGGATCAACTCGCCGCATTGGGCGCGCTGGTACGCCCGTTTGGCGTCTATCGTCTCCCCAACCAAGTAGATGGCCATTCGATTATCCAGCATCTCAGATGCTGGATAATTCCACGCCTCACACCTGAAGACAAGAATTTTCCCGCATCTGAAATGCGCGATAATCCATCGCCGACTTGCCGCCCTTGGACGACGCAGTCGGCGTGTCCTTGTTCGAACAAGGCCCGCAGAGTGTCTGGCCGACCAATGGCGCGTTTCTTGACGGAAAAGCCCTCCATACCGATTTCCCCAAAGAGGACGGCGTCGCCCTGCGACGATGCCACTTGGCGAATGGGTTGCACCGGCACCAGGTGCGGTTCGCGCAGGAGGCCAGCCACGGGGGGACAGCGGGCACGCGAGCACTGCAACTGACTGAGCCGGGCGACCGAAAAAAAGGGTCGTCATATGTTTGGCAAAGCTCAAGCCATTCGATCTCACCATTTCCGACCACGCGCTCCAGGCGGCAATCTGGCTGATGGTTGGCGTCGGACGGCTGCATCAGGGCCGCGAGGAGCGCGCCGGTGATGGAGATCAGGGACCTCAAATATCTCGCCGCGGCGGCGAGCACCAGTAACTTCGGCCGCGCCGCCAAGTCGCTTGGCGTTGAAACATCGACCATCAGCCGGCACATCGCCCGCCTCGAGGACGAGCTGGGCCTGGCTTTGTTCGAGCGGGCCAATACCGGCGTTCATCTGACGCCTGGTGGCAAGGCGGTCATGGTTCATGTGAACCGGACCCTGGCCGAGTTCGACGCCGTTGGGCGTTCGGCACGCCAGAATGGCACGGGCCATGCCGGAGAAATCCGGCTCGGCGTGCGGATGCCACCGGTCGGTGAACCCCTCGGCAGCCTCCTGGCTGGCTGGCGCGTGAGGCACCCGAACGTGGTGCTTACGATCGTTGAGATGAACGAGCCGAGCATGGCGATGGCGCTCGAACCGTCGTCTGGACGTGGGCATCGTCACCCGTTTTACGCCCTGCGCCAATTCCGAAGCATTGCCTCTCTATCGGGAGCGCCTGACGGCCGCGCTGCCAGTTGACCACGCGCTGGCGGAGCGGGATGCGGTCGAGTGGGACGATCTCCGCGACGAGAAGATCCTGATCCAGGAATGGGACGACAGTCAGTCGACGCGAGAATTGTACGCGTCCCTCCTCGGGCAAAGTGCGCGATTTCATCCGCATCCGGCGAGCAAGCAGAGTGTCTTCGCCCTGGTCGCCGCCGGTTTTGGAGTGACGCTGGCGACGGCGAGCCAAGCGGAGGTCACCGTACCGGGGGTCGTGTTTAGGCCGATCGCAGAGACAAATGCGTCGGTTCAAATTGATCTGGTCTGGCGTCCCGAACTCGAGGACGCCGCCGTTGGGCGGTTCGTCGCCTACCTGCGCGACGAGACCCGGTCACGGCGCCTTCGCTGACGACGCCGGCGACGGCCGCCGCAGTTTTGCAAAAGCGCGGTCCGTCGCCATGAACCGGGCAATCATCGGTGCGATCAGCTTCGCCGGTTCAGGTGCGCCCTGTTCGGTCTCACGCGCCAGCGCTTGACCGTATGCGACGAGATCTCGGTGTATGGCTGCCGGCAGTTCGACGGTAAGCTTCACCGGCTTGTCGTCACCAATGGCGCCGAGCTTCAATTTGGCCATGATCAGTCCTCAGCTCTGGTAGGGTTCGAGAACGAGGTCGTGGGTCACCAGCACCCGCACGGGAAAGCCCGGCCGGATCGTGATGGTCGGCCGCACGTTCAGTGATCGCCCGACTACCTGCTCGCCAACCTGGCTGAAGCTCTGCGAAGCGCCCTGGCGGATGGCCGGGACGAGGGAGTTCTCGTTGTCGCTGGTGCCGGCCTCGGAGCCGACGCTGAGAAGGGTGGAGAGGATCGCCGCCTTGAACAGCATGCCCCAGTGGTTATTGACCTGATCCTCCAGGCCGGCATAACCCTCCGGGTCGGCTCCGGGCTGGCGCTCCAGAACGATAGATCGGCCGTTCGGCATGATCAGGCGGTTCCAGACCAGCAGCGCCCGGGACTGGCCGAAGGCCACCTGGGCGTCGTATTGGCCGACAAGCCGGGCGCCTTGCGGGATCAGCAGAATGCGGCCAGTCGGGCTGTCATAGACGTTTTCGGTGACCTGGGCGGTGATCTGGCCGGGCAGATCGGAACGCAGCCCGGTCAGCAGCGACGCGGCGATAACCGCGCCGGCCTGAAGGATATTGGTGCTGGCCGGAGCCTCGACACGATCGGGGCTGACAGTTCGCCGATCGACGTCGCCGTTCAGGAAGGCCAGCTTGTGGTCCTGCGAGGTCAGTCCCGGCGATCCCGCTGCGATCGGATCGGGCGTCGTGATGACCGGTGTACTCTATCTGTTTGCGAGCATGGCCAGGTCGTGCAGCATAAGCTTAAGCAGCGCTGGGGCGGGTTTCCGACGGAGATCGTTCTGCGTTTTAGAGACAATACGATTGAGATGCCGACCAAGCTTGCTTACCACGCAGCGCTGCAGGACCTTGCGCCAGACTTCCGGCTGCCAGACGCCAGCGCAGAGGCGCAGGATCCGGACGCGGCCGACGGCATTTACCGAGCGGTGATCCGTCGTCTGATCGACTTACGGCGCGGCCCCAAATATCCACTCATCCATGATGACAATGTCGCCTACGGCTTCTGGCGCAATCTGCTGGGCATGAGAGTGGCAGCAGTCCCATTGGCCATTTGCGCGTCGGTCGCCATTGCTGCAGCTCGGACCGTCCAAATGGCGACCAGCAACATCCCGATCTGGGCGATTGCTCGCGATGCATCTGCCGCCCAGATGGCCGCGTTTGCGCTCCTCTGCCTTTGGATAGCCTTTCTAATGTTTGTCGTTCGGCCGCCGCGCGTATGGGACGCGGGCGTGGCTTATGCAGAGCGGCTCCTGGCGTCGCTGCCCCCTCCGTCGGTCGCCAAGCCGAAGGGCCGAGCACCGAAAAGCGGCAGCCCGAGCGCATCTTGAAAAGTTAGTCCAATCGACGTACATGTATTGCTGGAGGTGACCATTGCATGCCAGCAAAGATCGACCGACGGCTTCGGGAAGAACGGCTTGGGTTTCGCGTCGATGAACCGACTAAGGCGTTGATCGAACGGGCGGCGCAGCTCGAACGGCGCAAACTGACGGATTTTTGCATGACCGCGCTCACGGACGCTGCACGGCGGACGATTGCGGAGCATGAAACGCTCGTCCTGTCCGACCGTGACCGGGCTGTCTTCTTCGACGCTCTGGTCAGTCCCCCGGCTCCGAGCGAGCGGCTGCAGCGCGCGTTTGCAGATCATAAGCGCCGGGTCGTGTCGTGAATGGGGAAACGGCCATCGGAGGACCTTCGGATCGTGCTGCTCGGGGAGGCGCACGACCGTGACAGCTTTACCTGCGGGGTGGAAACTCTGGACCGCTACCTCAAGACCCAGGCTGGCCAGGACGTGCGCCGACAGGCGAACGCCGTCTTCATCCTGAGCGAGGTCAGCGAGCTGACCCAGGTGTTGGGCTATTACACGCTGTGCGCCATGGCGGTCTCGCAGGGCGATGTGCCGGAGGCGGCGCGCAAGTACGTCCCGCGCTACCCTCTGGTGAGCGCCACGCTGATCGGTCGCCTGGGTGTCGCGAAAGAACGTCAGGGACAGCGGCTTGGGGCCGTGCTGCTGGCGGATGCGTTGCGGCGCGCGTTCGACAGCGCTGGCACTGTCGGCTCCCCCATGGTCATGGTCGATGCGCTGGACGAGGCTGCGGCCGGCTTCTACGCGGCCCATGGGTTCGTGCGGCTGCCCGACTCGCTTCGGCTGGTGCTGCCAATGCGCATGGCGGCAGGGAGCTCTGAGCGGTGATGGTAAAGCAGCCCAATCTCATCGGTATGACCGTCCCTGGAGGGTCGGGGCACTCAGTGCCATGCGTCCACTTGGCTGGGACATACCCCCGACAGAGCCTGCTGGTCGCGCCGAGCGGCATGAAATGACCGTATCGCCCGTGCCAAATGCCGCCGGGCTTATCCCGCGGCATGATCCCGCTTGCTTCCCCGGCACCGACCCGATGGGCGGGGAAGCAAAAAACGGCCCCGAAGGACCGCTTTAACACTCTGATTTCATTGAGAAAATCTGGAGCGGGCGAAGGGATTCGAACCCTCGACCCCAACCTTGGCAAGGTTGTGCTCTACCACTGAGCTACACCCGCATCCGAACGTCGCTTGCGCGTCGCGTTCGAGCCTTATGGCCGAATGAGCCGCGGATTGCAACGCCCGTTTTCGTCTTTTCGCCCCAACCTCTGTGCGATGCTGGCGATGAGACCCGCGCCGAACCAATCAGATGAGGCGGCTGCGCTCGCGGTTCTGCGACTCGTGCGCAGCTTTGATCTGCGCGTCGGTATACATCTTTGCGTGAGCGGCGAGATCGCGGCTGTCGTCCCAGAGATTGCGCCAGATGCCGAGGATGCCTTCGAGCGGTTGACCGACAACCTTCGACGAGAAGGACTCGAACGTGATCGGCCCCTGATAATTGGCGCGAACGAGGGCGCGGAAGACGCCCGCAAGATCGATCGAGCCCGATCCCATATAGCCGCGATGCGAATCGCCGGTGTGGAAGTAGCCCAGATAGTCGCCCGTCTCGATGATGGCAGAGGCGATGTCAGATTCCTCGATGTTCATATGGTAGACGTCGAGATGCACTTTGACGTTGTCGGCGCCGATCCGCTTGCAGAGTTCGACACCCTGCGAGGCCGTGTTGCAGACGTTGGTCTCATAGCGGTTGACCACTTCGAGCCCGAGCGTGATGTTGCTCTCCTTGGCCTTCTCGGCAACGCGCTGCAGCACCTCGACCGAACGGGCGACCCCGTCAGCGGTCGGCGGCACCGCATATTTCTGAAACGCCGAATAGAGGATGCCGCAGACATGCGTCGCCTGCACGTCGCGGGCGAGCGACATGGCTTCCATCAAGCGCTGTTCGCCGCGCTTGGTCTTTTCTGGATCGCCGGACGAAATATCTCGATCGGCGTCGAGGCCGAGCGACATGGTGGCGCCGAGCTTATGCTTTTCGAGTTCCCGACGGGTGAAGTCGACCGAAATGGCATTCGGATCGAGAGCCGCAAGCTCGATCAGATCGTAGCCGAGTTCGGCCGACTGGCTGACGGCAAAGCGGCATTCCTCTTCGCTCCAGCCTTTCGCCCACACAAAGGCATGTACCCCAAGCTTGTTCATGGTCGTTTCCTCCCTTAGGTGATCTGTGGCGCAACGAGAGGTTTGGTCGGGTCGACCTTGCCTCTTCAGACGCCATCCTGCCCATGATTGACACAGACGATCCGGATGTCTAGCCTCTAAAAAAACGTTTTAGGGAGACGCTCGGCGCTGCCGGGGAAGGCGATCCATGCCACACAACTCCGAACGAGAGCCTCGCATCGTGGACCGAGCCGCGTCGCCGCGCGCCGTTTCGATCCGCACGGTTGCGGAGCGGGCCGGGGTTTCCATCGCCACCGTCTCCAATGTCCTCAACAGCCGGACACGCGTCGGCGAGGAACTGTCCTTGCGCGTGCGAGCCGCCGTCGAGGAACTCGGCTACGTGGCTGATGGCACAGCCTCGCGGCTGCGGTCGCGCAAGCAGGCGCTGGCCGGTGTCGTGGTGCCCGATCTAAAAAATTCCTTCTTCGCCTCCTTCGTGTCGACGCTCGAACAGGTGGCCCGTCTCGACGGGTTCGATCTCTTGGTGGTCAGTTCCGCCAATGACCCGCAGCAGGAAGCCGCGCGATTGAGGGCCATCCGCTCGTGGCGACCGGCCGGGCTGATCGTCATCCCCTGCGACGGTGCCTTCACCGAACGGCTCCCGTCATGGGGCCTGCCGATCGTCCTGGTCGATCGTCTACCGGACGATGCGCACTTCGACATGGTGGCGGTCGACAACAAGGCGGCCTCGGCGTCCATGATCCGGCACCTTGCCGAGATGGGCGCGTCGAGTTGTGTGGTTGTCGCCAATTGCTTGAGGATCGGCAACATCCGCGAGCGTCTCGATGGCATCCGCGAGGCCGCCGGCTCGACCATGGACGTCACGGTGCTGGAGACGGGGCTCGATCCGTCGACAATACGCCGTCGGATCGACACCTTGATGGCGACGAGTCCTCTGCCAGACGCCATCTTCGCGCTCGACAATATCACGACCAGGGTCGTCTTCGAGCTTCTCGGACCGAGGCTTCGGGCTCAGCCGCGCGGCATCGCTTTGGCGAGTTTCGACGATGAAGAGTGGATGGCCCTGGTCACCCCCAGCATCACGGCGGTGCGGCAACCCGTGGAGGCCATGGCTGTAGCGGCCTGGACGCAACTGGTCGGTCGGTTGAAAGGCGATGATGGCCCTCATCGCATGATGGAACTGCCATGTCGCATCGTGATGCGCGGATCCACCTCGCGCCACGAGGGCGAGCGTCGGGACTCGACATCATGAGCGTCGTGGCTGTGTTCGACGTCGGCAAAACCAACGTCAAATTGACGATCGCCGATCGCGATGGACGGTTGCTCGAGACGATGTCGACCGGCAATGCGGTTTTGCCGGGACCGCCGTATCGGCATCATGATCTCGGTGCCATCGAGAGTTGGATGTTGGATGGGCTGACAAGCCTTGGTTCGCGTCATGATATTGCTGCGATCGTCCCTTGCGCGCATGGGTCGGGCGGGGTGCTGGTGGGCGAGCATGAGCCAGCCATGCCGATGATCGACTATGAGCAGACGCCGCCGGCCGCGATCGAAGCCGAATATCGTCGCATCGGTGGGTCGTTCCGCGAGCGCGGCAGTCAGTTTATGCTCGGGGCCGCTCATTTGGCGCGCCAGATGCTATGGCTGGAAACGAATTGGCCCGCGGCCTTCGTCGACGCGCGCTACTACCTTGCGACGCCGCAATATTGGGCATGGCGGCTCAGCGGTGTCGCGGCCGGGGAGGTCACGAGCCTCGCGGCGCAGTCGCATCTCTGGAGTCCGGCCGATGGCCGCCCGGCGCGGCTGATCGCGGAGCGCGGCTGGCAGAGACTGATGCCGCCGTTGCGTCCGGCCTGGGAGACACTTGGACCGTTGCGGCCCGACTGGGTGTCGCGAACCGGCTTGCGGCCCGATGTGCGGGTCGTCAACGGCATCCACGACAGTTCCGCCAATCTGTACCGCTATCAGGCGGCCGGCCTTTCCGACATGACGGTTGTGTCGACCGGGACTTGGATGGTGGCGATCAGCGACAGCCCCGACAGCGACGGCGTCACCGAGCGGCCGGGCGTGTGCTGCAATGCCGACGTCGAGGGCAAGCCCCTGGCCGGCGTGCTCACCATGGCGGGTCGCGAATTTAGCGCCGTTTCGGAAGCCGGCACACGCGGCCCCGCGTCGCGCGATAACCTCGAGCGGCTCATCGCAAGCGGCACGATGGCGCTGCCGACCTTCGGTCAGGACGATGCGTTGTTTCCGGGCACGGCCGGGCGGGGCGTGGTGGAGGGCGCGCTCGCGAGCGATCTCACGCTGCGCCATAGCCTCGCGGTGCTCTACGTCGCCCTGCTCACCGACATGTGTCTCGAGGGACTCGCGATCGGGGATAACCTCGTGCTCGACGGCAGCTACGTGCGCGACCCTGCCTATGCTGGGTTGCTGGCCGCCTTGCGTCCACAGGCCCGCGTGCTCGTCAATCACGAGCAATATGGAACCGGGTCTGGGGCAGCGCTGCTGGCCTGGCACGAGACGCGGGATCACGCAGCCCCGCTTGCGCTCGACCGGCCGGACCCGCTGCGCGTCTCCGGCCTTGACCAATACCGAACCCAATGGCGCGCCCGCGCCAGCAATAGGAGAAACGCATGACCACGACCGACGATCTCGCGATGCGCCGCGACATGGTGGCGACATGCCGCCGCATGAATGCCAGCGGCATCAATCAGGGGACGGCTGGCAATATCTCGATCCGCAACCCCGCCGGATTCCTGATCACGCCGACCTCCTTGCCCTACGATCAGATGGAGCCGGAAGATCTGGTTCAGATGGCCTTCGACGGAACCTATGAGGGGCGCCGCCGCCCGTCTTCGGAATGGCGGTTCCATCGCGATATCCTGCAGGCTCGGCACGACATCGACGTCGTGCTGCATTGTCATTCGATCTATGCGACGACCCTGGCGGTCCACCACAAGACCATCCCGAGCTTCCATTACATGACCGGCGTCGCCGGCGGCACCACGATCCGTTGCGCCAAATATGCGACCTTCGGGACGCAGGCACTCTCGGATTATGCGCTCGAGGCCCTGCAGGATCGGTTAGCCTGCCTGCTTGGACAGCATGGTCAGATTTCGCTCGGCAAGACGCTCGCTTCGGCTCTGGCGCTCGGCATCGAGGTCGAGACGATCTCGCGGCTATATGTCCAGGCCCTGACGCTCGGCGAGCCGCCGATCCTCTCGGACGAAGAGATGCACCGCGTCCTGACCCAGATGAAGCAGATGAGCTACGGCCACGCGCCCGATCTTGAAGGCGTCAACGACGTCGCGCGCGCGAAGGATTGAACGAACGACGGACCGGTCCTGGCGCGCGCGAAGGCCGGATCTCGTTTTGCTGTGGCGGGCTGCCGCAGTTCAGATAGAACTCAGAAAAACGTGGGAGGGGGCCCGACGTCACGCAATCGACGTCGAGGCCTGTCACTGAACCCACAGTCGATGGGAGCCGGTCGCCATGCGTCGTGAGGGATCGTTGAGCACACTATCACGGGTCTTGCTGGGGCTTTTCGTCCCGACCTCTTTGCTGCTCGGCGCCATCGGGGGCGCTCACGCCGCCGACTATCTCAATGTGACGGTCCAACCCGATCGTGCGGTGCCAGCCGCCTGTTTCAGCTTCACGTCGCCGCTGCCGCGTCATGAAGGCAGTGCATTCGAGCCGTTCCTCTCGCTCGATCCAAAGACCGACCACAGCCTTCAAACGCGTGGCAAGGATCTCTGCCTGACAGGCCTCGCGCATGGTGGCCATTACACGGTGCGGCTAAAGGCGGGTCTGCCCGCCGCCGACGGATCGACCTTGCCGAAGGACGTCACAGTCGCGGTCGATGTGCCCGACCGCGAAGCCCGCATGACGTTCGACACCGGCAAGTCGCTGCTGCCCTATACGAAGGGCGTCGGCCTGCCGCTCAAGAGCGTCAACGTCAGCAAGGCCCATATCGTGGTTTATCGCTTCGGCGAACGGGCGCTGGCCGATCAGGTCGGCAACGAGTGGTTCGGCCAGGTGCTCAGCGGCTACAGTCTCGCGCAGATTGCCGATCGCAGCACCAAGCTGTTCGAAGGGCGGCTTGATATCGCCTCCAAACCTAACCAGCAGGTCGCGACCACGATCCCGATCGACCAGCTCATCAAGACCCTGACGCCCGGCGTCTATGTTGTGACCGCCATCCGCGACGGCTCGACGCCCGAGGATGATGGCGAGCGCGCCACGCAATGGTTCAGCATTTCGGATATCGGACTGTTCACGGTCAAGACCGATGCTGGCATGCTGGTCAGTGCGCGCTCGTTGCAAACGGCCGTGCCGATCAAGGATGTCGACGTTCGCCTGATCGCCCGCAGCAACGAGGTGCTGGCCTCCTATAAGACCGACCAGGACGGCCGGGTCATGATCCCCGGCGGCCTGTTGCGGGGCGAGAACGGCGACAGCCCGCGCGTCCTCGCCGCATCGCTGGCCCGTGGCGATTTCACGTGGCTGCAGATCGATGCGCCGGCGCTCGACCTCACGGATCTCGATACCAAGGGGCGGACCCCGCCCGGCGCGCTCGATGCCTTCTTATGGACCGATCGGGGCATCTATCGTCCGGGTGAGACCATCCATCTCGGAACGCTGCTGCGTGACGCGAAGGCGGCCCTCGTGCCGACCACGCCGCTGCTGCTGCATGTGGTGCGGCCCGACGGGATCGAGGTCGAAACCCTGAAGCCGGACCTTGCCACAGCAGGTGGCGGCTCGATCGACATCCATGTGCCGGACAATGCCTATAGTGGAGAATGGACCATTTGGGCGGGTGCCGGCGGGAAGGAGCATGTCGGCAGCGTCACGGTCTCGGTCCAGGATTTCGTGCCGCCGCGTCTCGAGGCGAAACTGGATGCGGCCGCAGGTCCGCTCGATGCCGCGGGTCCGATTCAAGCGAATGTGCAGGCCGATTACTTCTATGGCAGCCCCGGTGCCGCGCTGACCGGACAGGTCGAAGGCACGATCCAGGCCGCCAGCGCCCCGTTCAGGGGGTTTGAGGATTATCGCTTCGGGTTGGTGCAGGAACAGTTCCTGGCCAAATCACTCACGGCCCAGACCTTTACGACGGACGACAAAGGCCATGCGACCGTCACGCTGCAGGACGATGCCGCGCCCGACTCGACCTCGCCGCTCGAGGTCGCTCTTCTGGCGACCGTCAACGACATCGATGGACGCGCCGTAACGGCCCAGGCGACGAGGCCGCTCCACACCGCAAATCGATTCATCGGGGTTCGGACAACCTTTGGCTATGGCGTGGCGGAGGGAGCCGACGCGGGCTTCGACGTCGTGTTGCTTGATCCGGTCGGAACGCCGATCGGATCGGGCAGTCTCAAGTGGGACCTCGTCAAAGAGGATTACGACTACACCTACTTCTATCGCGACGGCCGCTGGCAATCCGAGGAGATCGTCAACGACGCGCGGCAGAATGGTGGCGAAGTGACGCTTGGCGCCGATGGGCGTGGCCACATCACCGCCCCTGTCACGAGCGGTCGATTCCGGCTCGAAGTCTATGATGCCGACGGGAAAACCGCGACCAGCGTCCGCTTCGGCGCGGGCTGGTGGGGCGGTGCGGAGGCCGACAATCGCAAGCCGGATGTACTGCCGGTGACGATCGATGCGTCTGCCCCCGCCGGGACCATACGGGCCAGGGTCGAGCCGGCCTTTGCGGGCCGCGTGCTCGTGATGCTGGAGGGCAATGGCCTGCATCAGGTGCAGGAACTGACGATGGCAAAGGGCGGCGATACGGTGTCGTTCGACGCGGCCGATGTTCCGGCTAGTGGCGCCTACGTGCTGGCCGTGGCGATCTCCCCGGCCGGCGGCGTGGTGCCGCGTCTACCGGTTCGCGCGGTCGGCATCGGCTGGGTGCCGGGGGCGGCCGCGTCGCATCGGCTCGACGTCAGTCTTGGCGCGCCGGACAAGATCCAGCCGAAGTCGAAACTGGCCATCGACGTGTCGGTCAAGGGCGCTCCGCGTGATCAGCCCGTCTATGTGACACTCGCGGCGGTCGACGAGGCGGTTCTCCGCATGACGAGTTTCGAAACGCCTGATGCGGCCGACTATTTCGTCGGCCGTCGGGAGCCAGGGTTCGAGCTGCGCGACATCTATGGGGTGTTGATCGATCCAGCCGGGCAGGCGGGGCGACTGGTGCAGGGCGGCGATGCCCGCGCCAAACTGCAGATGGGCGGTCTCGATGTGAAGACCTTTAAGACGGTCGCGCTGTTTCAGGGGCCCGTTCGGTTGGACGCCGACGGGCACGGCACCGTCACGCTCGATATTCCGGACTTCAGCGGCAGACTGCGCCTGATGGCGGTGGCCTGGACGGCGGATCGCTTTGGGCGGGCCGAGCGGCCCGTCACTGTGCGGCCTCCCCTTCTGGCAGAACTCACCTTGCCGCGCTTCCTCAGCCCTGGCGACAAGGCGCAGGCCCGCGTCATGCTGACGGATCTCGAAGCGCCGGAGCAGACCTATAAGGTGGCGTTCACGACCTCGGGCGCGATTGCGCTCGACCGTGACGATGCACTTTTCAAAGATGTCAAACGCGACAAGCGCCGCTTCGTCGATCGGACCTTGACGGCGACCGGTGCACTCGGTGCGGGCCGGATCCACATGGTCGTCACGGGTGACGACGGCACGACCACGGAACGCGATTTCGAAATCGGCGTCCGCTCGCCAAATCCCTATGTGACGCAGCGCCAGATCCGCACGCTCGATCCGGGTCAGAAGCTTACGGCCGGCGACGCGCTGGGACAGGATCTCCTCCCCGGCACGGCGACCCTCGATCTGACGGTCTCGACCGTCCCGGCCTTCGATGTCCCCGGCCTCCTGGCTCAATTGCGCCGCTACCCCTACGGCTGCGCCGAACAGACCGTCAGCCGCGCCTTTCCCGAACTTTATGTCGCGAGCCTCGGCGGCGCCGTGAAAGCTGCGACCGGCGACAACGTGACGGGGCAGGGCGCCATCGCTCGGCTATTCTCCCTGCAGGCGGCCGATGGCAGCTTCGGCTATTGGTCGGCTTTCGACAGCGGCAATGCCTGGCTGACTGCCTATGTGGTCGATTTTCTGCAACATGCCGAAAAGCAGGGCTTGAACGTCCCTGAGAGCATGAAGGCACGGGCGTTAACCTGGCTGGCGGGTCGCTTCGCGACCGGCAGTGTCGATCCGATCGAGGTTGCGGGTAACAGCTACGCATCCGTCGTGCTCAGCCGGGCCGGCAAGCTCGACCTCTCGCAATTGCGCTACATGGCGTCTCGCACCGCCGACCACCTGCCGAGCGACATCGCGCGTGTGCAACTCGCGGCCGCGATGGCTCATGCGGGGGAGCGGGACCTCGCCGCTGGTTTGATGAAGGCCGCGCCGATCACGCGCGACCCGCACATCTATCTGAACGACTATGGTAGCGACCTGCGCGACAAGGCGATGGCTCTGTCGTTGGCCAACGAGGAAAAGCTGCTGCCGCAAGCCGCCCTGATCAGCCAAGCGGCGGACCTTGCGCGCCGGACGGATGGGAAAGGGTACAGCAGCACCCAGGAAGACGCTTGGATGCTGCGGAACGCCTTTGACCTCAAGAGCAAGACACCGCTGAACGTCGATCTCGACGGCAAGGCCATCAGCGGCCGATCGAGCGCTCTCATGACGATCCCGCTCGGCCAGGGCCGCACCGTGGACGTGGTCAACAAGGCGTCCGACATCGTCTATCTGTCTCTCGCCACGACCGGGGTCCCGGCGGGCCCGCAGCCCGCCGAAGCCAATGGCTTCACGATCCAGAGAAGCTATTTCCACCTCGACGGGAAGCCGGCCGATCTTGCCGATACGCATCAGAACGACGAACTCGTGATCGTGGTCGAGGGGGGCATGAGCGAGGGGTTGCAACGCAAGGTGCTGATCGTCGACATGCTTCCGGCTGGGTTGGAGCCCGGTAACGTGGGCTTGTCCGGCGATCGCGACGCGACGCAATTCGCCTGGCTGAAGGATGTGACGGAGCCAACCTTCACGGCCGTGCGCGACGACCGCTATCTTGCCGGCCTGGACCTCAGCGAGGGCTCGCGCGGCTTCAAACTCGCCTATGTGGTTCGCGCCGTGACGCCTGGCCATTACGCGCGTCCCGGTGTCCAGGTCGAGGATATGTACGCGCCGTCGTATCATGCGCGGAGCGATGCCGGGGTGCTCGACGTCCAGGCGCCGCGCAAGCCGCAGTGAGCGGCGCAGACGCGGATCTGACCGGCCCAAAAGTCTGGGGCAGTCGCCTGACCATCGGCGCTCTGGTGGTCATCGTTGTCGTGTCGCTCGGTGTCCTGGCGCTCGATCGTCTGTTTCCGCCGGATTTCACGCGTCTCGCCGAGACCTCGACAGCGGTGCTCGATCGGTCCGACGTGCCCTTGCGGGTCTTCACGACCAAGGGCGGACTCTGGCGCTTGCGGCCCGACCCCGACACGGTCTCGTCGACCTATCGCGACCTTCTCGTCGATATCGAAGACAAGCGATTCTGGTTCCACCCGGGCGTCGATCCGCTGGCGCTCGTCCGCGCCAGTCTGCAAGTGCTGACCCATGGCCGGGTGGTGTCGGGGGGATCGACCCTGACGATGCAGGTCGTGCGCCTCCTCGAGCCGCGGCCGCGCACGCTCCGGTCCAAGCTGATCGAGATCCTCCGGGCGATACAGCTCGAGACGCGGCTATCCAAGCGCGACATTCTCCAGATCTATCTGACACTCGCGCCGATGGGCGGCAATGTCGAAGGCGTCAGGGCCGGAAGCTTGGCCTGGTTCGGCAAGGAACCCTCCGCGCTGTCGGATGCTGAAGCGGCTTTGCTGGTTGCGCTGCCTCAGAACCCGACCGGCTTGCGGCCCGACCGGCGGGTCGGGGCCGCGGAAGCCGCGCGCGCCAAGGTGTTGCGGCGAGGCGCTGCCGATGGAATCGTGGCGACGGGCTCGCTTCGCACCGCAATGCTGACGCCGGTGCCGACGATGCGTCACGCCATGCCAGCCTTGGCGCCGCATCTCGCCGAGCAACTCGCCGGCACAGCTCCGGCCGGCGCCGCGGTTCGAACCACGATCGATCATGACCTGCAGGATGGGGCCGAACGCATTCTGGCTCAGGCGCTCGGCTCGCTGCCGCGCCCCGTCAATGTCGCGGCCATCATGGCCGATTGGCAAAGCGGCGAGGTGGTGGCGCGCGTCGGAAGCGGCGATTATTTCGATCGACGTCGCAGTGGCGCGATCGACCTCACGCAGGCGATGCGTTCGCCGGGGTCGACATTGAAACCCTTTATCTACGGCATGGCCTTCGATGGGCTATTGGCTCATCCCGCCAGTCTGGTCCGCGATGCCGCCACCCGGTTCGACGATTATGCGCCGCATAATTTCGACGGCGGTTTCAACGGCGACGTCACGGTCCGGCAGGCCCTTCAGATGTCGCTCAACCTTCCGGCCGTGGTGACGTTGCAACGCCTTGGGCCGCTTGTCTTTACCGAGCGGTTCAAGCAGGCCGGTCTGTCGCTTGCCTTCGGCGACACGGATGCGGCGCCGGGATTGCCGGTCGCTCTAGGCGGCGCGGGAACGACGCTTCAGACTCTCGTGACCGCCTATGCGGCACTGGCGCGTGGGGGAGAGGTCGATCCCCTCACGACGACCCCGGGCGCTCCCCACGCGTCCAGTGGCATCCTCATGGGTCGGGCGGCCGCCGATGCGGTCGTCGATATTCTATCCGACATGCCGCCGCCCGGTGGCTTCGGCGCACGCGCCGGGCGCATCGCCTTCAAGACAGGCACCTCCTACCGCTTTCGCGATGGGTGGGCCGTCGGGTTCGATCAACACCACGCGATCGGCGTCTGGATGGGGCGGGCGGATGGGGGCACCTGCGCGGCCTGCGTCGGGGTCGCGGCGGCACAAATTCTGTTCCGCCTGTTCGATCTGCTGCCACCCGATCCGATCGAGCGCCGCAAGCTCGAGCCGGTCTTTGCCGGGCCGCCCCCGCCTGCGTTGGTGCGGCTCGACGCGACGAACGATCCGAACGGCGATCGCCCACGCATCAGCTTCCCGATCGAGGGTTCTCGTCTGCTCGTCGATGGCGATGCGGGCGCGGCGCTACAAAGTCCGGTGAAACTATCGGCGCTCGGTGGTCAGCGTCCGTATCGTTGGCTGGTGGACGGTCAGCCGATCGAGAGCCGCAGCTTCGCACGCGAGGCGCTTTGGCGGCCGGAGGGAGAAGGCTTCACGACCGTGACGGTGGTGGATGCCGCCGGACATAGTGATCGTGCGACAGTTCGGATTCTCGCGCGTCGCGCCGATCCGGTGGAGGGAGCCACCGGAATTGGTGCGTTGCAACAAGAACCATGAAAAGGTTTGAACCATAATTATCGAAAGCGATAGAAAAGCGACGTTCATCTTGTAAGAATAGCCTGAACTTACGCAACGTCATGACGACGTTCGCCGGTCTGAACGAGGCTGAGGTCAGGACGTGCAGGATTCGAGCGTACTGACCGAGGCGACGTTGAAGGACGCTCTCGACCGGATCGGCGCGTTTGCGCGCGACGTCTTCGACGTGCCGCTCGCCGTCGCGGGCTTTCTCGATTGCCAACGGATTTGGCTCTCCTCCCGGTGGGGCGTGGACGTCGATCCGTCTCCCCCTCTCTCGACCTTCTTCGATCCGGCGGCCGCCACCCAACAGGTTCAAACCATCGAGGATCTGCGGCAAAGCCGGTTCGCCGATCATCCCCTGGTGACCGGCGGGCCGCGTCTTCGATTCTATGCCGGAGTTCCGCTCGAATTGAAGCCGGGTTTTCCGATGGGCAATTTAAGCCTTGCCGGACCGGAACCGCGCGGGTTTGGCGAGAGAGAGGCCGTGCAATTGCAACGGCTCGCCGCGATGGCGGTAGATGCTTTGCGATCGCAACGCGCGTCTGCGCGGCTCGAGGTGGAGATTCGGCGCAGACGTCTGGGGCGGGTGGATCTGTGGCGACAGCGGCGCCAGCTTCGGCGTCAGAACGTGATGATCGACCTGACCGAGCGTATGGCGCATGTAGGCGGGTGGGATCTCGACCTGCAGACCGGCAGCCTCTTCTGGTCGGATGAGATCTACCGCATCAGCGAGGTGCCGATCGGTCGGGCGATTACGACCGATTTCGCCTTGTCGTTCTATCCCGGCGAAGAGCGGGGCAAGATCGCGGCCGCAATCGATCGCGCGGTCGCGTCGCTTGGCTCGTTCGATATCCAGACGCCGCTCGTGACCGCCAACAATACCAGGCGCTGGGTTCACATCAGGGGGGAGGCGGAGGTCGTCGGCGGCGTCGCGACGCGGCTGACCGGCGTGCTCCAGGACATCACGAGCCATAAGGCAAGCGAGGCCCAACTTTGGCATGTCGCCAATCATGACACGCTGACCAACCTGCCCAACCGTGCCTTATTTCACGATCGTCTCGCTAAAGCTCTTCAATATGCGGAACGCCATAGCTGCACCGTGGCGTTGTTCCTCGTCAATCTTGATCGGATGAAAGACATCAACGACAGCTTCGGCCATGACGCCGGCGACGCGGTACTGCGCGCTCAGGCGCTGCGGTTGAACGAGGGCTTGCGCGCGTCCGACACCGTCGCGCGGCTCGGCGGGGACGAGTTCGCGGTCATTTTAACGGGGTTCCAGCAGCCGCACGATGTCGATCAACCGCTCGGTCGGCTTCTCGCCGCCTTGAACGCGCCGGTCGAGGTCGGCGGCCACCTGCTGATTTGTCACGCCAGCATCGGGGCGGCCGTGTTCCCTGACCATGAGCGGGACGCCGCCGCCTTGCTGAAAGCGGCGGATCTGGCACTCTATCGAGCGAAGACCGGCGGACGAGCGCGCGCCGCCATGTTTTCGCCCGCGATCCGGCTCGAGCGCGATCATCAGATGACCATCTTGGCGACCGTTCGATCTGCCGTCGCCGACGGGCGCGTCGAGCCCTTCTATCAACCGATCATCTCGCTCAAAACTGGGGTGATCCACGGTTTCGAGGCTCTGCTCCGCTGGCGAGATCCGACGTCGGGCTTTCAGCCGCCGGGCTCGATCATGTCGGTCTTCGACGATCCCGATCTCTCTCTCATGCTGGGTGACTGCATGGTGGAGCGTGCGACAGCCGACATGGGCCGGTGGCACGCGGCCGGATTGCCGTTTGGCCGCGTTGGATTGAACGTCTCCGAATTCGAGTTTCGCCGCACGGGCCTCGTGACGCGGCTGCGACAAGCCGTCGAGGCGCACGGCCTCAAGACGTCGCATCTCGTGATCGAAGTGACCGAGACGGTGCTGCTCAGCAAGGATATCGCGGTGGCCGAGGCCGTCTTGCAAGGCCTGCGCGACGCGGGCATCACCATCGCGCTCGATGATTTTGGAACGGGTCACGCCTCTCTGAGCCATCTTCAGCAAATCCCTGTCGACCTGCTGAAGGTCGACTCTTCGTTCATGCGCGACATCCCGGCGCGGCACGATAACGTCGCGATCGTCTCGGCCGTCATCGGTCTTGCTGACAGTCTCGGGCTCGACGTCGTGGCCGAAGGCATCGAGACCGCCGAGCAATTGCGCTTCCTTCGGGCGCTCGGTTGTCCGCGCGGGCAGGGCTTCCTGTTCCAACCCGCGATGCCGGCCAGCGAGGTGCCGGCCTTTCTGGACGCATGGCCCAGGCGCTGGGAAGCCCTGATGCGGATCGCGGCCGCGGCTTGAGCCGATCATGTCGGTCGCGCCTCAATGACCCGCGACGGCCTCATTCTCCTGAACGATGCTGTGGCGTGCGAACAACCGCCCCTTTTCGGCAAAGGCGACACAGGCGAGTGCCGCAAGCCCGAGCGCCGCGAAACCGACCGTGATCGGCACCACCGTGCCATCGAACTGCTGTCCGATGTAGAAGCCGAGAAGCGCACCCCCGAGCGTGGTGACGAAGCCCTGGACTGAGGAGCCGGTGCCGGCGAGATGGCCGAGTGGCCCCATGGCGAGCGAGCCGAAGTTGGAGACCACGAGCCCGAAGCCGAACATCATCGCGGCCTGCAGGATGGTGAAACTCCAGATCGTCTCGAGACCGCAGATCGCGACCAGCGCATGGACGACCGCGAAAAAGATGTAACCCAGCAGTGCGATGTGGGAGACGCGACGTGTCCCGAGCCGGCCGACGATCCGTGCGTTGAGCAGCGACGACAGCGCCATGAACAGCGCGATGAGGGCGAAGATGGCGGTAAACAGGCGAGGAGCCTGGAACACCTCGCCGAACACCTGTTGGGCCGAGTTGATGAAGCCGAACAGCCCGCCCAGCATCATGGTCATGGCCAGCATGTAGCCGACCGCAGTCCGGTTGGTGAGGGCGGCGCGGTAGGCGGCCCAGACCCGGTGGATTTCGATCGGAATCCGGTCGTTCGGATGCAGCGTTTCGCGCAACCGCAGCGTCGACCAGAGCATCACGGTCAGTCCGAACAAGGCGAGGGCGCCGAAGATCCACCGCCATGGCCCAACCAGCATGATCAATTGCCCGAGCGATGGCGCGATGATCGGCACGGCCAGAAATACGATGAACGAGAAGGACATCACGCGCGCCATCTGGCTGCCCGAGTAGCAATCGCGGACAATCGAGACGGCGAGCACGCGCGTCGCGGCCGAGCCAACGCCCTGTAAGGCTCGCGCGATCAGCATGGTCTCCAGCGAGGTGGCGAGCGCCGCCGCGATGCTACACACGACATAGATGGAGATGCCGGTCAGCAGGACGGGCTTGCGTCCGAAACGATCCGCCAAGGTCCCGTAGAAGATCTGCGCGCTACCGAACCCGATCAAATAGGCCGTGACGATCCATTGCTGCTGGTTGGGGTGCGACAGGCCCAGCGAATGGGCGATGGTCGGAAGCGCCGGAAGCATGGAGTCGATCGCGAGAGCGTTGATGGCCATGAGAGCGGCCACAAGGCCAATGAATTGGCGCGAGCCCATACCGGGGTCGGAAGGCGTCGAAGGTGCAGCCATCACCGTCATGCGGGAGTGTCTTTCGATGTGCCGACGCGAAGTGCGAACGCCTGAACGTTGCGGTCGCGTACGGATGGTCTCGAACCAAGCTGGTTGGCCGGTCGCCGCGGCTCGAGCGTGACGTGTCGAGCGCCCGACAGGCTTTCCAGGATGTTCGAGAAACGGTGTTCAACCATGATTCGGGCCGTTGCGACACCCGCTTTTCAGCGTCTTCTCTTATGTGGAGGGGGTCGGCTTTCGCTTGCTTCGGCGGCTCCAGGCCCACAGCCCCGCTGCGATCCCGAGCGTGATCAAGCCCGCGAGAAGCACCGATTCGGGCGTCGCGTCGAGCCGCTCGAACCATTGCGTGTAGAAGTGGATTGCGCCGAATACCGCCGCCACGGTCAGGACCCAGCGGCGATTGCGCCGCGCCGCCCAGATCGCGACACCGATGAGGGCGAGCGCCCAGCCGATAGAGAATAACACGGCGGGAAGCACCGTCGATTGCTCGTCGGAGGCGGCGCTCCGATGCAGCCAATCGAGATTGTCGCCCCACAGCGATCCGACCCAGAAGCCGAAATTGACGAGAAGCAAGGACGTGCGGGCCGCCAGAAGGGCGCGCCGCTCGAAGGCGGGCGGGAGATGCGTCGCCAGCCGGTCGGCGCCAAGCGCGAGCGCCGCGAAGACGACGATCGTCAAAGTCGGTTGCTGCACGACGAGACCGTAGCTGGCATGCGAATAGCTCCCGGCCCCGCCCAGCGCGCCAGCCAATGCTAGGACGCTGGCACCGATCAGCAGACCGCTTTCGGTAAGACCCGCCGCGACCGCCAGGAGAAGCGCGACCAGCACGAAGGCGGGGGGTGAACCGCCGGCCTCGACCAGGAGACTGCCGGATAACAAAAGAGCGCCGACCAGGATGCAGATGGTGGCCAGCATTGCCAAAGGCGCGCGTGGCCGGAGCGCCAAGCCCAATCCGGTGATGACGATGCCGAGCGCCACGGCGGTGGCAATGCTTGGCGCCAGCGCGAGCGTTGCGCCGCCGACCGCCACCACCCCGAAAGCGACAAGCAGATTGAGCGCCATGGACCCGGTCTCCCGCTCGGACAGGCGGATCAATTTATCGTATTCATCAGCCGTGATCTTGCCCTCGTGGCGCAATCGCGTCAGATCAAGGAGGACTTTCATCGATGCCTCCTCGTCATGCGCTGTCGGGGTCGGCGTTGACGGCGATCATTCACCGGGAATGCTTTCGATCGCCGTCGCCAGTCTCTCGGACGCGACCGGCGGTCGGAGTTCGTCACGCATAAGGAAGAAACGATGTTTGGTCGCATGACCTGTCTCGCTGCCGCTCTGGCTATCGCCTCGACCACCGTCGCTTTCGCAGACGCGCGCGGCACCAAGAGCCAGCAGGACGCCTGTCAAGCCGATGTGTTCAAGGTCTGTAACGATGCGGTGCCGGACGAAAAGCAGATCGTCGAGTGTCTCAACAAGAATCTGGCAAAGCTCAGCTTTAAATGCCAGCTGCTGATCGAGCCAGATCCGGCTAAGCGCACCAAGGAGTTCTGAACCGCCGCCCCGGTCAGTCGCCCGCCGGCACGCGCGGGTGATCCCAATGCCACTCCATCACTTCGCAATTGGCGAGCCATCGCCCGGTGAGGTGGTGGAAAAACGTGCCATGCCCGACGAGCGCGATCGTGGCTTCCCGGCGGGTCTTGAGGGCGGTGACGAACTGCTCCATGCGGGCCATCATGACCTCGAGCGGCTCGACCGTGATGCCGCGTCCATCGGGCTCTCCCTCGGCATGCCACCAGGTCGCAGGAAGGTGATCGAGCGTGAGGGTCGGGAATTCAGCCATCAGCAGATCGGGCGAGCGCCCCTGATCGCAGGAGCTTTCCAGCCGCTCGCGATGCAACGTTTCGACGATGATGGCGGGGCGCGAGGGATGTTGACTGAAAATACCAAGCGACGTCTGCATCGCGCGCGTCAGCGGTGTCGTCAGCACGACGTCCACGGGCGTGTCGCGGAGCTGCAGGCGTGCGGCTTCGACCTGTGCGTGTCCGCGTTCGGTCAAAGGCGCGTCGAACAGCATCGGATCGACGCCATCATTCGCATAGGCCGCATTGAAAGTGGATTCGCCATGGCGAATGCAAAGGATTCGAGGGTCGCTCATGGCCGCACGACGTACCGGCTTGGCTGCCGCCGCGCAAGCCTTGCAGAGGTGGTTGCAGCGTCCGGCGTCGCTTGTGGCGCACTCTGATCTAGGCTAGAGCGCCTCACCTGATCAGCGACACTCTGGCGGTCCTCGATACGCACTTGCATCATCCTCTCGCCTTCGATCTGACCCGCATGTTCGTCGGCGCTGCGGGGAGCACGCCGCGCGGCATCGACCGTGTCGACATGGGCTATGCGACCCGCATCTTCGGCGAACCGGGCGGCCGGAACGTCGGGCTGGTGCCGGCACTCAGCCGAATGGGGGTGCTGACGGCCAAAGAGGCGGGCCGCCTCGCCGGGACGGTCGAGCGCCATTGGCGCGAGACGCGGCCGCCCGGTGACGATCGCAAGCTGGCTTGGCTCAAGGCGCGGCTTGCCGGCGACCTTGGACCGACGAATCGATTACCCACACGCGACGGCTCGGGAGCGGCCCCCAGCAGCAGCGCCGTCCTGCGCTACAGCCGCCTGTTGCTGAATGCCCGCATGTCGCCGCTTCGCTTCGCCAGCGCCGCGGTGCCGCAGGGCGCGGTCTACGTCAACACCGGTCAGATCCTGCTCGGGTGGGACTGGTTTTTCACATGGCTCGACCATCGCCCCGACGTGAAGCCCGTGCTGATGCTGCACGATCTCATCCCGATGCTTTATCCGGAATATTCCGGACCGATCCTCTCGCGCCATCACGCGCGGGGGCTACGGATGGCCGCGAAACGCGCCACGGCCCTGATCGCGACCAGTCATGCCGCAGCGGACGAGGTTCGCGACGGCCTCGTGGCGCTCGGTCGGCACGACATGCCGATCCATGTCGTGCCGCTTCCGGTGAGCGAGAGCCTGCTCGGCGGCGATCCGACGTCGGAACCGGTCGCATCGACACCTTATTTCGTGACCGTCGGCAATATCGACCAGCGCAAGAACCACATCCTCTTGCTTCAGGTGTGGCGCGACATGCTGCAGCGTGGGGCGCCGCTGCCGAAGCTCGTCATCGTCGGGTCGCGCGGCTTGCGAACCCAAGGCGTGATCGATCTCCTCGAACGCTGCCCCGGCCTCGGCGATCATGTGATCGAGGTCAATGGACTGACATCGCAGGCAATGCGGGAGGTCGTGCGCGGCGCCCGGGCCTTGCTGATGCCCTCGTTCACGGAAGGGTTCGGCCTGCCGATCGTCGAAGCCTTGGCGCTTGGCACGCCGGTGATCGCCTCGGATATTGCGGCGCATCGCGAAGTCGGCGGCGCGACCAGCGTCTATCTCGAGCCGCTCGATGGTCCGGGCTGGCGCGACGAGATCCTGCGGCGCGCTGCCGAGAGCGACGCCGATTTGATGGCGCGGCGTGCGCGGCTGAGCGGCCCGGCCACGCAGACCTGGACCTCCTATTTCGACGACGTCCTGCCTTTCCTGCACGATCTGTAAGGCGATCGCCCGATGAGCCTTCCGATCATCCTCGACGCCACGGGCGTACCGCCATCGTCGGCGCGGTTTGCGGCGCTCGCCTCGGCGCTGCGGCCTCACGCGATTCTGATCCGGACACGCCGAGGGCTCGAAGCCGTGCCGCCGGATGTCGCGTCGGACGCGCCGGTTCAGGACGGCGACGCGGCCTTCATGGCGATTCGCGCGTGGCTGCTCGCCTCGGGACCGCTCGGCGCCGATGTCGCCTCTACACGATCGTCGCCCCGCCCGGGGTGGACCGCGCGTGGTCGGTCGCGTCTCGCCGCTCTCGCGACGCGGCCTCTTGCGTCGGTCGACCTGCCGCCAGCAGGACTCCTGCTCAAGATCGGTCTTTCGGGATGGGACGATCCGGCGCTGGCGTCGTGGTTGGCGGGCCACCCTGGCATTTGGCCTGTCTGCCTCGCGACCCGCATCTGGCAGCTCGATTTCCCCGAATATGAGGCGGCCGAGATCATCGCGACGCTCCCTGCCTCGGTGCAGGCCATGACGCGGCTCGCGCGACGCCTCGTGGTGCCGACCGACGTCGCCAGGGATCGTTTGTCGTCTGCTCTCGGCGCCGCGTCACCGCCGTTGACGGTTCTGCCGACCCCATCGCGATTGGCTGGGTCGGCGACAGCCAGCGTCGATCCGGCCTTGGCGGGGACGCCCTACCTGCTCGCGGTCGATCGGCTCGAAGCGCGGGGCAACATCCTGATGTTGCTCGGGATCTGGCGCGATCTTGTGCGGTCCGGCGCCGCTGTGCCGAAGCTGGTGCTGGCGGGCCGCCGCGGCGCCCAAATCCAGGAACTCAAGCCGATGCTGGATTGGAACGAGACCAATCGGCCGTTTGTGCGCGAGGCGCCGGGCGTGACGGCGGACGGCCTGCGGACCCTGACTTTAGGGGCTCGCGCAATCCTCTCGCCGAGCTTCGCGCCGGGCAGCGCGGCCTTTGAGCGCGATGCGCTCGGCATGGGTGTGCCGGTGCTCGCGGCGGATGGGCCGACATGTCGCGCGAGTCTTGGGACGCGCGCGGTGCTTCTCGATCCGATCGACGGGCCCGCCTGGCGCGACGCGATTCTAAAAGCGGCGATGACGGTGTCGCGACCACCGCCCGACAGAGTCGAGCCAACGTCCTGGGCCGATTATGCGTCGCAACTGCGGGCGATGCTCGGGTCGAGCGCGATCGATCCGATCAGAAATCGCTCGTTAGACCTTTGATTTCCCAGTCGCCATAGCGCACCGGTTCGAGGCCGCCGCGACCTGCCTCCTCAGGCGGGAGATCGATCGGCGGCGCGGCGCGGCGGGCTTCCGCCTCGGCCAAGGCCCGGCGTGCCGCAGGCGACAGGATCTTTTGGATCACCGGCTCGGCCGGCTCAACGTCGGATGTCGGCTCCGTGCCGTTTTTGGGGCTGTTCATCACGCTTCCACCCACTTTTGGGATCAAACTGATTCACTCGAGACTTTGCAGTCACGATCACTGTCGTTCACATAGGGCGTCGCGCGCCGTTCTGTCACTGGCGCGACCCTCGCATGGGCGGTTCTGGCGCGTCGTTCTGCGGTCGAGGCGCATCGATCGAAGGCGGGAAACGTCGTTTGGTCGTCGTCTGGTTGGGTCGGATGAATGACGAATCCACGGTCGCCGACCGTGGGATGAAGGATGCAATGAATAAACCGACGGGTCCGCAGAACATCACCGGCGACCGGGCCAAGCCGCGGTCTGGATCTCGAGCCGGGTCCTGGGCGAAGCCGGCCGCCGCGCCTGTCGAGCACCCACCCGGTTTGCCGGCCCGCCTGATCGCCGCCGCGATTCTGGCCGACGTGATCGGCGCCGGACATGGGTTCGACGAGGCCTTTGGCAGCGAGACCACGCAGGCCAAACTCAACGCGTTGGAACCGCGCGACCGCGCCCTGGTGCGCTCGATCGTGGTCGTGTCGCTGCGTCGCCTCGGCACCATCCGCAAGGCGCTCGCGGCCTTTCTCGAGCGCGGGCTGCCCAAGCGGAGCGGCAACCTCGAGTGGTTTCTCGTGGTGACGGCGGCGCAAATCATGTTCCTCGACGTGCCAGATCACGCGGCCGTCAATCTCTGCGTCCTCGCGGTGCGGACCGACCCGAAAAGTCAGCCCTTCGCGGCGCTCGCCAATGCGGTGGCCCGTAATCTCGCCCGGGCGCCCGAAGGCCCCGCCGACCTCGACCCGTTTGCCGATACGCCCGCTTGGCTGGCCGCGCGTTGGAAGCAGACCTATGGAGATGCGAAAGCCATCGCGATCGCGCTGGCGCACCGCATCGAGCCTTCGCTCGACATCACCGTCAAGGCCGATGTCGCGCGCTGGGCCGAAGCGCTCGAGGCGACGCGCTTGCCGAACGGCTCCCTTCGCCTCACCAGCCATGTGCCGGTCCCAGACCTCGCCGGCTACGCCGATGGGGAATGGTGGGTGCAGGATGCGGCCGCCTCGCTGCCGGCGCGGTTGCTGCGCGTCGAGGCGGGGCAGCGGGTCGCCGATCTCTGTGCCGCGCCGGGTGGCAAGACCGCGCAATTGATCGCGGCAGGCGGCCATGTGGTGGCTGTCGATCGCTCGGCCGAGCGGCTCAAGCGCCTCGCCGTCAACCTCGAACGGCTGGGCATGAGCGCCGAGACGGAAGTCGCCGACGTCGCGGGTTTTTCCGCCGACCCCTTCGACGCGATCCTGCTCGATGCGCCGTGTTCGGCGACCGGAACGATCCGCCGTCACCCCGATGTGGCCTGGACCAAGCGCGCCTCGGATATCGTGTCGCTGGCGGCCCTGCAGACCCGCATGATCGATCGGGCGCTCGGATTGCTGAAGCCCGGCGGCACACTCGTCTATTGTGTCTGTTCGTTGGAGCCTGAGGAGGGTGAAGCGCAGATCGCCAGCTTGTTGCGGCGCAACCCGGATGTGGCGCGCGTGCCCATCACGGCCGATGAGGTCGGCGGTTGGTCCGATTGCGTGACGCCGGCCGGCGACCTCCGCACGCTGCCGTTTTTTTCGGTGCTCGACGAACCGCCGCTCGTGGGGCTCGATGGGTTCTTCGCGGCTCGCCTCGTCCGCAAAGCCTGAGGCTTGTCGGGCTAAGCCTCGGCGTCGCTGTCGCATCGCGCGATCTTGGCCTGTCATAACCCTGTCGTGCTGAATGCTTCCCTTGCGTCACCGCGCCGACCTTAGAGGTCGGCCCGGACCGATCGATCGATCGGATCGTCGCGGCGGAAGGCCAAGCCATGAGTGAGAACGGACTGACGCCGCGCCAGACGCTTTTGGTCTGGTCGCTGCTTGGCCAAAGAGGTCAGGCCCTTCAGGGCGCGATCCTGCCCGAGGTCGTCAAGGCCGATCGTGAGCAGCTGGAAGCGCGGCGCCTGATCAAAGTGAGCCGGCAGGCCCGTGGGGCGCTGCTGCTGCAGCTCGACGACAAGGGGTGGGCCTGGGCGGCCGCGCATCTGACCGACGCCGTGCCGCCGGCCTATCAGGTGCTGCGGGCTTGGCTCGGCCTGCTGTCGGCCCATCTCGAGCAGCATGGCGAAACCCTGGCCGAATTCGTCGGCCCCTTGCCCGAGGGGGCCGAGCCACTGCCGAGATCCCCGCGCGCGGCGGGTCGATCGGCGTCGGCGCGAGCGCTGACGCCCGTCGGGATGCGGCGCAAGATCGGTCAAGCCTATCTGGCGATCACGGGCGGCAAGACCGGCGAAAGTGCGTTGCTGCGTGACATTCGCGCCCATCTCTCGGCTTTCGATCGCGTCACCGTGGACGACGCCTTGGGACGCATTCTGGCGGGGGACAAAAAGGCCCGGCTGATGCGGATCAACAATCCGAATGCGCTGACGGCCGCCGATCGCGAGGCGGCCTACGATCCCGCCGGCGAACCCTTTCACGTTCTCTGGATCATGCCATGAGCCTCGCTCTCGATGCCCTGCGCGATGCCGATTTCGGTTGGCTCCGATCACTCGAAAGCGTCTGGAGCGATGCCGATACGACGGTTGGCGGACCCAACGAAGCTCTGCTCGACAGCCTTGTCGCGGATTTCTTCCGCAAGACGAAAGAGGCCTCAACCAAGCCGCCCGGTCACGTGTTGGTCGGAGCAGCCGGGATTGGCAAGACGCATCTGGTCGGCACCTTGCGCCGACGCACCTGGGACGGGGGCGGCTGGTTCGTGCTGCTCGACATTCTCGGCGTCACGGATTTCTGGAAAAGCGCCGCGCTGAGTTTCCTGACATCCCTGTTGCAGGAGATGCCGGATGGGCGGCGCCAGCATGAGGCGGTGCTGGCCGGCGTCGCGCGCCGGTTTCAGATCGAGCGACAGGTCCACGAGGCCTTTGAAACCCCGAATATCGATCCGAGCAAGATCGTCGATCTTCTGGTGGGTGGCTTGATGCGAGGCGATCGCGTCAATGCGCTGCGGCATCAGGACGTGTTTCGAGCCTTGGCGCTGCTCCGGTCCAACCATGCCGGCACCATGAGCTTCGCGCATAGCTGGCTGCAAGGTTACGAGGCCGAGGAAGACACCGGGCGAAAGCTCGGCTTCAAAGGCGCGCCTCCGACCCATGTCGAACTGGTGCGCGGCATGTCCTGGATCATGAGTCTCGCCGGCCCGACGCTGGTCGCTGTCGATCAGATCGACAGCATCGTCATTCCAAGCAATATGTTTCAGCACCGCCTCAGCGAGGACGGTCGTCCAGCGCAACCGATCGGCGAGGTGCTGGCGGCGGGGCTGCTGGAGCTCTACGACGTCCTCCACCGCAGCATGACGGTCGTGACGTGCCTCTACGACTCCTGGGAGCGAATCAAGGCTCACGCGCTTGACTCGGCCGTGCATCGCTTTCAACCGCAGACGGCTTTGCTCGGCATGGGCGATCGCGCCCATATCGAAAACCTGATCGTCAGCCGGTTGACGCCGGCCTATGCGGCCGTGGCGTTCACACCCGCCTTTCCGTCCTGGCCGTTCAGCAAGGCCGCGATCGACAATGCGACGGGGCGCGGAATGACGCCCCGCGCCATCCTGATGCGCTGCGACGCTTTCCGCCGCCACTGTATCGACGAGGCGCGCATCGAGCTCTGCGACAGTCTTCTCCCGGTCGCGCCGGAAGCCGATCAGACGATAGAAAACACAGGGCCGCAGACGCCGCTCTTCGATCTCGAGGCGATGCGCCGGCAGGTCGATATCGCCGGCCTGATCCAGAATGACGACGATGGCGAGTTCGGCCGACTGCTGCGCGGCGTCTTTGGTCTTTACGCCGTGCAGATCGATCCGGACGAGGCGATCGACGTGGAAGCAAAAGGGGATTCCGCGCAGTGTACGCCGCCCCTGCATGGCAGGCTGACCTTCACGTTCCATGCCGAAAGCGACCGGGAGCGGCACTATTGCTACCGCGCTCTCGAACATACCAATGCCAATGCGTTCCAGTCGCGGTTGAGGGCTGCTTTGACCGCATCGGGGATTACGGCCGACATGGCCGACCGCCGTCTGCTCATCATCCGGAAAGCTCCGGTGCCGGGTGGTGTCAAGACCCGGCAGATGGTCGAGGTCTTCACCAAGGCAGGCGGCTGCATCATCGATCCGAGCGAGGATGATCTAATGACCTTCGTGGCGCTTCGCCAATTGCGCGACGAGGCAGCCAACCATCGCAAACGCAACGAATTCGATGCTTGGCTGCGTGCCACCAAGCCGCTCTGCGACACGGCGTTCTTCAAACAAGCGGGTCTTTGCCCGCCGCCGGGGACATCGGTTTCGGACGTGGTGGATGCAATGCCGGCTCCTCCGGTCGAGACCGTCCTGATCGAGGGTGTCGCAACCGCGGCTTCGCCCGTCGCCGCACCGTTGGCCGAGCCGAAACGTCCGACAAAACGCGCGGTTGCGCCGCCCTTGGTCGCGGTTCCGCCGACCGCCATCGTGATCGGTCATCGCATGGCGGTGGGTGGCGAGGCCGTCAGCCTGCCGCTCGCGCTGCTGCCGCGCCACACCGCGATCATCGCGGGGTCGGGGTCGGGCAAGACGGTGTTGCTGCGTCGGTTGATCGAGGAGGCCGCTCTCGCTGGGATCCCGGCTATCGTGATCGATCCGAACAATGATCTGTCGCGGCTCGGTGACCCGTGGCCGGAGCGGCCGGGCAGCTTCACGCCCGATGATGACGAGAAGGCGGCTCGCTATCGCGAGACGGTCGAGGTCGTGGTCTGGACGCCCGGGGTCCGGGCCGGCAACCCGCTGTTCCTGTCGGTGCTGCCGGATTTTTCCGGTCTCGGCGATAATTTGGACGAACGCGATCAGGCCTGCGAGATGGCGACCGAGACTGTCGCCCCGTTGGCTGGGGCGAAGAACGGGTTGCAAAGAGGCGTCCTGGCCGATGCGATGCGTTATTTCGCCGGGCAGGGCGGCGGCGATCTGAAGGCCATGACAACGCTGCTCACCGATCTCCCGGACGGCATCAGCGAGATCGGCAATGCCGCGAAACTGGCGGCCGGCATGGCCGACCAGCTTCATGCGGCCGTTGCGACCAATCCGCTGCTGCGGGTCGATGGTCCGGTGCTCGATCCGAAGCGTCTGTTCAACGGGCCCGATGCCGGCCGCACGCGGATCTCCGTTATCAATCTATCCGGATTGGCGTCCGACGCCGCGCGCGAGGATTTCGTGAACCGGCTGCAGATGACGCTGTTCAGCTGGATCAAGAAAAACCCGTCGCCGACCGGGCGTCTCTATGCGATCGACGAAGCGCAGAACTTCATGCCATCGGCCCAGGCCGCGATCAGCCGCGGCAGCGCCGTCCGGCTCTTCGCTCAGGCGCGTAAATATGGGCTCGGCATGGTGGTGGCGACCCAGGCCCCGAAGGGGATCGACAATAAAATCGTGTCGAATTGCACGACACAATTTTTCGGCAAGCAGAATTCCCCAACCGACATCGGCAGCGTGAAGGATCTGATTGCCGGCAAGGGCGGCGCAGCCGACGATGTCGCCAAACTGGCCATGGGCGAATTCTATTTCGCCTCGGAAAAGTCAGGCAAGCCGGCCAAGATCAGGACACCCATCTGCCTGAGCTACCATCCCGCCAATCCGCCCACGCCGGAGGAGGTCGTGGTTCAAGCCAAGCGCTCGGTTCGCTGACCAAACCTCGTGACCCCGGCCGTGTCGTTGCTCGTGGGCGGGTCGGCCGTGTTATAGAACGGGCGTTCAGACTCTGGCCCGGCGTGACGGATGCAGACAGGCCCCTCCTTCGTGCCGCAACGGTCCACCTGGGTGGCGCTGCTGGTGGCCGGCGCGTTTTTCATGGAAAATCTCGACGGCACCGTGATCGCGACGGCTCTGCCGCAGATGGCGAAAAGCTTCGGCACGACGCCGGGGTCGCTCGCAATCGGCATGACGGCTTATCTGCTCACTGTCGCGGTCTTCATTCCCGCCAGCGGCTGGGTGGCGGACCGCTACGGCGCCCGTCCTGTCTTCGCGGGCGCGGTCGCGCTGTTCACCATCGCCTCGATCCTGTGCGGCCTGAGTATCGACACGCTGACCTTCACCCTGGCGCGGATCCTTCAAGGGGCCGCCGGGGCGCTGATGACGCCGGTGGGTCGGCTTGTCGTGCTGCGCGGCACCGCCAAGCAGGACCTGATGCGCGCCATCGCGACGCTCACCTGGCCGGCCCTGACGGCGCCGGTGCTCGGGCCGCCGCTCGGCGGGTTCATCACCACGGTAGCGTCCTGGCGCTGGATCTTCTTCATCAATGTGCCGGTCGGGATCGTGGGGCTGGGGCTCGCGCTCCGATTGATCGAGGCTGGGCGGGACGAAGCTCGTCGCCCCTTCGACGCGCTCGGCTTCGTGCTCAACGGGTCTTGCCTTGCGTCGCTGCTTTATGCGTTGGAGCGCTTCGGGCAGAGCGGAGGCGATTGGCGGATCGCCTCGCTGTTTCTCATCGCCAGTCTCACGCTCGGCACGCTGGCCTTACGGCGTGCCCGCACTCACTCGCATCCCCTGGTGTCGCTCGAGGCGTTCCGGGTGCCGAGCTTCCGCGTCACCATGGATGGGGGCCTGATCGCGCGGATCACCATCAGCACCATGCCGTTTCTCCTGCCGCTGCTGTTTCAGGTCGGACTCGGGCGGGATGCGTTCACGTCGGGCCTGTTGGTGTTGTGGTACGGCGCAGCCAATCTCGCCATCAAACCCCTGACGACGCCAATCCTGCGGCGCTTTGGCTTTCGCACCGTGCTGCTGGCCAACACGATCATCAGCGCGAGCTCGATCGCGGCCTGCGCGCTGATTGACCGCTCGACACCGATCGCCGTGATGGTGCTGGTCTTGATGATCGCCGGCGCCAGCCGCTCGATGCAATTCACGGCCTTGAATACGCTGGCGTTCGCCGAGCTCGAGCCCGGCCAGACCGGCCCCGCCAACACGTTATTCAACATGGCGTTTCAATTGGCGCTGGGGATGGGCGTCGCCTTCGGCGCAATCGTTCTGCGGATCGCCGAGGCGCTTCCGGCCGGGCAGGGCGCCGACCCGAGCGGCCCGTTCCGGCTCTGCTTCGCGATCATTGGACTGGTGGCTCTCACGGCGCTTCCGGCTTTCGCGCGCTTACGGCGCGATGCGGGGCAGGCCGTCAGCCAGCATCGGGCTGCGGCGACCCGGTGAGCAATCGGGCCGCCATCATCGGCGTCGCCCAATCGACAACGTCCTCGGCTGAAGCCCGGTTGGCAAAACCCAGCTGGCATGCTCTGGTCAAGTCTATTCACTGACTAGGCTTTGCAGCCGCATCAGAGCCAATGGAAGCCCGCATGATACAAATCGGACAGATTGCCCCCGACTTCACGGCCGACACGACCCAGGGCCGGATCAGCTTTCATGATTGGATCGGCGACGGATACGCGATCCTTTTTTCGCATCCGAAGACATTCACGCCGGTCTGCACGACCGAGCTCGGCATGGTCGCGAAGCTGACGCCCGACTTCGCCAAGCGCAACACCAAGGTGATCGGCCTGTCGGTCGATCCCGTCGAGTCGCATGATCGGTGGGCGGCCGACATCGAACGGACGCAGGGCGCGGCCGTGACCTATCCCTTGATCGGCGACGCCGATCTTGCCGTGTCGAAGCTCTACGGCATGCTGCCGGCCGATACGGAGGGCACGTCCGAGGGTCGCACCGCCGCCACCAATGCCACGGTCCGCACCGTGTTCATCATTGGGCCCGACAAGCGTGTGAAGCTGTCCTTGGCCTATCCGATGTCGACCGGGCGCAACTTCGCCGAAATCATGCGGGCGCTCGATTCGATCCAGCTGACGGCCGCCCACAAGGTGGCGACGCCGGTCGATTGGCAGCCGGGCGAGGACGTCATCATCGCCGGTTCAGTGTCCGACGAGGATGCCAAAAAGGCCTATCCGGGCGGCTGGGACGCGCCCGCCCCCTACCTCCGCATCGTGCCTCAGCCGACCTGATCCGGGCGAAACCGCTTCGACAGAAACCGTGACCCACGCAGACCGAACCGCCAAGGCGTCTCGGTTCCGCGCGTGATGCCGATGCGCGGCCCAGAGACGATGTCGAGCGCATTCTCGTTGGGCATCAGGGTGAAGGGGGGCTTGTCGAGCGATCGGCCATTGAGCGCGGCGGTGATGCCGAGGGCCTGACTGAGCCGTCCCGGCCCGCTGCAGAGGAGCGTCACGGCCTCGGTGCCACGGCGCACCCGCATCTCGTCCAAGCCCATCGTGGGTTCGATGGCGCGCAACAACACGGCGCTTCCCGGGCGACAGACAAGATTGACGCACCAGTGGATGCCGTAGGAGCGGTACACGTAAGCGTGACCGGGCGGCCCGAACATCGCGGCGTTGCGTCCGGTCTCGCCGCGAAAACTATGTGAGGCGGGATCGTCCCGGTCATAGGCTTCAGCCTCGACGATCAGCCCGCCGACGCCGTCGACCAGAAAAGTGACCCCGATGATGGATCGGCCCACCTCTTCGGCGGGCCGATCGAACATCTTGCCGACGTCGCGCGCGGCGTTGGCCGGGAGCGACGCCATCGCTGGATCATCCAGCCTCAGGGCTGGGCGGGCGTGGCCGGCATGCCAGCGTCGGCTTGCGGTCCAGACGCTTTGGCCTGCGGCGCTGCGGCCGACGGCGCCGTCCCGGCCGGATCGTTGAAGAACCGGAAGAAATTCGACGACGGCGAGAGAACCAGCCGCGTGTCGCCCGCTTTCAAGCCCGACGCGTAGGCCTGCATGGAGCGATAAAATGCGAAGAATCCTGGGTCCTTACCGTAAGCCTCGGCGAAGATCTTGTTTCGAGCCGCATCGCCCTCACCACGCGTTTGGTCGGCTTGTCGTTGGGCTTCAGCCTTGATGACGACGACGTCACGATCCGCTTTGGCTGTGATGGTCTGCGCCTGCTCGGAGCCCTGAGCACGATACTCAGCCGCCTCTCGCGCCCGCTCGGATTGCATGCGGCTATAGACCTTCTCGGAGATTTCCTTGGGAAGGTCAGCCCGCCGAATCCGAACGTCGTTGACGGCTGCGCCGAGACGCGCGGCTTCGCTATTCACCTGATCGCGGATCTTCACCATTAGACCGGCGCGGTCATCCTTGATGATCTGCGGCAGGGTTGCATCGCCAAGAACGCGGCGCACCGCCGAGTTCAGCACCGACGCCAACTGGTTGTTGGCGCGCGCGATCGTGCCGACCGTCTGATAGAATTTCAACGGGTCGGCGATGTGATAGCGCACGAAAGCGTCGACCAGGATGCGCTGGCTGTCGGATGCCAGAACTTCCTCCTGCGCGCCCTCGAGGTCGAGGATGCGGTTGTCGAGATAGACGACCGATTCGACGAACGGCTGCTTGAAGTGCAACCCCGGCTGGGTCACCAGGCTTTGCGGCTCGCCGAAGCGTAAGACGAGGGCCTGCTCGGTTTGGCTGACCGTGAAGATCGCGCTGTTGCCGACGATGATGATCAGCAAAATGGCGGCGAGTGCCGCGAAGAGGCCGAATTTCATTGGGCCACTCCCGTCTGTCCGGCTTTCGGTGCCGTGGCTTGCCCTGTCGTCGATCCAAGGGCGCCGAGCGGCAGGTACGGAACCACACCCTGCTTGTCGTCGAGGATGATCTTGTCGGTGCCGCTCAGGACCTGCTCCATGGTTTCGATGTAGATCCGCTCGCGCGTCACGTCGGGCGCGTTCTTGTACTGGTCATAAACCTGGGTAAAGCGGGACGCCTGACCCTGGGCCTGCTGCACGGTCTGCTCGCGATAGCCCTGCGCCTCTTGAATGATGGCGGCGGCGGCACCGCGCGCTTCCGGCACGATGCGGTTGGCATAAGCTTCCGACTCGTTCCGCTGGCGCTGGAGATCCTGCTGGGCGGCCGTCACGTCGCGATAAGACGAGATGACCTGCGCCGGCGGGCCGACCGAGAGCAACTGGGTCTGCAGAACCAGAACACCGGCCTTGTAGGATGTGAGCACGCCCTGCGTCAGATCCTGCGTGGTCTGTTCGACCTTGGTCCGATCCGATGTCAGAATGCCTTGAAGGTTGAAGCGTCCGATCACCTCGCGCATGGCACTTTCGGCCACGGCTTTGACGGTTTCGTTCGGGTTGCGGAGGTTAAAGGCATAATCTTCGGGATGGGCCGGATCGATCTGCCAGATGACGCGGAATTTCACGTCGGCGATGTTCTCGTCGCCGGTCAGCATCAGGCTTTCCTCGGGAATATCCATGCCGAGCTGAACGCCCGGGCGGCGGCTATCCTCACGGGAGATCGAGCCGATATCGATCGAGTTGCGGTCGGTGACCTGCAGCTTGTCGACGTCTCCGATCGGGTAGGGCCAGTTGTAGTTCAGACCGGCTTGCGTCTTGCCCGTATATTTACCGAACACGAGATTGAGACCAACCTCGTTCGGCGCGATCGTATAAAAGCCGCTCAGCAGCCACACGACGACGATCAGCATGGCGACGGCAGCAAGCCCCAAAGCTCCGAAGTCCCCGCCGGGGATCATCCGGCGCATCCGCTCCTGGCTCCGGCGCAGAAACTCTTCGAGATCCGGCGTGTTGTTATTATTGTTGTTGTTGCTCGGCCCCTGGCCCCAAGGCCCTGGATTGCTGGGTTTCCACGGCCCGCCGCCGTTCCCGCCTTGATTGGTCCAGGGCATAGAAGTCCTCTTGTATGAGCCGACGTCGCTCTCATTCCGCAAAGAAAGCGGCTTCTGCGAGGCAGAGCCGCTGTTGCGCGTTCTAGATTTGGGAGGCCGCCTCGCAAACCGCAACGGCCACGCTCTATGTTCATATCGAGCTAGGATTACGATTCCGCAACCTTGACTCGGGCCATTCCCGTCGGGGGCAGCGTCGTCTTTACGGAAATCTAACCATGGCGCTCTATCTGGAGGCATGCTTATAACAGGCATAAGAGACATGCCCTACCGCTGAGTTGAGGGCCGTGGCTCTACCAATTAGCCAGCGTAGAGTTGCCGGACAAACAATGCCAAAACTGCAGATGCCATCTGTGTCTTTCATTGTCGCCCGGAGTCGCGAGTCGCATGTGATCGGCTGTGAGAACCAACTGCCGTGGAAGCTGAGGTCCGATCTTCGACGATTTCGTCAGATCACCACTGGACACCCGGTTATCATGGGGCGGAAAACCTTTGAGTCGATCGGTCATAAGCTGCCTAATCGACTTAATATAATCCTGTCGCGTAACACGTCGCCAGAAAGCGATTTGTCCGCCTCCAGTATTGATAGAGAAGGAATTAGTTTTGTAAGTAAGCCTGAGGATGCTCTTTTACTAGCTGACAGATATTCGTTGTTTCACGGATCAAGTGATATTTTCATAATTGGCGGTGAAACGATATATTATTTATTTTTAAGACTTGTTAATACAATTTATTTGACTGAAGTAGACGCTGATATAAGGGGCGATGCCCATTTTAGTGAGCTTTTTCCTTCAGTTGAATGGAAAAAAGTTCACGCCGAGAAGGTAAAAAAAGACGAGAATGATGAATACGACACTGAATTTATTCAGCTTGAGAAAATAAGAAAAATCTTCCGTTATAGAGAAATTAAGAAATTTAGCTTGACTCGGATCGATCTTGGACGGAACTACGAAGCTTCTATATCAAGACGCTTAGTGCAGGCCGAATTGCTGAAGGCTTGGAAGTCTAAGCAAGGTCAAATCGAGTTTAACTAAACGCTAAGATGCGCTGTGACCCAGCGCCAGCAGCGCGTCGCCGGTCAATCGGCATGTCGTCCAATCGTCGAGCATCACTGCGCCTTGCGCCTTATAGAAGTCGATCGAGGGAGCGTTCCAGTCGAGCACCGACCAGGTCAGTCGCCCCAGTCTCTCGGCGCGGCAGCGCGCCGTAAGGCCCGCCATCAGGCGCTTGCCGATCTTATGGCCCCGAAAAGCCGGCCGCACGAACAGGTCTTCGAAATAGATGCCGTGACGGCCTTCGAAGGTGGAGAAATCATAGAACCACAGGGCGAAGCCGGCTGGAGCGCCGCCCCATGCGGCGATGTCGCAGAACACGCGGGGGCTTGGCCCAAACAGGGCTTCGGCCAGAACCGCAGGCGTCGAGACGACCGCATGAGAGAGTTTCTCATAAGCCGCAAGCTCGCTCACGAAGGCGAAGATGAGGTCGGCATCGCCGGGAAGGGCGGGCCGCAGGACCAGATCAGGCATCGACCCTCGTTTTGCTAGACGGCGACATCGACCGCGATGGCCGGATGGGGATCGTAGCCGTCGACGGCGAAATCCTCGATGCGATAGTGGTCGATGCTGTCCGGCTTACGGGTCAGGCGGAGACGCGGAAACGGTCGCGGCGCGCGCGCCAATTGCGTTTCGACGGCCTCGATCTGGTTCCGGTAGACATGCACGTCGCCGCCCACCCAGACAAAATCGCCGAGCTCGAGATCGGCCTGCTGGGCGATCATCGCCTGCAGCGCCACCGCGCCGACCCAGTTGAACGGGCAGCCGAGCACCAGATCGACGCTCCGTTGGGTCATCATCAGCGAGAGTCGGCCGCTGCTGACATGGAATTGGTAGAGCAGATGACAGGGCGGCAGCGCCATGTCGCTCAACTCACCGACATTCCAGGCGTGGAACAGCATGCGGCGGCTGGAGGGATTGGTCCGCAACGTCTCGATCAGCGAGGCGATCTGGTCATGCTCGCGACCGTTCGGCCCGAGCCAGCGCCGCCATTGCTTGCCATAGACGGGGCCAAGGTCACCCCATCGCTCGGCAAACGCGTCGTCGCCAAGAATGCGAGCCTCGAACGCCTCCTGCGAGATCGCCTCGCCCGTCTCTCGCCGATAGGTTGCGAGCGGCCAGTCGGTCCAGATCCGAACGTTGTCCCGCAGCAGCGCCTGAATGTTGGTTTGGCCCGTCAGAAACCACAGCATCTCCTTGATGGCGGTTTTCCAATAGACCCGCTTGGTCGTGAGGATCGGCGCGGCACGGGCCACGTCGAACCGGATCATGGCGCCAAAGATCGACCGCGTGCCGATACCGGTGCGGTCGATGCGTTCATCGCCACGATCGATCACGTCCCGCAGGAGATCGAGATAGGGTTGGTCGTTGAGGGCCTGCGACATGATCGATCAAGTCTATCCAAGATGCCGACCCACCATTTCGGTTCGGCTCCGGATTATCAAGTCCTGCTGGCGATCAGGCCCCGTCCGTCCCGTCTCCCGGCCGGAACGTCATCGCGACCCCGTTCATGCAGTAGCGCAGGCCGGTCGGTTGCGGGCCGTCGTTGAAGACATGGCCGAGATGGCCGCCGCAGCGTCCGCAATGGACTTCCGTCCTGGTCATCAGCATCGACCGATCCTGGGTCTCGCCCACCGCGCCCTCGAGCGGTTGCCAAAAGCTCGGCCATCCTGTGCCGCTCTCGAATTTCGTGCGCGACGAAAAAGCGGCCTGATCGCAGCCGGCGCAGGCAAACACGCCGGCGCGCTTTTCGTGGTTGAGCGGGCTGGTAAAGGGCGTCTCCGTTCCCTGGTGACGCAACACCGCATATTGATTGCCGTTGAGCAGCTTACGCCACTCGGCATCGGTATGACGCACCGCGAAATTGCCTTCCGCGGCTTGGGCCGTCTCGCCGCCAGGTAGCTTCCACCACCCCGTCACAAGAGCCAGAAGCGAGCCCCCGCCCGCCAGTACCATCAATCGTCGGGTGAGATCCGTCATGACCGTGCTCCGCTGCTTGTCGTCTCTGGCGAAGATACGCCGACGACGGGGCGGTGGTTACAGCCCGCGCCGTCATGGCGCGGCAGTCGTGCCCAATGCGATGAACATTTGATCGGTCGCGTAGGAGATCCAAATCCGCCGGGTGCCGAGATAGTCGAGCCCGAGCAGCATCTCGAGCCCCATGGTCGCGTTGTTCGCGACGGTCAGATCAGGGGATCGCCAGATGTCGCGACCGACCATCAGGGAGGCGAAGCGATGTGTAAACATCGGAATTGTCTTGCCGGCGACCGAGCCCACGCCGACCCCGCGCCGATCGGTTTTTGCTGGAGCCGCCGCTGGCCCCAAGCGGCGCACGGCAGGGCGGAACAGAACCGTCTCAGTGGCTCCGGTATCGAGCAGCGCCAACATGGGACCGCCGTCGATCGCGACGGGGACCCGCTTCAAGCTGCCATCATAGAAGCGCTGCAGCGGCACCGCGTCATAGGCGACCCAATCGAGAAAACGACCCGAACAACCCTCCGGTCGATGCAGAATCATCGCGTGCCGCGCGGGATCGAACTCGACATCGTAGCGGGACAGGATATCGGCACCGAGGAAGCCGGCAATCGGTTCCGGCCGGGCCGGGCTCGAGACGAATGATCCCGACACGAAGCGGATATTTTCGAGGCGGAGCGCACCGAGCGTCAAGGTTCGGGCCAGCCGTGTCGCGGTGGGACGGCCGGTTCCGCCGACGCCGACGATCGTGCTGCTGCGGCCGGCATCGACCGCGATTTGCAGCCGATCAGCGGCCTTGCGATCGAGCGCCGACACGGCGGCGCCCGTATCGACCACGAGATCGACGTCATGCCCGTTGATGGCCGCCGTCACCCGAAAATGACCACCCTTCAGGCTGAGCGGCAGCGTCGCAATCTCGGTTGTGCGACAGGCGGCTTGCGCGCTCGAGCGCCAGGAGCCGACCACGCCCGCCAGCGTCATCATCACCAGCACGGCACGCGAGATCGCACCCATCCGTCGCGCATTGACCACCGCAATCGAGCCATGCGTGTCACATGCTCTTCCTAATGCTCGCATCATCGCCTATATTCCTCGTGCCACCCGTAAGGGTGGCTATGGCGATAAATGGTCATCGGAATAAGCCATTCGGACCCGGGGGCGGTACCCGGCGCCTCCACCCAAGCCCGTTCACGACGGGTTTCGGTGGGGGCGAAATAGGATCGACGAGGGTGTAAAGGGTGTTCTTTTGCTCGGCATTGTACCACCGTTATCGGGCTTTTCTTATAGTTGCCAATGACAACTATGCTCCGGTGGCCCTCGCTGCGTAATGCGGTGATGGTACTGGGAATCAAGTCCTAGGGGGTTGCACTTCTAGGCGGGGTTCGGAGGCACCTGGCAACAGAAGCCTCCACTCGACCATCAGTTAATACCAGTCTCGCATGTCCTGTTTGGATCGTTTTGAATGGCAGCCGATCTTATTCGTTACGATCTCCTCGTGCAGGAAGCCTTGCGTGGCGTCGTCCGCAATGTGCTGACCGAGGCTGCGCGCAACGGGCTGCAGGGCGAACATCACTTCTTCATCACGTTCAAGACCAGCGCGCCGGGCCTGCGGCTCTCGAACCGGATGCGGGAGCGCTATCCGGATGAGATGACCATCATCTTGCAACATCAGTTCTGGGACCTCGGCGTGACGGAACACGCCTTCGAGGTCGGGCTGTCGTTCAGCAACGTCCCCGAGCGGCTGCTGATCCCGTTTGCGGCGATCACGAGCTTCGTCGATCCCTCCGTCCAATTCGGACTGAAGTTCGACATCCAGGATCCCGCTCAGGCGACGGTGTCGTCTGGTCCAGAGGCGATCGACAAGCCGAGTTCGACCGTCGAAACGTTGAAGACCGCGCCGAGCAAGCGGATGCTGGCAACTGTCGAGCCGGCGGGTCTGCCGGCCACGACGAAACCTCTCGCAGCCGTACCGAGCGCGACCTCGATCAAGCCGGACGGTAAGCCGGAAAACAAGACGGCGAAGCTTTCACTTTCCAAGGTGACAGCCGAGTCCGATGACGAGGCGCTGCCCAAGCAGGACGACCAGCAACAGGCTGCTAAAGTCGTATCGATCGACTCGTTCCGTAAAAAGCCCTGAGCCTGGCTTTGGGCGACCTCATCAATCTGAGGCTTGCCCGCAAACGGCGGGATCGCGAGGCGGCAGCCGCGGGCGCTGAACAAAATCGAATCAGCTTCGGACGCGGGAAAGCCGAGCGCCGTCTGTCCGAGGCCGAGAAGGGATTGGCCGATCGATCGCATGCGGCGCATCGGCGGTCGCCTGACAACGCCCTCGACGATCCAGATCGTGGCTGAGCGCCGTCGGTCGCCGACGGCGGTCGCGAAGCATTCGCTGGTGATCGCCGGCCACTCAACGAGCGTCTCGCTCGAAGACGCGTTCTGGAGCGGGTTGAAGGCCATTGCGGCCGGACGCGATATTGCGATCGCGGCCCTCGTGGCCGAAATCGATCAAACGCGCGGTGATGCCAACCTGTCTTCGGCCTTGCGGGTCTTCGTTCTCGACCATTATCGGAGCCGCTAGGCTTGCGACCCGCGGCTTGGTGGGTCGATGTCAGTATCGTCCAGCGCTTCCCGGATCGGCCAGGGCTGCCGGCGGTAATGCGGGCTTGCTCGGTTGCGTTGGAAGCAAGCCGAGCGGCTTAGCGGGGACCTGTCGCAAGCGCGGCACCGGCATGGGGACAGGAGTTACCGGGGGCGAGGGGACGACCGGCGGTTTGGTCGCGTCCGGCGTCTGCAGAAGCTTCTGGAGGGCTGCCTCCGAATCCGCATGATCCTTGTCGCGCTTCGCCTGCTGTTCCGCCTCGATCGCCTTCAGTTTGTTCGAGAATAGCGCACGTTCCCGGACATCCGCCTGAAACGCTTCGATCTTGGCCTGATCGCGACCGATCGCGCGGGCGGCGATCCCGTTGACCAGCGCGGCGGCATCGATCTCACGCGTCGGCGCCGCGAACGGACCTTTCCAGATGATGCCGACCTGTGGCGGTGCGCCGGTCCAATCCTTCGGCGATGTGGTCATGGTGGCCGTGGTCTTCATCGACCAGAGCAGGGTCCGGAGGTCCAGCAGCGCAATCGTTTCGGAGGACGCGCCTGCGCTCTTCACCTTGACCGGATCGGCACGCATCACACTCGCCGCGATCGTCACCGGTGTCGTGATGGTGCCGAGCGATAGCGCGCCATGGTCGAGTTCTCGGGCCAAATCCTGTGTGATCTCGGCTTCGTCGATCGTGGTGGTCGCATCGGTGCTGGCAACCACGCGGGTGATCGCGTCGGGGTCGAGGCGCGGCAGGCGTGCATCCTGGATCCGCACCGTGCCGGTCCCCGCGAGGCTGGCCACGAGGGCCGCCTCCGTCGCGCCCGTCCCGGCGAGATCGAGCGTCGCATCGCTGCGTCCGCCGAGGCTCGGCGTGCCGAGAGGTTGACCGGACCACTCCACCCGACCTGCGACTGATGCGGCTGGTCCATCCCGTCGGACGGTAACGTCGGCGCCGATTTGACCGTCGCCGAGGGTCGCGGTCAGGTCGCTCAAGGTCAGCACGCCCGGCGTCAGCCGCAACCCCATCTTGGCGTTTTGTGCCGCGAGGGTGCCGGTGAGCGACAACGTGTCGATCGTCACGGCGAGGTTGGTCCGCGGCAGCGTCAGGGAACTCGGCCCGAAGGGCGTGTCGAGCCACAAGGCTCCGGCCTTTGGCTGCGGCAGCGGGCCGAGCACCAACCCGACCAGACTGTCGAGTGGCACCCGGTCGATCGTCAAGGCGCCGGTCAGCGCGGCCGGTTGCGTCGCGGCTTCAAGCTTAGGCGATGGCGCGGCCGCATGGTCGGCTGACGGCACGAATGACAGATCGCCGCTGACACGCTGACCGAGCAGGCGAGCCGTCAGCCCCTTGGTCACCACCTTGCCATCGCGCCAGATCACGACCGCGTCCGCATCGGCAGGCCAGATCGCGCCGGGTTCGGGTGAAGCCAGCATCACGGCCCGCAGGGCTGGCGCCACGTTCGGAGCTTTCATGGTCAAATGGCCGGTCATCTCTCCGCCAAGGTTGCCGCGCCCCACGAAACTGAGCTTCGTATCCCCAAGCGTGACCGCGACCGCGCCGTCCAACGTGCCGGAGGCGCCGACATGCGCGGACGCATCCACCTTGCCGTGCCCGATGGCGGTTGCGGGCAATGTCTGGATGCCGAGTTGCCGAAGCAGGGCGCCCGATTCGGGCGCGTCGAGCAGCAGCGTCGCCGTGAAGGGCGGTCGGGCGCCCTTGTCCGGCGTGAACGAGGATGTGGCATCGGGCTTGAGGTGAAGCCCGAGCTTCGTGCCGGCGGCTGTGCCATCGAGCGACAGGGCGACGGGCACGAGGGTTCCGTCCGGATCGATGGCGGCGTCCACCGAGACCTGCAGCAGCGCAGGCGACAGCACGTCCGAGCGGGCCGCCAGGGCGTCGGTGGCGGCACCGGGCGCGATCCGGTCGATCAGCTTGGCGAGGTCGCCGAGCTTTCGCGCATCGAAGCGGCCTTCGAGATGGGCGGTCTGGCCGTCGCTGTGGCCTGTCAGGTCCGCGGTGGCGCTCCCGAGATCGGCGAGCGACAGCCGATCGAGCGTCACGGCAGAGCCGGTCTTGTGCAACTGCAGGGCGATTCGGCCCGCATCCACGGCGCCGACATCGGTGCGGGCGAGGCGGAGCGCCCGAGCCGAGAGGCTGAGCGAGAGATCGAGCGCCGATGCGGCTTGCGCCGTATTGCGCCAATCGGGCAAGGCATCGAGATCGAGCGCATCAGAGGTGAGATCGGCGAAAAGCCGCGCCCGATCATCGCCCACCGCGCGGGTCAGCGTGATGGTGCCGCCGAATATCGATCGATCGATCGTGATCGCAGCATCATGGGCCGCGACCCCGATCTTCGACAGCTCGACCGCGCCCGTAAACGCAAAGGTCTTGACCGGCAGCGATAGTTTCAACCAATCCGCGACATCCGGCAGGTCGGGCGCGAGGCCATCGGCGAACCGCTCGAGATCGCGACTGGCGGCGTCGAGCCGTCCTTTGAACACGGCCGCCGCGCCTGGCTCGAAACTCCCCTCGAACCGGACCCGCGATCCATCACCCGACTCGATCGCCGTCCATCCCGTAATCGGCTGACCGGCCGCGAGCGTCGCTGTGCCGTCGAGATTGGCGTAGGTCTGATTGCCGAACACCAGCGTGTCGACGGCATAATCGACCGTCACCGGAAAGGGCAGGCCGGCGAACGGATCGTCGCTGTTCACGAAACGCGCCAGAGCCGCCAAGCGATCCGCGATCGGGTCCGTGCTGGTGTCCTGGTCGGCACCCGTGACAGCCACTTTGCCAAGATCGACTTGCCGCGCCTTCAAGGTCAGCTGCGCCGCACGCGCCGTGCCGAGATCCACCCGTCCGGTGCCCGTCGCGGCCAGCGCGCGGCCGTCGGTCCCCGCCCTCATATCGATATCGCTGATGGCGATCTGCTGGCCATCCGCCTGCAATTTAGCGCCGAGCCGCCACGGGATGACGGATTGCGTGTCGCGCAACGGAATCTCGCCCGTGGCGGTCACCATCCCGCTGAACGACAGCGCTGCGGCACGGTCCGGCGCCGCTGTGCTCACGACCGTGCCTTCGAGCTCCGTCTTCGGCGAGCCGTTCAAAGGATCGATCGTCGCCTTTAGTCGGAGCGCGTGCCCTTCGACCGCGCTGGTCGCGACCCGGAAGCCGAGTGCCCCGCGCGCCGTATCGACCCGCCCGGCAAATTTGAACGGCCCGGCCAAGGTTTCGGCACCCCCCTCGCCCTCGATGCCGCCGATCGCAAACCCGTCCTGGCCCACGAAGTCGATTATGCCATCGTGGACCGCGAGGTGGCTAAGAATGACCCGACTGGCGTCGGCGCCGTTGAAGTCCGGCACCGCGATGGAGCGATCCGGCGCGATCGCAAGCGTCACGTGGGGCCGGGTGAGGTCGGCGTCGATCAATTGGATGTCGCCGCGCAGCAACGCCGTCAGGGCGAGTTCGACATCGACCCGCTCGGCCGAGACCCGCGCCGCGCGGGCCGATCCGCCCGATACGGTCAGGCCTTGGAGCCGAAAGATCGGCCGTGGCAGTAGTTTGACGTCGATCGGGCCGGTGATCTCGACCTTCGCCCCGAGCAGGCTCGACAACCGTGCTTCGATCTCGCCCCGATGCCCGTTCCAATCGACGAAATACGGACCGACGAGCGCGGTCGTCAGGACCGCGATCAGCAGAATGGCAAGAACAGTGAGGCTGTCGCGCAAGTGTCCGTCGATTTGGTTTGGGGGCGGCTGCCGGCCTTATAGCAAGTTTCCATGCCGATCGGAGGCTTTTGCGGCGGCATTGCAAACGCGTCGTTTAAACGCCGAGACGAGCTTTTCGGATTAACGCGTCTTGCGAAGACGCACGACGGTGAACAGCCCAAGCGGCCCGATTCGACGGCGGTCGAGCATCTCGATGTCGCGCTGCGCCGCCACCCAGTCTCCGAGAACGCTGAAGGGGAATTGCGGATGCCACCCGAGTGAGGCGCTGCGCTGGCCGAGCCAAGCTTCGATCGGTTTCAGCAGGCCCGCCTCGGCCCCGAAATGATTGACCAGCACGATGCTGCCGCCGGGCCGGATGACGCGGCTGATCTCATCCATCATGGCGGTCGGGTCCGGGACCACGGTCAGCACATAAGGCACGATCGCGGCATCAAAGCTCGCGTCCGCGAAAGCCATCCGGGTCGCGTCCATGACCGCAAGCCCCTCGACCCCGGCAAGATTGTCGCGCCGCACCCGCTCGCCGGCCCGGCGCAGCATGGGTTCGGCGAGATCGATGCCGACGACCCGGCAGCCGAGCGGAAACATCGGTAATTCGAGCCCGGTGCCGACCCCGACATCGAGAATCAGCCGCCCCGTTTCGGCCACCGCAGCGACCGCGGCCTTTCGACCGGCCCGCATCACGGCCGTGAAGGCAAGATCATAGATCGGAGCCCAGCGCGCATAGGCCGAGACGACCTGCTGGCTGTCGCGGATGGTGCTGTGGTCGGGCTTAGGGCCGTCCGGTGCGTTCATCCGGCGGCGAGACGGCCTGCGCCATCCGCCGTTTCGAGGCGGGATGGAGCGGATGCGCTCGAGGGTGCGGTGACGGCCGCGACCGTCGACATGATGGTGCCGCCGCCCCACACGCGGGCATCGGCGGCCGTGGAGGCGTAGAACACGCAGGCTTGCCCAGGCGAGACGCCATCCTCATGCGCCAGCAAGGTCACGATCGGCTGTCCGTCGACACGCCCCAGGGTCGCCGGCACCGGCGCCCGTGTGGAACGGAGCCGCACAGCGATCTCGGTTTCGGCGTCCGCCAGGGCCGCAAAGCTGTCGGGTCCAATCCAGTTGATGTCGCGCAACCGCACGGCTCGGGTCGCGAGCGCCTCGCGCGGGCCGACGACGACGCGCGCCTGGGCTGCGTCGAGTTGCACGACGAACAGCGGCTCGGCCGATGGGCCGGTCGCGGTGGATAGCCCCAGGCCGCGTCTCTGCCCGATGGTGTAGTGAAGAATGCCGGCATGTCGGCCGAGCACGCGTCCATCAAGATGGACGATGTCGCCAGCCGTCGCGGCGCCTGGGCGCAACCGCTCGATCAGATCGGCGTAGCGCCCGGTCGGCACGAAGCAGATGTCCTGGCTGTCCTGCTTCTCGGCGATCGCAAGCCCGAAGGCGCGGGCGTGTTCGCGCACCTCCGGCTTCGTCATGTCACCAAGCGGAAAGCGCAACAGCTCGAGCTGCGCGTCCGTCGTCGCGAACAGAAAGTAGCTCTGGTCGCGATCCGCGTCGCGCGCCCGAAACAAGGCCTGCTTGCCATCGACGCTGCGGGAGGAGACGTAATGCCCCGTCGCCAAAACGTCAGCATTGAGATCGCGGGCGGTCTCGAACAGATCGGCGAATTTAATGTGCTGGTTGCAGCTAACGCAGGGGATCGGCGTCTCGCCCCGGAGATAGCTGTCGGCGAAACTGTCGATCACCTTGGCCTTGAAGCGGCTTTCATAGTCGAGCACGTAATGCGGAATGCCGAGCCGCTCCGCCACGGCGCGCGCATCATGGATGTCGCGTCCCGCGCAGCAGGACCCCTTGCGTTCGATGGCCGCGCCGTGATCGTAGAGCTGCAGCGTCACCCCGATGACCTCATAGCCCTGCTGCGCCAGCAGGGCCGCGACGACCGATGAGTCGACGCCGCCCGACATGGCGACGACGACCCGCGTTTCGGCGGGGGCCTTCGGCAAGCCGAGGGAATTGAGGGGATGGTCGGTCATCAGAGTGGGTTTCGGCAGGTGGAATGAAGACGGTGATGTAACGGGTTTCAGTCGGAACTTCCAGGGGTACGCCCCGATGCGTCTGCCGCGCCGTCTGGTCCGGGTTGAAATCGATCCGCACTGGCCCACATGCCGTGCTTCAAGGTGGGCGACCCGAGTTCCCGGCTGCTTGGTCGTTGCGTCGGGACGCCCTTCGATAAGGACAGACTATGCAAAAAGGTATCGTGAAGTGGTTTGATAGCATCCGCGGCTATGGGTTCATCCAGCCCTCGGATGGCGGCAAAGACGTGTTCGTCCACGTCTCCGCTGTCGAAGCCGCCGGCCTGAAAACGCTCAATGAGGGTCAGGAAGTTTCCTTCGAATTGAAGGCCGATCGCGGTAAGACCTCTGCGGTCAACCTGCAGGTCGCTTAAGCTCGGCTGCAGCGGCCGCCCTCTCGGGTCAGCAACCGATCAACGATCGACGCGGCTGTTTTGCGGCTGCGTCGATCGTGTCATCGGTCGGGTGTTTTCCATACGGAGCCTTGTGGCTTGACGGAGCCGTGGCCCGTCCGATACGCGACAAGCAGCTTCGTCGTCGGCCTGGACGGCAGGCCGCGCGTCGTCGACGGTGCGCCGAGGCGGTAAGGCGAGGGCTCGGTTCGCTGATGCGACCGATGCAGCGGAACCATCATGGCCACCACCACCGACATCGCCAAGCGGGTGTATGATCACACCTGGAAGCTCGATCCGATCATCCGGAGTTTGCTCGACACCGATTTTTACAAATTGCTGATGCTGCAGATGATCTGGGGTCTCTACCGAGATCGCCGCGTCACGTTTTCGGTCCGGAACCGAACGTCGTCGGTGCGGATCGCGGATGAGATCGACGAGACCGAGCTCCGCGAGCAGCTCGATCATGCTCGCAGCCTCCGTGTCACCAAAAAGGAACAGATCTGGCTCGCCGGGAACAGCTTTTACGGCCAGCGGCAGATCTTTCATCCCGACTTCCTCGCCTGGTTCAACGATTTCGCGTTGCCGGCCTACGATCTTCGCAAGGAGGATGGGCAATTCGTCCTGACCTTCGAGGGGCCGTGGACCGAAACCACCATGTGGGAAATCCCCGCCCTCGCGATCATCAACGAACTCCGGTCCCGCGCCGCCCTCAAGGGGCTCGGCCGTTTCGAGCTCGACGTGCTTTATGCGCGTGCCAAGACCAAGCTCTGGTCCAAAGTCGAGCGCCTGCGCCAATTGCCCGACCTCAGCATCTCGGATTTCGGGTCACGGCGGCGGCACGGATTTTTGTGGCAGAGCTGGTGCGTCGAGGCGCTGAAGGAGGGGCTCGGAACCGCCTTCACGGGCTCGAGCAACGTGCTGCTGGCGATGAACAACGATCTCGTGGCGATTGGCACCAATGCCCATGAACTGCCGATGGTGCTGGCGGCTCTTGCGCCCGACGACGAAGCCTTGCGCCTGTCGCCCTATCGGGTGCTGGCGGATTGGCAAACCTACTACGGCAGCAACCTGCTGATCGTGCTGCCCGACACGTTCGGCACGGCCTCGTTCTTGCGCGATGCGCCCGAATGGGTGGCCGACTGGACTGGGTTTCGACCCGATTCGGCACCCCCGATCGAAGGCGGCGAGCGCATCATCGCCTGGTGGAACGCGATGGGGCGGGATCCGCGCGACAAGCGCCTCGTCTTCTCGGACGCGCTCGACGTCGACACGATCGAGGAGACGCACCGCTACTTTCGCGGCCGGGTCAACATGAGTTTCGGGTGGGGCACCAACCTGACCAACGACTTCCGCGATTGTGCCCCGACGCCGAACGACCGGCTCAAGGCGATCTCGCTCGTCTGCAAAGTCGTCGACGCCGACGGGCATCCGGCCGTCAAACTGTCGGACAATCCCATGAAGGCGAGCGGCGACAAGCACGAGATTGAACGCTATCTCCGCGTCTTTGGCGACTCCGGCCGCAAGGTCCAGGCGGTTCTTGTCTAGCTTATGGTTGGATGGCGGCCGGACTTCACGATAGCGTCACGGTCGTCGGGCTCTGGTTCCGTCGTCCGCAGCATGGGTATCGCCATCGATTGATTGTTTCGCTTTGGCGTCGAGGCTTTACGCTGGTGACAACGGGCGGTTCCGAGTCGCGACCAGCAACTCAGAGGCATGGGCCAAAGGCGGCGTGATGGATCAGAGAATGGCAGAGGCACGGAGCGCGACCACGCCGAACAGCGACGGCTTAGCGCCGCTCGCGGCCGCGATGCTGGTCTTCTCGGCTCTCGGTGCTTTGCTGCTTCCACCCCCACTCGCGCTCGTCGCCGCCGTTGCGCTCGGCGCCGCCGGGCTGGCACTTCTGCAGCGGCGCGTCTCGGGTCGCCTCCCGACACTGATCGAAGCCGCCATCGATATCGTCGCGCTTGGCCTTCTGGCGCATGCGCGGAACGACGCCTATCGGGTCTGGCAGGTGCCGGACACGTGGACCGACGTGCTCGGGCTGACAAATGTCGGCTCTGGCGTCATGGTTTTGCTCTATGGGCTCGCGGCCGCCGCGACCCTCGTCCGCACGCGCCGTCACATCGCGCTGCGCGAGGCAACTGCCGCGGTCCTGCTGCCGCTTCTCTTCAATCTGATGTTGCTGGTCGGCAGCGAGGTGCTGATGCGGCGGCTAGGATTCTGGCTGACGCTCAAGGGTGCGGTCGACGATGCGGTCCGGGCCGTGATCGGGCGCGCCGTCGTGCTTGTCGTCTTCGTCGAGATGCTGACAGGCATCCTGCGCCTGCTGGTCACGGGGACGCTGCCACGCGACCCGCGTGTGCATGTCTTGCTGATCGGCAGTGCGATCCATGCGGCCTTGACGCCGCTGCTGGCAGATCTCAACCAAGTTGTCCCGGGTGCAGGCCCTGTGGTGCAGGACGTGCTGGCGGTTGTGGCCGCCACGCTCTCGCAAGCGGGCCTCTGGGCGCTCGTCTTCATCGTGACCGGCCTCGCGATCGACGCGCTCGGCCGCATGCCGCCGACCTTCGCGACCTTGTCGCGTCATTGGCGGGGCGGGTTGACCAAGGGCGGCATTTATGGCGGCACCTTTATGGCGTTGCTGCTGGTCGCGGGTGCTATTCTGCAAACGCCCGGCATCGTGGCGTTCATGCAAGCCATGCCTTGGCTCGCCGGCCTCATCGGCGGCGCGCTTCTGTTCCCGCTGGCCAGCACCATCGTGGCGAGCGCCGACGGAACGCCGCCGTTCTTCGGCCGCCTGCGCGACGCCTATGGCGCGCCGCGTGCCTATTGGCGTGGCGCCGTCGTTGGGCTGGGGGCGGCGCTTGCGCTCTCGGCCGGCTTGAGCAGCCAGGACGGCCTCAATCGGTTTCTTGTCACGTTCCTGATCGGGGCCCTCGCCTATGGCGGCGTCGATCTTGCGGCCGACCTGATCGGCCGGTCCAGTCGGCAGCGTGCCGTGATGGAAACCTGGCGCATCTATGGTCTTGGGCTGTTGCTCGGCGGCCTCGTCGGCGGATCGCTCGGCTGGTATTTCGATGCGCCGCAACTCGTCGTGGTGGCGACCAAGTTCTGGTCATACGTCAGCCTCACGGGCCACCCGGACGGCACCTTCGCGGTCTATCCGCTGTTCAACAAATGGGGCACGATCGACCTCGGCCATGCGGCCGGTGGCGTCAAACTCTTCTATGACGAATCGCTGTCGGGCGTCATCAACTGGTCGATCGCGGCCCCGCTGTTCAGCATCAACTATTTCGTGCTCGCGGCCCTGATCGATCGCAGTCTGACGCCGCTGAAACTATTGATCAGCCCCAAAGGCTTCGAGAGCCTCGTCGAGCAAGCCGTGCGGGTGCTCCGTTGGGGACTCTGGATGGCCCCCATCATCAATTCGTTCCTGCGCCAGTCACCGGATCCCGCTTGGTACAACCAAGATGGGCTCGTCCGCACCATCGCGGCGACCGCCGCCAACGTGACCTTGCCGCAACATGATTTCCGCTTGTGGAGCCTCGCGCTGTTCACCGGCCTTTTGGCCTATGACTGGCTGCGCGTGCTGATCTGGTTCGACCATATGGGCCTGCGGGTCGCGACCCTGGTCAATCTCACCTTCATCGGCGGCGACCGGGCCGATGAGGCGGCCGCGCGGTTCGCCGGCCATGCGGCGCGCACCCGGATTATCCCGACCGGCATCCGCCGGTTCGCCACCTGGGCACCCTTGTTGATCCCGTTCTACATTCCGCATGGTCCCGAGTGGGACACGGCCTGGACCGGTGCGGAGCAGATTCGCGCCAAGACACCGGCCCTGTCGGGACCAGTCGATAGCCTTGTCATGGCCTATGGGCTGGCCGGGATCGCGGCGCTGGCCATCGCCTATCTGGTGGGGCGACGGTGGGATCGGCGCAGGCCCTCGGCCGTGACCGAGACGATGGCGCGGCCGGACTTTTTCCTAACCGCGCCAGCCAAGTTCAGCCTGTCCAACGGGTTCATGACGGCCGATCTGCTGCCCGACGGACGAGGCCATTCGGCGATCGACGGCTCGGCGCGCGGCAGCCATGGCGTCGACATTTCCAAGAAGCTGACCGACCCCCTGCAGATGCGCGGCCCCTTCTTTTTCCTACGCGACCGGGACGGGGAAGAGAGGTGGAGCATCGGCTACGAGCCGCTCCAGCGTGTCGGCCCCGATTATGCCGCGCATCAGCCGACGCCGAGTTGCGCCAGCCTTCGTAACACCGTCGCGGGCATTCAGGCCGATGCCGAATTGCGCCTCGCCGAAGAAGAGACGATCGAATTCTGGACCATCCGGCTGACCAACACCGAGGCGCGGCCGCGTCGCCTGTCGCTGGCCAGCTTCCGCGAGATCGCGGTGCACGAACTCGGGGCCTATGCGCGCGACCCGGACTTCAACGCCTTGCATGTCGAAACGTGGTTCATGAGCAGCCTCAATGGCTTGTTCATCCGCAACCGGCTGCTGCGCGCGGCCGGACGCATGTCGCCCGAGATCTATTTCCACGCCGTGCGGACAGGCGCCGGGGCGAGGCTCACGGGCTATGAGGATAGCCGCACGCGTTTTCTCGGACAGACCGGCATCCGCGATCCGCAGGGCTTGGCCGAGACCGCGCCGCGCCAAATCGACGATGAAGGCTCGCTCTATACGTTCGACCCCGCGGCGAGCCTGACGGTCGCGATCGATCTGCCGCCGGGCGGTCAATGCGAGCTCCTCTTCGTGACGGGGCGCGCCAACGACGAGCAGCATGCGGCCGAGATCGTGGCGCATCACCTCAAGGTCGCCCGCCCGACCCCTGCCGCGCTCGCGGCCGTCTGGATGCGGACACGCCACATCGATCCGCTGCCGCCGAAACCGGCGACCGCTTGGCCGTTCAGCTTCAGGAAGAACGGGACGGAACTGCATCTGACCGAGGCCACGCCGCGCCCCTGGGCGCATGTTCTGGCCAATGCGACCGGCTTCGGCACGGTGGTGTCGAACGAGGGCGAGATCCACTCGTTCAATGCCAATGCGCGGCAGAACGCGCTGACGCCGTTTCGCTTCGAATCGGTGCCGGTGTCCAACCAGGGTCAAGCCATCTATGTGGTCGATCTCGAAACCGGCGAGGCCGATACGGCTGGCTTCGTGCCGTTCCGGCGTGCCGATGCGACCCATCGCGTCACCTACGGGCTCGGCTCCGTCACCTTCGCGCAGCAACGCGTCGAGACCGAACTTCTTCTGACCGTCTTCGTGCTGCCCGACGCCCCGGCCGACATCCGCATTCTCACGGTCAAGAACAATGCGACGCGCAACCGGCGCTTCCGCATCGTCCCCTATTTCGACATCGCTCTCGACGAGAGCCCGGAGGATAGTCTCGGCAAACTCGAAGCCTCGCGCGACGAACAGACCGAGGCGCTGCTCTTCACCAATCCGCGCAACGACTTCTTCAAGGGCTGGGCGTTTGCGGCCACCAGCCTGACGGCCCCGGTGAGCGAGACGGTTCGGGCCCGCTTTCTGGGCGGAGCCGGGCGCGACCTGACCAACCCGTTCATGGTCGAAAATGGCGTGCCGGATAGCTCGGTCGACGACGACGGCCGTCGCGCCGCGACCTTCTCGGGCGTGATCGAGGTGCCGGCCGGTGGGGAAACCGAGGTGGTGGTCGTGCTCGGGCAAGGCGAAAGCCGCACCGAGGCGTTGACGCTGGCGGCGGCGCTCTGTGATCTGGCGTCGGCCCGCTCCGCCATGCAGGCGACCCGCGCCTGGTGGGCCGAGCGCCTGAACGACATCTCGATCGAAACCAATAATCCGGCCTTTGATCGGCTGGTCAACCATTGGCTGCCCTATCAGGTGCTGGCGTCCCGTCTATGGGGGCGCAATGGCCCGAACCAGCGCGGCGGCGCCTACGGGTTCCGCGACCAGTTGCAGGATGTGCTGCCCTTCCTGTTCTTCGACCCGCATCTCACGCGGCGGCAAATCGTGTTCCACGCCGGCGCGCAATTCCCCGAGGGCGATGTCTTCAAATGGTGGCATGTCGCGCCGGATGGCCGCACGGGCCTCGGTCAGCGCACCCGCGCCTCCGATCCGCATCTCTGGCTGCCCTATGTGCTGGTGCGCTATATCGAGGCGACATCGGACATGACGGTTCTGGACGAGACAGCCGCCTATCTCGAAGGGCCGGCCGTGCCGGACGGCACCGTCGATCTCCTGATCGCGCCGCGCCTCTCGCTTGAAACCGGCGATGTTTACGACCACTGCATCCGGGCCATCGACTACACGCTGGCCCGCATGGGGCCACATGGCCTGCCGCTGGTCGGCACCGGGGATTGGAACGATGGCGTCGATGCGGTCGGGCCGGCCGGCAAGGGCGAGAGCCTGTGGCTGTCGTTCTTCCTGCACGACATCCTCGTCCGCTTCGCCCCGATTGCTCAGGCGCGCCAGGGCGATTCTGCCGCCCAGCGTCTGCTGGATGCCGCGGCCGCCCTTAAACTCGCGATCGCGGGCGCCTGGACGAGCGATCATTTCGTGTTCGACTATGACGATGCCGGCGACGTGCTCGATCCGTTCAGCATGATGACGGCGGCGTGGCCGGCATTGTCGTCCGGCGCGGTCGATCCGGCGCGCGCGCTCACGGCGCTGGAGCATGGCCTGTCGGCGCTCGAAAAACCGGACCGGATTCTGTTGCTGGCTCCCCCATTCGACGAACAGTCCAAACCCTATCCCGGCCGCATCGCGGATTATCCGCCCGGCGTGCGGGAGAACGGCGGCCAATATTCGCATGGTGTGTCGTGGACCGTGGACGCATATATGCGGCTGGCCGACGACGCCAAGCGACGCGGCGATGCCGATCTCGCGGCGCATCTCGTCGGGCGGGCCTTCGAGACCTGGTGCGCGATCTCGCCACTCGGCAAGACCGAGGGCAAGGAGCTCGCGATCTACGGCCTCGCGCCGCATCAGCAACCGGCCGATATTTACGACGGTCCGGGCTATGAGGGGCGCGGCGGGTGGAGCTGGTACACCGGGTCGGCGGCCCGCATGCTGTCGGCCGCCTATGCGGTGATCGGGCTCGAGGTCAGCAACGGCCAGGTCGTCGTCCCGGACGATCTCTTCGCAGCACGCGGCGGATTGTCGATCAAGACCCTCTGCATCAAGGGAAAATACCATCGCGCACCGTTGCGCGAAGGCGATGACCCGGTGCGGACGGCCGCGCAATAGCGCATCGGATCGGGGATCCGGCCGAGAGTGGCCGGCAAAAACACGGCTTGGCGGCGATTGGCGGTTGCGTCCGGCCAATGGTGCGGATATACGGCTGCTTCGCGGTTGTCCCGAGCCGCGTCGGAGATGAGTGGGCGCGTAGCTCAGCGGGAGAGCACTCCCTTGACATGGGAGGGGTCACAGGTTCAATCCCTGTCGTGCCCACCACTCATCGCCTTCGACCTATGAGATGTTCTGGCGTCTTGGCTGCTTCAACTCATTGATGTAGCTGCGGTTTGTCGTGGTGTCGTTCGTTCGAGGTCGAACGCCCTAACGTCGATCGACCGCGGGTTTTGGCCGATGTGTCTTGAAGTTTGTTCTCTGTTCGTTCAGTGTCGCTTGGGGATCCGGGCGGCCGCACCGGCATCGCCGCCTCTCGTGAGCTCTCCGGCTGGGATTGACCGTCATCAGCGCCTTTAAGTTTCTGCACGCGGCGGATCTGCACCTCGATAGCCCGTTACTGGGCCTTTCCGGCAAGTCGATGGATTTTGCGGCGGCTGTCGAACATGCCTCGCGGCGGGCCTTCGACAATCTCGTGGCGCTGGCGATCGCGGAGCAATGTCGTTTCGTCATCCTGGCGGGCGACGTCTTCGACGGCGATCTTCGCGACTTCAAGACCGGCCTTTATTTCCTCAGCGGCATGCGGCGGCTCCGCGACGCGGACATCAAGGTGTTCCTCATCGCCGGCAACCACGACGCGGAAAATCGCTTCGCCGACAAGCTCGGCTATTCCGATAACGTGCATCGATTTGCCCACCGCAAGGCCGAGACGGTCGTGCTCGACGATATCGAGACGGTGATCCACGGCCGTAGCTTCGGACAGCGCGACGTGTCGGAAAATCTCGCGCTCGGCTATCCGGCGCCGGTCGGCAACGTCTTCAACATCGGCATTCTGCACACGGCCTGCGCCGGGAGCGAGGGCCATCACGCGCTCTATGCGCCGTGCTCGTTGGAGCAGCTTATCAATCACGGCTACCATTACTGGGCGCTCGGCCACGTGCATACGCGGGCCGAACTGAACCTCCACCCGCATGTGATCTACCCCGGCAACCTGCAGGGCCGGAACCCGCGCGAGACCGGGCCGAAGGGCGCGACCCTGGTCGAGGTGGTCGATGGCACGATCGTGTCCTGCGTGCACCGCGACCTCGACGAGGTGCGATGGGTGTCGGAGACGATCGATGTGTCGGGCGCGGCCGACCGTCGCGAGATCCTGGAACGGCTGCGCGCGCGGTTGGACGTCATCGGGGTCGAAGCCGGTGACCGGTCGGTCGCCTTGCGGTTGCGCCTCTCCGGCCGGTCGGTGCTGCATGGCGGATTGCTGGTCGATCGGTTCGGGTTGCGCGACGATGTCGAGGCTCTACTGGCGACCTTATCGAGCCCGGTCTGGCTCGAAAAGCTCGACCTTGGTACGCAGCCTTTGGCGACACGCGGTGAGGCAATGGATCCCACCGTCGCGGGGCAACTCGAAGGCGAAATCCGCCGTCTGGGCGCGGCACCGGAAGCCGCCAAACTGATCGACGATTATCTCGCCGAAATCCGGGTCAAAATGCCGGCCGGCTCGCGCACCGACGAGTTGTTCGATTTGGTGCGAGCCGAGGCAGGCGGTCGCGCGGTCGAGATCGCCGTGTCGCTCGTCAGCGAAGCGGAGGATGCGCGTGCGGCTGGATGAACTCGTCCTCGAGCGCTACGGCGCTATCGAGCATCGCCGCCTGACGCTGAACGGACCGGGTCTGACGGTCGTTTATGGTCCCAACGAAGCCGGCAAGAGCACCTGTTTGGCGGCTCTTACGGACTTTCTGTTCCGCATTCCGGAGCGCACTCTGCGGGGCGGCGTCTTCGGCACGGATGTGATGCGGATCGGCGCAACGCTCAGCATGGCCGACGGCCGCTGCATCACGCTGAAGCGGCGCGCTGGTCGTGGCAAGACGCTGATCGATCAAGCCGGAGCGCCCTGCGACGACGCGGTGCTGGCGACGCTGCTGGGATCGACGACGCGCGAGCGGTTCGAGCATTTGTTCGGCCTCGATCACGAGAGCCTGCGCCAGGGCGGCGACCAGTTGCTGCTGGCCGATGGCGAGATCGGTCGCCTGATCGTGGAGGCGGGTGGCGGCCTGCGAAGCCTGATGCGGCGGCTCGACGCGATCGATGCGGAGATCGACACGCTGTTCGCCCCGCGACGCAAGGAAAGCCGCGCTTTCTATAAGGCCCTCGACGCGTTCGAGGATGCCGAAAAGGTCGCCAAAGCTGCCGCCCTGACGCGGGACGCGTATGAGCGGGACCGCAAGACCCATGAGACGGCCCTCAGGCGGCTGTCCGAGGCGCGAGCCGCCAAGCGGGATCTGGCGCAAAGCCTGTCGCGCTTGCAACGGGTGGAACGCGTCATTCCGACTCTGCGCGAGCTCGACGCCGTCGATGACAAGCTCGCGCTTTATGCCGAGGTGACGGGGCTTGCAGAGGATTTTGCCGATCGATGCACGGTGGCGCTGTCGACACGCGACACCGTCGCGGCGGATCTCGCCAGCATCCGACGGCACGTCGCCGATCTCTCGGATCGGCTCGACGTGATGGCGGTCGACACCACTCTGGCGGAGGCCGAAGCGGCGGTGCGGGATATCGAGCAGGGCATGGTGATGGTGTCCCGCGCCCGCAACGACCGCGCAAATCGCTTGAAGGAGCTTGGCGATGCCGAGGCCGAACTGGCCGGATTACGCCAGCGGCTCGGCGTAGGACCGGATGCCGATCTCGAACCCTTGATGCCGCCGCAGCCGGTGCTGGACCGGGTGCTCGCGCTTGCGGCTGACGCCGTGGCACGGCGGCTTCGGCTCGACAATGCGCGCGAGGCGAGTGCGCTGGCCGATGAAATCGTCAGGGGAACAGCACGGCGGATCGAGGCCCTGGTGGGGCGCGGGCGGCACGAGCCCTTCGGCGCGAGCGTGACGACCTTCGCGGCGCTGCCGGTCGAAGCCGAAGGTCTGGCGCATAAATCGCGGCAGATCCTGCGCGACGCCGACATCCTCCATACGCGTACGGTGGCGCTCGGTTTTGTCGATATCGACGCTTTGCGGGCGCTCGTCTGCCCGCCCGCCGATCAACTCCGGCTCGAGATCGAAGCCCGCACCCTGATCGCGGCCGAAGTGACCCGGCAGGTGAGCGCCCATGCGGCCGCAATTCAACAACGCGAGATCGCCCGGGCCGATATCGACCGGCTGCGGCAGGGCGGCGAGATCGCGACCGATGCGGCGTTGGCGGCTGCGCGGGCGCAGCGCCACGAGGCGTGGCTGCCGATCCGTGCCGCTCATCTCGCGGGGCGGTCGGACCGATCGGACATCGAGCGCTCGGCCGAGATCGCGGCGCTCGACGTCGGTCTGGCCCATGCAGACCAACTGGCTGACAGCCGCACGTCCGAGGCGCAACGGGTCGCAACGCTCGTCGAGACCGAGCGTCGGCTGGCGGAAGCGTCTGCCGCGGTCACGGCCGCCGAGACCGCGCGGGCGCAACTCGCCCGATCGCTCGAGCGCCGTCTTGCTGACTTCTGCCGTGCCTTTCCGGAGGCGTGCGAGCGTCGCCCCGAAGCGCCGGCGCTTCTTGCCTTGGTGGAGGCGCGGGCCGATATGCTGGCGCGGGCCGAGGCGATCGAAACAGCGCGGCTCGATGCCGAACAGGCGACTCGATCTCTTGCGCCTCGGCTCCGCCAGTTCGAGGGGGCGGAACGCAGAGCGCTGTTGCGGCCCGAACCGGGTGCTGATCTCGCCGAGCGCGTGCAAGCCTTGGCTCAAGCCATCGCGACCCACGATCAGGCGCATGCGGCCTATCTTCGAGATGAACGCGATCTCGTCGCGCAGCAATCGCAGCATGCGACAGCCCGCCGCCTGCTCGCCGGCCTCGAGCAGGAGGAGCAGGCGTGGATCGCTTCATGGGGTGTCGCCGCGACGCAACTCGGCCTTCCGGCCGATGCGCCGACCGACCTGGGCGCGACACTCGCGTCGCAGTGGAATCGCGCGCGCGGCGAGCTCCGCTCGTTTGCGCAGACGCGGCGGCGGCTGCTTCGCATGGATGAGGACGAGGCGGCGCTGACGGGCCAGATCTCGGCTTTGGCGGCGCCGCTCGGGATCGCCTTGGCGGACGATACGCTGGCGTCCGGTGCGATGCTGGTGGATCGCTGGCGTCACAACAACACGCTGCGGCTTGGCCGCGATGCGCTGGTGCCGGAACGCGACGCTGTCACGGCGGCGCTGCAGACCCGCCAACAGGCCTTCGACGAGGCGGAAATCGTCTTGAAAGGACTGGCCGAACAGGCCGCCCTCCCGGCCGGGGACGATGCGGCGCTGAAGAGGATCGCGGAGCGGCGACGCGATCTTTCCGGGCTGCGGTCGAGCCAGACGCAATTCGCCTCCACGGCCCGGCGGGCCGGCGAGGGTCTCGACCTCGACGTCTTGCGGCGCGAGGCTTTGGGGCAAGATCTCGACGCCGTGCGGGCCGAGGTCGCCGACCTGAAGGGGCGGCTCGACGCGCTCGATCAGACGATGGAAGCCGCGATCCGCGACGAGCAATCGGCCAGCAAGGCCATGGAGGCCCATGAGGCGCCCTCGGCGGTTCAGCGCGCCGTGGTGGATCGTGAACGCGCCACCGCCGACATGCATGCGGCTGTGGAACGCTACGTCGAGTTGCGGCTCGCTCGCGATCTCGTGACCCAGGCGATTCAGCGTGTCAGAAGCGAGCAGCAGGATCCGCTCATCCGCGCGGCGGGCGCCATGTTCGCTCGTATGACCCAAGGCCAATTCGACGGGGTCGAGGCCGACGTCGATCAGAAGGGTGCGCCGGTGGTGCGCGGCATTCGGTCCGGCGGCCGCGGTTCGGAAGCTGTGGCGACCATGAGCGATGGCACGCGCGACCAACTCTTCCTCGCCTTTCGGCTCGCGAGCCTCGCTAATTACTGCGCCGCCACCGAGCCGCTGCCCTTTGTGGCCGACGACATCCTGGTGCATTTCGACGATCGCCGGGGTGCTGCGACGCTCGATCTTCTGGCCGAATTCGCGACCACGACACAGGTGCTGCTGTTTACCCACCATCAGTCCGTGCTGGCAGCCGGCGAGCGGCTGGCGGAGGACGGCCGCGCCTCCATCGTGACGATTGCCTAGACGGCGCTGGTTCGGGCGCGAACTAGGCGCCGTCGCTCGCGTCCGGCTGGTCGGGTGGGGGCAAGGTCCGAACCGGCCTTTGATAGCGGACCTTCAAGGCCGAGCGCCCGGTCGATAACACTCGAAACTCATAGGTGTCGCGCTCGATCACCTCGAAGCGGACCGAGACCCGACCGTTGCGATGGATCAACTCGCTACAGGTGAAATCCTTCTCGGCCGCGATCGTCTTGCCGCGACGGAGAACATCGACGACGCAGCAGATGTCATTGGTCATTTCGGTCGGATGGATGCGGAACTCGACCTCGTAGCTCCCGGGCGACAGCACGCAATAGGGGCCGAAAACGACACAGCCGGCTTCGCCCTCTTGCGTGAGGATATAGATCGCGCCGTCGTCTCGTCTCACTTTGCCGATCGCATAATGCAGCAACGTGTTGGGCCCTTGGTCCTGGATCGTGCCGCGCCAGAGCGCGCCGCGTGCGTCACCGCCGCCTGTCATAGACGCCCCTGACGATACCGCCGCCGGTCGCGTTTGTCAGCGCTGCGCCAGCAGCTCCACGGCCTTCTGCTGCTGCTTGGCTTCGGCGGTTTCCGGCCTCATCCGGCCCGCATCGACCTCCCCGGCCAGCATGAGGCGGTAGTCGTCCAGCGCCTTTTGCTGCTTGGCCAAAGGTCCGGGCGCGACGCTTTCCATATCGGCATTGGTTCGGGCCGCCGCTTCCGAATAGGTGATCTTGTGGGCTCGCGCGAGTGCCAGATTGGCCTCGTTGTTGGTCCGCATCGCGGCGGCCCGTTCGGGTGTCATCCGATCGGCGACGCATCCCGACACCGTCAAGGCCAGCCCCAACCCCACTCCCGCAATCCGTCCGTTCACCGTCGACATCTCCCACTCACGATCGCGTCTTGCCGGTTCGCGCCAGGGCTCTCGGCCGCGCGACTCGACGCGTCCAACGTGAAGCGTGCGGCTCGAGCACGAAAGAGCAAGCGGGGTGGAATCGCGTGCTCGATCCCTGTTTTGCGCGCGCTATGGCAAATAGAGCGCGGTCCTGACCGAAAGTGCGCGCGATCGCGGCTCGGCGTCATCTTGGCTCCGATCCGATCTGGACGGGTTAGAGCCGCGGCTCTAGTATAGAACCATGCGCAAGATCATCCTGTTCGTCGCGGCCTTTGGGGCCTTGGTTTCGGCACCGGCCTGGTCTGCGGATCTGGCGGCGCCCTATCGGTCGTATGGGCTGTCGGATTCATCGCTCCGGTTTGCCGAGCAGATCATCATCAGTCATCATTTGCTGACGCCGGACCAGTTGGCTTGCTCGACGCTCGTGCGCGGCGACAAGGCCATCAAGGAAGCCACCGAAGTGGTGGTTCTCGAAAAGCATGGCGGCGCATGCCCGGGCGACCCGCGCCTCGTTCAGGCTCGTTTCGATCTTTACGTCGACGAGGTGAGCGGCTCGGTGCAATGGAACATCGCCGATCCGATGGTTCTGCAGTCCATTCCCTGATCCTCGTAGCTGAGCGTGCTTCGGACTCATGGGCGCTATGACTATATCCCGATCACGAAGCGACCCGTCTATGATTGGCCGAACGGCAAGCGCCTTGCCGTCTATATCGGGCTGAATCTCGAAGATTTCGCGTTCGGCGAGGGGCTCGGGGCGGAGCTCGCGCCCGGGGGCCCTGCGCCCGATATCCTCAACTTCGCTTGGCGTGATTACGGCAACCGTGTCGGCGCATGGCGTCTGCTGGAGCTGTTCGACGATCTGGCTCTCCCGGCGTCGGTGCTGCTGAACAGCGTCCTCTACGACACCTGCCCGGATCTCCCCGTCGCGTTTCGACTGCGCGGCGACGAGATCGTCGGTCACGGCCGCAGCAATGCCGAGCGGCAAGGCCTTCTTCCGGAGCGTGACGAGGCGGCGCTGATTGCCGAGGCGACCGCCACCTTGACACGGCACGAGGGCCGCGCGCCGGGCGGTTGGCTCGGCCCCTGGATCTCGGAAAGCGCGGTAACGCCCGATCTCCTGCAGGAGGCCGGCTACAGCTATCTCCTTGATTGGTGCATGGACGATCAGCCCGTGGTCATGCGGACCCGTCGGGGCCGCATCCTCGCGGTTCCGTATCCGCAGGAACTCAACGATATTCCGATGATCGTCGGCCGCAAAATCGGCGGGGACACCTTCGCGGATATGATCGTGGATCAGTTCGACGAGATGCTGCATCAGAGCCGCGATGTGCCGATCGTCATGGGAATCGCGCTGCATGCCTATCTGGTCGGCCAACCCTATCGGCTTCGCCATTTGCGCCGTGCCCTCGCGCATATCGCCGGCCAGCGCGACCTCGTTTTCATCACGCGGCCGGGTGCGATCGCGGCGCATGTCCTTTCGTTGCCGCCTGGCATCGTGCCGGGCTCCTGAGCGGCGGCGAGGCGTAACACGAAAAAATCGTACAAAGCGGTGGCGTGATATTGCCGGTCCGGCCCGCTTCGGTTAGTCAGCCTAATGAGCCCAGCACTGCGTTGGGCCCGCGGTTATCCGGCATAACGCCGACAAGAAGTGGCAGAAGCCACTCACGATATCGGTCGACACAACAGGAGGGAACATGATGCGTATGTCTCACATTGCGACTATCGTTGCGGCCGGATTGCTGGCCAGCACCACAATGGCTTTTGCGGCCGGCCCTGAAATCGTTTCTGGCCCGAGCGCTCAACCGGAATGTTTCGTTCCGTGGACGCAGCAGACGAAATACTTCAAATATCCCAAGAAGGCCGGTCCTTATCGCATTGCTTTGGCCAATGGTTTCATCGGCAATACCTGGCGTATTCAGATGATCAAGACCGCCAAGGCCTATTCCGAGCAGCCCGCCGTGAAGGCGCAGCTCAAGGAATTCAAGGTCGTGTCGACCGGCGAGGACATCGCGGCGCAGATCGCGGCCGTCAACAATTTCATCGACTCGGGCTATGATGCGATCGTGATCGACGCGCAGAACCCGACGGCGTTTAAATCCGTCGTGCGTCGCGCCAAGCAGGCCGGCGTGGTGCTGGTCGCTTTCGACAACACGATCGATACCGACGAGGGCATCAACGTCAACGTCGATCAGGAAGGCCTCGGAAAATATTGGGGTGAGTGGCTGGTCAAGACGGTGCCGAACGGCGGCAAGATCCTCGAAGTGCGGGGCGTGACTGGGACCCAGGTCGACACGGATCGACACAAGGGCATTCAGGATGTGCTGAAGGCCTCCGGAAAACCCTACGAGACCGTCGAGGTCGTTGGCAAATGGGATGACGGCACGGCCCAGAAGGTGTCGGCCGACGCGATCTCGATCCACAAGCATTTCGACGGGATGACGGCCCAAGGCGGCTCGACCGGCATGGTCCGCGCCTTCATGGACGCGAAGCAGCCCTTCGTTCCGGCCGGCGCCGAAACCGAGAATGGCTTCCGCAAGCTGTGCGCTGAACATGCGGCCGACGGGCTGAAATGCGCTTCGGGCGGCACCGGTCCGGCTCAGGTTGCCGTGGCGGTCAAGACCGCGATCGCGGCGCTCGAGGGCGACGTCGTGCCGCAATCCATCAAGTTGCCGCTGGCGCGCGTCGAAGATCCTGATTTCAAAGCCGGCGAAAACTTCTATCCGAAGCAGACCGATAACTTCTTCGTCGGTAACTCCTTCCCGAGCTGTGGCATCAATTTCACGGCGCAGGAAATCATGGGTCAGTCCGAGACCAACCAGTAACGTCACGCTGCTTCGACGACAGCCGGGCCTGCGCCCTGCTGTCGCGACAAGGCTCAAGACATCAACCAACGGGTCTCCCTCGATGAACGACGGCAGGATCGCCGATGCGTCACCGCCCTTGTTCCGTATGCAGGGAATCTCCAAGCGTTACGGTGGCGTGCGTGCTCTCGACGGCGTCAGCCTCGATGTCCGCGCCGGGCGCATTCATGCGATCCTGGGGGAGAATGGCGCTGGAAAATCCAGCCTCATCAAGATCATGTCGGGGGTTGTGCAGCCCGACGAAGGAACCCTGACGCTCGATGGCGCAGCCGTTCGCTTCCCCGATCCGGCCGCCGCCAACCGGGCCGGAATCGTCTGCATCTTTCAGGAATTGTCGCTGATCCCCGACCTGTCGGTCGCCGACAATATCATGATCAGCAATCCGCCCATGCGCTTCGGCATGATCGATCGTGCCGCCCAGCGCACCATGGCGATGCAGGCCTTGGCACGGGCAGGGGCCGGCGACATCCATCCCGCCGCCCGTGTGAAGGATTTGCCGCTGTCGCGCCGCCAGCTCGTCGAGATCGCCAAGGCGCTGGCCCGCAACCCGCGCATCCTGATCCTCGACGAAGCGACCTCGGCTCTCACGGCCAGCGACGTTGCGTCGGTGTTCAGCGTGTTGAAGACGCTCCGGTCGGAAGGTCTGGCGCTTGTCTACATCTCGCATCGGATGCAGGAGATCACCGAACTCGCGGATGATTGCAGCGTGTTCCGCAACGGTCGCAACATCGAGACCTATCCGGCCGGCACCAAGACGGACGATGAGGTCGTCAAGTTGATGATCGGCCGCGACTACAGCCACGTCTTTCCGCCGAAGCCCGCCCCCATTCCCGACAGCAAGGTGCCGGCGCTTGAATTACGCCGGCTGTCTTGGGGCGGCCGGCTGAGCGACATTTCGTTGAGCGTCCGGCCCGGCGAGATCGTCGGGCTTGGCGGCCTTGACGGGCAGGGGCAGCGCGAGCTGCTGCTGGCGCTCTTCGGTGTGCTGCGCGGCGTGACGGGTGAGGTGCTGATCGACGGCCGCCCCGTCTCGATCAAAGGGCCTGGCGACGCCAAATCGCCCGCTAACGGGATCGCACTGATCCCAGAGGATCGGAAGACCGAGGGGTTAATGTTGCCGATGTCGGTCGGCCAGAATCTATCCTTCGCGGCGCTCGATCGGTTTACCAGCGGCGGCGTGATCGATCGCGGGGCCGAGCGTCAAGCGATCGATGCGATGTTGCGCCTGCTCGAGATCAAGACCGCCTCGATCGACGTTCCCGTCTCGGCGCTGTCGGGCGGCAACCAGCAGAAGGTGGTGATCGCCAAATGGCTGATGATCGCGCCGAAGATCATCCTGCTGAACGACCCGACGCGCGGCATCGACGTCGGCACCAAGCAGGAGATTTATCGCCTGCTGCGCAAGCTTGCCGACGATGGCGCCGCGATCCTGCTCTATTCGACCGACTATGCCGAACTCATCGGCTGCTGCGACCGGGTCGCGGTCCTGTATGACGGATCGGTGCGGCGCATGCTGGCCGGCCATGACATCACCGAACATGCGCTGATCAGCAGCGCTCTCAATATCGACACTCCAACCGGGGAGGCCGGCGCTGCGCCGGCGCATGTCTCGTGAGCGATTGGCGCTATCGCCTGAGCGAGCATAAGGCGACGATCTTCGCCGCGCTCGTGTTCGTCGTGATCTTCGCGATCTATACGGCCAACCACCCGGCCGGGTTCAGCGCCAACGTCGTGCAGACGGCCGCCAACAAGGGCGTGCTGCTGGCCTTGATCGCCGTCGCGCAGACCTTCGTGGTGTTAACGGCCGGCATCGATCTGTCGCTTGGCTCGATCTTCATTCTCTCGAATTGCCTGGCCTCCTGGATCGTCATCGGGTCGCCGGCCATGACGGCGCTCGGGATCCTCGGTGTGATGGCGACGGGGCTCGCCTGCGGTGCGATCAACGGCGCGCTGGTGATCGTCGGACGTCTGCAGCCGATCGTCGCCACCATCGCGACCAGCGCGATCTTCTTCGGACTGGCGCTGCAGTTGCGCCCGCAGCCCGGCGGCGACATCAACGGCGACCTCGCCGATGCGATCACCGGTCAATTGCCCGGCGGCATTCCGACCAGCGTCGTCGCGCTGGCGGTCGTGATGCTGCTGATCTGGGTGCCGTTCCGCCGCTCGCTCACGGGGCGCGCCGTCTACGCGGTCGGCTCATCCGAGGTGTCGGCCTATATGTCCGGCGTACCGGTGCGCCGCGCCACCTTCACGGCCTATATGTTGGCTGGGCTTTTCGCGTCCCTTGGCGGCCTGATGTTGGCCTTCTTCACCTCCTCCGGGGAGGCCTCGTCGTCGAATGCAGCGACCTACACGTTGAATTCCATCGCCGCCGTGGTGATCGGCGGTGTGTCGCTGTTCGGCGGCTCCGGCAGCGCCATCGGGGCGATTTTCGGTGCGTTGATCTTCCGCACCATCAACGACCTGTTGTTCGTGTTCGACCTCGACCCGCTCTGGCAGCCCCTGTTCCTCGGGCTCGTGCTGCTGGCCGCTGTGTGTCTCGGCTCATTCCGCCTGATCAGCATCCGCAATCGGCTCGACCTTTTCAGGCAATGACCATGCAGCCCGGCTCAGCCACACCCCCCATTTCCCGTATGCCCGCGATCCTGCGTCGGATCGATCCGGCGGTCGCGACCGCCTTCGGCTGCATCGTCGTGCTGCTGCTGGTCGGCAGCCTCTATTCGAGCAGCTTTCTGTCCCCCGACTATCTGCTGCAGCAGCTTCAGGTCGGCGCCTTCCTGGCCATGGTGGCGACCGGCATGATGATCGTCATCCTGCTCGGCCAGATCGACCTGTCGATCCCTTGGCTGATGGCGGTGGGTGGCATGATGTCAACCGCCGCCGCGGGCTGGGGCCCCTGGGGCGATGTCGTCGCCATTCCGTTCGGCGTGTTGTGTGGGCTCGGGTTCGGGCTGATCAACGGCGTCGGCGTCGCCTATCTGCGGGTGCCGTCGATGATTTTCACGCTTGGTATCAATGCGGTCGCGCAGGGCCTGATGATCTTGCGGACTGGCGGCTCGGCGCCGCAGGATATGGCGACCCCCACCATGCACGAACTCGCGACCGGGCATCTCGTCGGACCAATCCCGAACGCGGTGTGGATCTGGGTCGTGGTCGGGCTCGCGACCGTGTTTCTGCTGACCCGCACGAGTTTTGGCCGGGCCGTTTACGGTATCGGCAATCAGGAACCGGCCGCCTATCTGTCCGGCATCCCGAATCAGCGGATCGTTCTCCTGGCGTTTGGCCTTTCGGGGGCGCTGGCCGCATTCGGAGGCGTGTTGCTGGCGGGCTACTCGACCAAAGCCTATCAGGGCATGGGAGACGCCTATCTGCTGCCCGCCATCGCGGCTGTGGTGCTCGGTGGCACCTCGATCCTCGGCGGCAAGGGATCCTATCTCGGCACCACGGCGGGCGTCATTCTCATCACGCTGCTACAATCGATCCTCTCGGTCATGCAAATTGCTGAATCCGGCCGCCAGATCATCTATGGGGTCGTGATCCTGGCCATGCTGCTGCTGTATGGACGATCGAAGCGCACCAACGGCTGACGGCCGGATGGGTGAGGTTCAGCGCCGATCCGGCGCACAGCCGCGAACGACGGTCGCGGCGCCAAAGGTCGCCCGAAGTTTGGCGCAGCCCCAGGCATGCAGGGGTGCGGGCGCGTAAGCGTTGAGCACGATGCCGAGCGGATCATCCGGGGTCGCTGTGTTGTCGACATAGCTGTACCAGCGCGCCGCCACGAGGCTGCCAATCCCCAGTGCCAGGATCAGGCTTGTGCGCCGGGCGCGGGAGCGGCGTGGCCGTGGCGCAAGGTCGGCAGCATCGGTCCGACCGTCCGAGCGGCGTAACAGCATCAGCGACATCGACCACGCCGTCACGATCAGCGCGACGGCGAACAGCATGGCGCCGCCACCGAGCACGATCAGCAGGGGCACCATGCGACCATCGACCCAGGTGGCCGCCACGGCTCCATCGCTATGGAACCACAGATATCCGCTCCGGCCGAGCTGATCAGCTGTCGCGAAGCCAGAGATGCGGAAAGCGGCGACGCCCGCACAGGCTGCGAGGGCCAGCAAGGCCGCGACGATCAGCCGAAGCGGCCGCCAGACGCGGGCTGCCGGGAGGCCCGTTCTCGGAGTCACATCGTCGATCGGAATTGCAGCGGGCGACGCGTCGCTCACGTCGGCTGCCTCAGGCGGCGGTCTGCCCCGGTAGTGACGGGTAGGTCCCGGCATTGTCGTTCGAGCGACGGCTTTGTTGCTCGAGATCGGCCTTCAAACGTGCAACTTCGGCGCGAAGCTCATCGCTTTCGCGCTTGGCCAAGCGGGCCTCGCGGCGGAACCGGCCCTGGCCGAACCATGTCGCAATGCCGCCGATGATGATGCCGGTTCCGATCACGATCAGGATCACGACGAAGAGGGGACCGTTCAGCGCGAAAGCTGGGATGTCGGTCGCGAACGGATCGAACGACACCGTGACGCCCTGGCGATTGGCGACCGCGAAGGCGACGGCGATCAACGCCAGCGGCACCAAAATCACGAGTTTCAGAAACGTCTTCATGGGATATCGAGACCTTTCGGACGCGGGGCGATCGTGCGGGACAGTTTAGAATATGACGCCAACGATGTGGGCCAGGATTGTGTCCTGCCGTCGACGACCCTGTCCCAATTGTCCGAGGTCGCAACGCTCGGATAATCTCAGGCGCTGACGTTCAGGCGCTCGCGCATTTCTTTGCCGGTCTTAAAAAATGGCACGGCCTTTTGGTCGACATCGACATGCGCCCCGGTGCGCGGATTGCGGCCGAGGCGAGCATCGCGGCGCTTGATCGAGAAGGCGCCGAAGCCCCGCAACTCGACACGGTCGCCCCGCGTCAGCGCATTGGTGATCTCGTCCAGGATGGCGTTGACGATGCGTTCGACGTCGCGTTGGTAGAGGTGTGGGTTCTTTTCAGCGATTCGCTGGACGAGTTCCGACTTGATCACCTTGGCCCCAAATCCGCTACGGCTGGGTCACGATAAGGCTCAAATTCCGTGCCCCGTAACCCTTCAATTTACTCCGCTACCCTGCCAAATGGAGACCAGACCGTCAAGCTTCGGGGCCTCTTCGAGAGCGGCGGTCTGATGCAGCAGATGCCCGACCATTGGCCAGCCGAGCCCATCGGCCAGCGTTGCGGCGGCGCCAAAAAGTCCAAGCCGCTCAAGGCTTCGGTCGGTTTTCCAATCGCGAATCGGTAATCCTTTTGCGACGCCTTTTTCGGTTTCGAGCCAGGCCACGGCATCCTCTTCGCTGCCGATCTGGTCGATCAGCTTGAGCGGCATACTTTGCCGGCCGGTGAAGACGCGACCATCGTCGACGGCGGCGAGATCGGTGTCGCTCATGTGGCGGCGGTCCTTCACCAACGCCTTGAACCAATCGAAACTGTCGCTCACCAGGGAGGCGAGTGCCGCGCGGGCCGCATCGCTGGTCGGCTCGAAACCGTTCGGCGACGCCTTGAGCGGCGCCGACTTCACGGTCTCGACTTTCACGCCCACCTTGTCGAGCAATCCGGAGACGTTGGGAAATTCGAACAGCACACCGATCGAGCCGACGAGGGAATTCCCGCGCGCCACAATATGATCGGCCCCAAGAGCCGCGATATAGGCACCCGACGCCGCCATGGTGCCGACAGTCGCCACGACCGGCTTCTTGGCCGCGACCTTGCGGATCGCATCATAAAGACGCTCCGAGCCGACGGTGGTGCCGCCGGGGCTTTCGAGCGACAGGATAAGGGCTGTCGCATTCGAGGTCGCGATATCGTCGAGGAGCTTGATGGTAGCGTCATCGCCCGTGATGACACCTTGGATCTTGAGGCGTGCAATATGCGGCACCAGCGTGCCGGCGCCGCGCGGACCAACGATCTGCAACCCGATGCCGACCAGCGCCAGAGCGACGATCACGCAGGCGATGGCGCGCCAGAAGAATAATTTGCGCCTCATCCGGCGGCGGTCGACAAGGTAATCGGCAGTTGATCCGGCGATATGGGACATGAGGATCTCGGCGAGGAGGACTGTTCGGCCTAGTCTACCCCCGAACGTGCCACGAGGGAATTGTCCCGCTCCGACCCCGCACTTACCGTCGGGCTCGGTCGGCCGCCAGCAAAGCGAGACCGGACGCGACGGATTGGAACGCGTTGCCGGTATGCAGCCGCTCCGGGCCGAAGCGATCCTCGAACAGCCGCCGCACGGCCGGCACGTAGGAGGTTCCGCCCGTCATGAACACGGCATCGATGTCATCGGTGCCGAGACCCGAGGCCACCATGGCCTCGTCGGTCGCGGCCGAGATACGGGCGAGGTCCGGTGCGATGAAGCGCTCGAAGTCGCGACGCGTCACCTTGGCTCGAAGCGTCACGCCGCCCGAGTTGAAATCCAGCTCGGCCTGCTCCTCGGATGAGAGCCGCATCTTGACGGCGCTGATGGCGCGGTAGAGCTCGAAGCCGAGATCCATGTCGAGAAACGTCATCAGCGCTTCGATCCGCTCGGGCACCTCGCTCGAAGCCGCGAGGCTCTTCAACTCGGCCATGACCTTGCTGGTCTTGAGCCACGACAATTGATGCCATTGGGCGAAGGCCGCATGCACATAAGCCGGGAAGGGCAGCAGCTTGTCGAACGAGCGGTAATGGCTGTTCTTACCGAGTTGCGGCGAGACCAGATGGTCGACCAGCCGATAATCGAACGTGTCGCCCGCGACGCCGACGCCCGAATGGGCCAGCGGTGTGCCCTCGAGGCGGCCAGCCGAGTCGCGCGTGAAGCGGATGACCGAGAAATCGCTGGTGCCGCCCCCGAAATCGGCGACCAGCACGGTTTCGTCGCGTTTGAGATTGCGAGCGTACCAATAGGCGGCGCCCAGTGGCTCATAGGCGAGATCCACCTGTGGCAGACCGGCTTCTGCGTAAGCGCTTTGAAGCCGCTTGACCGCCAGCGCCTCATCGGGTCGCCCACCGGCGAACACCACCGGACGGCCGCCGACGATCGGCACGTTCGGCGTGATGACGCGGTCGCGGTCCTGCGCCAGCAGATGATTGAGAAATGTTGCGATCAGCGCCTCGATCGTGAAGCGCTTGCCGAACAGCCGCGTCTCGGTGAACGAGGCCGTCGCCACGTAGGTCTTGATCGATTGGACGAACCGATGATGGCCGTCGGGCGAGAGGGCGCGCTGGAGCGCGTCCGGGCCGCCGACATGACGCAGTGTCGCCTTCGGCATGCGTCCCTCGCTCCAGAACGTGAGGGCGGTGCGAAACACCTCGGACGGGCCCTCGGCGGACGGCCAGGAGATGTTTTCGACGCGGCCATGCTGGTCCGCGATCGCGACGGTCGAGTTGGTGGTGCCGAAGTCGATGCCGATGGCGTGAGTCATCATGGGTGTCCCGTGGCTCAAGGGTCGGTTGAGGCTTCGGCGTCGGCGCGAGAACCGACGGCGACGAAAAAGCCCGCGCGGGGTAATGCCCCGCGCGGGCTTCGATGCGTGTCCTATCCGGGGCAGGAAGGCCCCGGAGCGTGACGTCTTAGTTCTGGTTGTCGCGCTGACGCTTGAGCGCCGCACCGAGAATGTCGCCCAAGGACGCGCCGGAATCAGCCGACCCATATTGAGCGATGGCTTCCTTTTCCTCGGCCATTTCGAGCGCCTTGACCGACACGGCGACCTTGCGGGCCTTTCGGTCGAACAAGGTGATGCGTGCATCGACCTTTTCGCCAACCGCGAAGCGGTCCGGACGCTGATCGTTGCGATCGCGCGCCAATTCGGCGCGACGCACGAAGCAGGTGAGGTCCGTCCCGGCAATCTTCACATCGACGCCGCCATCGCGAACTTCGATGATCTCGCAGGTGACGACCGCGCCCTTGCGCAATTCGCCCGGGCCGCCAGCCGGAGCCGGGGTGGTGCCGGCCGTAGCCGTATCGGTGCCCGCAACAGCGGATACCGGCTCGGAATCGGCAGCCTTCGAGACGAAGGGGTCGCCGGCGAGCTGCTTGATGCCGAGCGAGATGCGCTCCTTCTCGATGTCGACGTCAAGCACTTGCGCCTTGACCATGTCGCCCTTCTTGAAGTCGTCGATCACCTGCTCGCCAGGCTTCGTCCAGTCGAGGTCGGAGAGATGGACCATGCCGTCCACATCGCCTTCGAGGCCGATGAACAGACCGAATTCGGTCTTGTTCTTGACCTCGCCTTCGACGATCGAACCCGTCGGGAACTGCTCGGCGAAGCTCTCCCACGGATTGGCGAGCGTCTGCTTGAGGCCGAGCGAGATGCGTCGCTTGACCGGATCGACTTCCAGCACCTGAACGTCGACTTCCTGGCTCGTCGCCACGATCTTGCCGGGGTGGACGTTCTTCTTGGTCCACGACATTTCGGACACGTGGATCAGGCCCTCGATCCCCGGCTCGAGCTCCACGAAGGCGCCGTAGTCGGTGATGTTGGTGACGCGGCCCGACAGGCGCGCCTCGATCGGGTATTTGGCCTCGATGCCCTGCCACGGATCGTCCAGCAGCTGCTTCATGCCCAGCGAGATGCGGTGCGTCTCGTGGTTGATCTTGATGATCTTCACCTTCACGGTCTGGCCGATGTTCAGCACTTCCGTGGGATGGTTGACGCGACGCCATGCGATATCGGTGACGTGCAGCAGGCCATCGATGCCGCCGAGGTCCACGAACGCGCCGTAATCGGTGATGTTCTTCACCGTTCCGTCGATCACCTGACCCTCTTCGAGGTTCGCCACGATCTCGTGACGCTGCTCGGCGCGGGACTCTTCAAGCACGGTCCGGCGCGACACGACGATATTGCCGCGACGTCGATCCATCTTGAGGATCTGGAACGGCTGCGGGATGCCCATCAGCGGCGCGACGTCGCGCACCGGACGGATATCGACCTGCGAGCGGGGCAAGAACGCGACAGCGCCGTCGAGGTCGACCGTGAAGCCACCCTTGACCTGGTTGAAGATGACGCCTTCGACCTTTTCCTGCTTCTCGAACGCCTTTTCGAGCTTGACCCAGCTCTCTTCGCGACGGGCCTTGTCGCGCGAGATCACGGCCTCACCGAGCGCGTTTTCGACGCGTTCGAGATAGACCTCGACTTCGTCGCCGACCTTGGGTGCGGCTTCGCGGTTCGGGCCGGTAAATTCCTTGAGGGCAACGCGACCTTCGGTCTTCAGACCGATGTCGATGACCGCGACATCCTTTTCGATGGCGACGATAATACCCTTGACGACGGTTCCTTCGAACGCATCGTTATTGCCATAGCTCTCGTCGAGCAGAGCGGCAAAGTCTTCACGCGTCGGGGTGCGTGAGTTGGAAACAACAGCGGACATTCAATCTCCTGGAGTGCCCTTGACGGGCGGCGCCGGCCGGGTTGGTGTTTCAGGGTGCCTGTCGACGCCGACGATCGTCCGTTATCGGAGCGATCCTCCGCCCCAAAGGGGCGGGCCGGCGCGGGGCCGGCGATGGCAGGCGGTTGGTCGTCTCGAAACCGAAACGGCCCGATCCCAAAGATGGGGCCGGGACGGCGTAACAGCAACAGAAGAGCGCCATAGCAGAAACCTGCCGGAGACGCAACGGAGCGAGAGCGGTGCTCCGTTCGGCCGTGTCTCAGCGCGGCGGGATGACCCGCGTTTCACCCACGTCCAAGGTCGTGAAGTCATCGATATTGAGCCCCGCCTCGGCGCGGGCTTGGCCAAGGGCGAGAAGCGGCTCGTCGATCGGCTCGTCGGTCAATTGGACCGTACCAAAGTGCATCCCGATGCTGTGGCGAGCCTGCAAATCCTGATGCGCCCGAACGGCCTCGGCCGGATTCATGTGCTGGCTCTGCATGAACCAGCGCGGCTCGTAAGCGCCGATCGGTAAAAGCGCGACATCCGGCGCGCCGAGGCGTCGGCGGATTTCCGAGAACCAGCCGCAATAGCCGCTGTCGCCCGCGACATAGATGCGGCTCGCTCCGCTCTCGATCATAAAGCCGCCCCAGAGCGTCTGGCGGCGATCGCTCAGCGATCGGCTCGACCAATGTTGCGCCGGCACGAACGTGATGGTCACGCCGGGGCGAAGCTCGATCGCCTGCCACCAGTCGAGTTCGGCCGCGCCCGAAATGCCCTTGCGCGCCAGATAGGCGCCGTTGCCGAGGCCCGTCACGATGGGAACCCGCTTGCCGAGGGGGGATGGCCGCGTCCGCAACGCGCGGAGGCTCGGCAGATCCATGTGGTCGTAGTGGTTATGGGTGAGCAGAACGAGGTCGATGGGCGGCAGCTGGTCGATCGACAGGCCCGGCGGGCGGACCCGTTTCGGCCCGAGAAAGCTGATCGGGCTCACCCGCTCGGAAAAGACGGGATCGACCAGAATGGTGCAGTCCGCGGTTCGGATCAGGGCGCTCGCATGGCCGATGAATGTCACGGCGACTTCGCCGGCATCAATGCGCGATGGAGCGGGCGGGTAGGGGAGATTGTCCCGATGAGCGGGCCATAACGCCCGATGTCCGGTTCGCCTCCAGCGCAAAAGATCGGCGGCAGTTTTGTCGGTATCGACGCCGGGATTGAAAAAATGCGTTCCGTCGAAATGGTCGGAGCGCGGATGGGGACGTGGTGCGGGAAGCTGCATGGTCCCGATCTTAGCGCGGTCGCAGGGCGGCGTGCACTGCGAAACACCGGGCAAGCGAACATCGGAGCCGTGGCGGCGTTGATCCCATGATCTTGTTTCGCAGGGACCCGACCATGACCCAGACGTTTCTGATCGCCGCTTTAACGGCTTCGACCTTCGTGGCGGCCATTTCCCCGGCCGGTGCGGCAGCCAATCCGCTCGCGCCGTATCGATGGACGCATCGTGTTCTGCTGGTGTCGGCTCCTTCGGCCGACGATCCGCAACTGCTTGAACAGAAGACGATGTTCCGGGCGATGCAGAAGGGTGCCGCAGAGCGTGATCTCGCGCTCGTCGAGGCGGTGGGCGACGGCGCCAAGGCACGAGCCCTCCGGGCGGCGGCCGAGGTCGATGGTGTAGGGTTTCGCGTGCTGCTGATCGGCAAGGATGGCGGTACGAAAATGTCGTCCGAGACGCCGCTCGGCCCCGACGTCCTGTTTCCGACCATCGACGCAATGCCGATGCGCCGGGACGAAGCAGCCCGTCAGCCGTGACGAGCTCGCCTACGGCGTTTGCCAGGAGGTGGACCGGGCTTGCGACTGGTTTGCGACCGCGCGTTCGGCCATGCTGCCGACGACGTGGTCTTTTCGCCTGACTTGACGGGTCGATCCGCAGGAACCGCAAATGCGGGTTGCCAAGCCGGTTGGGATTGGGTACACGACCCTCACTGCAGCCTGACCGATCCGGTCGGGCCTACGATCTGTTTCCGGATCGTTTTGCCCCTCGCGGCATGCGCGCCCGTAGCTCAGCTGGATAGAGCATCAGACTACGAATCTGAGGGTCGGACGTTCGAATCGTTCCGGGCGCGCCAATTTCGATATACAGCAATTGCCGATCGTTTTGAACGAGGGTCGACGCCTGTCTCAACGGGCGATGGTCCGCGCCTGGCCGCTCCAATCGTTCCGTGCGGCGCCTCGATTGGATTGCAATCGACCCGCCCGATGTCAAAACCCGCCGAGTGATCAACCCGGGTTGGGCGATCGTCGCGAAATCTTTCCGACAAAGTCGCGGGTGCGGGCCACTGTCGGGGCATCGAAGATCTGGTCGGGTGGTCCGATTTCCTGGACCTTGCCGTCGGCCATGAAGGCGACGCGGTGCGACACGTCGCGTACGAAACTCATCTCATGCGACACGATCAACATCGTGATCTGCCCCGAGGCCAGCAACCGGATCGTATCCAGCACCTCGCTGACACGCTCGGGATCGAGCGCCGAGGTCACTTCGTCGAGCAGCAGGAGATCGGGCTTCAGACAGAGCGCGCGGGCGATGGCGACTCGCTGCTGCTGGCCACCTGACAACTGATCGGGATAAGCGTCCAGCTTGTCGCCAAGCCCAACCTTGTCGAGCAGGGCCCGCGCCTCGGCATCGACCTCCCGCCTATCCCGCTTCTTGATCGTCACGGGCGCCACGGTGACGTTTTTGAGAACCGTCATGTTGCCGAACAGATTATATTGCTGGAACACGATGGCCATGCGGTCGCGGGCCGCTTTGAGTGAGCGTCGGTCCGCATAATCGATCGACTGCCCGGCGAGCGTGACGCCGCCGTGCTCGGGCCGCAGCAACCCCGTGATGACCCGAAGCAGGGTGCTCTTCCCCGATCCCGACGGGCCGATCAGGCTGACGATCTCGCCGCGCTCGACCGACAGGTCGATGCCGTCGAGCACCGCAACTTTGCCGTAGCGCGCGCTAAGTCCGCGGATGTCGAGATGCGCCAAGGCGATGCTCCAGGTGGCCGCCGAGGCGCGCCAAGGGGTATGAGATGAGGAAGTACAAAAGCAGCACGGCGCCGAACACCAGAAAGGCCGAAAAGCCCTTGGTGTTGAGGATTTTGCCGGCCTGCGTGAGTTCGAGAACGCCGGCCTGCGACGCAAGCGCCGTATCCTTGATGAAGAGGACGAAATACCCAAAGACCGGCGGGAGGATCAGCGGCCATGCCTGCGGCAGCCGCACCAGCCGCAAGGTTTGCCAGGTCGAGAAATTCATCGCGGTGGCGGCCTCGATCTGGCTTTGATTGACTGCCCCGAGACCGCCGCGGATGATCTCCGCCACGAATGCGGTCGATATGACCGATGTGGCGATCAGCGCGATCGTCAGCGGCGATGCATCGAAACCGAGCACCTGCGCGCCGAAGAAGAACAGCATGAGCGTGACGAGGAACGGCACCCGCCGCACGATCTCGACATAGAAGCCGGCAAGAACGCGCATCGGCAGCAGCGGCCAGCCATGCGACATGCGCGCGAGCGAGACCAGAAACCCAATCACGAGGCCGACGAGGCACCCGACGGCCGAGAGCAGCAACGTCGTCAGCGCGGCTTCGCCCAACAGGATCAGATTGTACGATGTAAAGACTTGCGGGATCTGCGCGATGATATCGTTGAACATCACAGCACCTTGATCCGGACGCGGAACGCCAATCGCCCGACGACCGCAAGAAGCAGTGTGGCCGCAAAGGTGATCGCGACATAGATCACCGCCACCGTGGTGAAGACCTCAATCGAGCGGAACGTCGTCGAATTCACGTTATAGGCGCGGCCGGTGAGTTCCTCGACCCCGAAGACCGCCGCCATCGAGGTGCCGAGCGTCATCAGAATATATTGGTTGCTGAGCGCCGGCAGCACGACGCGGAAAATATGCGGCAGCACGACATGCCGGAGGGTTTGCAGCCGGTTCATGCCGAGCGTTTCGGCCGCGTCGAGTTCCTGCTGATGCACGGAGGCGAGGCCCGCCCGCAAGATTTCGGTCAGATAGGCGCCGGCATTCAGCGTCATGCCGATCAGCACTGCGGCGAAGGGCGAGAACAGCACGCCGAGATCCGGCAGGCCGAAGAAGATCACATAGATCTGCACGAGCTGCGGGGTGTTGGTGAAGAAGGCCACATAGATCCGGGCGAGGCGCGACAGAAGAGGACCGCCCTGGTTGCGGGCGATCGCGCCGCAGAGGCCGAGGATGGCACCGCCGGCGAAAGCCAGGATGCTGAGTTCAAGGCTGATCAGGGCCCCACCCAGAAAATAGGGCAGATAAGGCGTGATCTGACTATACTGCAGGACGTAGTGCATGGGTCGATCACGCCTTCACGAACGAGGCCTCAGAAATAGGGTGTGACCGGGATCGGATAGACCATGTCGATGCCGAACCACTTCTTGTAGGTCGTCGCCATGAAGCCGTTGCTCTGCAACTGGAACACCGCGGTATTGAGCCAGCTTTTCAGCGCATCGTTGCCGTGCGCGACGCCAATGCAATCGTAATCGACGTCGGGTTTGCTATCGAGGATGATCCGCGTCTCGGTCTTGTATGTCTTGGTATAGGGACCGATGTAATCGACCACGTCGACGATCGCGTCGCCGCGTCCCTGGAACAGCGCCCGCACTGCATCGGGATAATTGTCGAACAACGTGACTTGCGCTTTCGGCATGTGGGTCTTGACATATTCGACCGGGGTCGTGCCGCGCACCTCGATCAGATGAACGTCGGCCGAATCGAGATCCGCGAGGGTCTTGAACGGCTTGTCCTTCAGCGTCATGGCGCTGATCGCCTCGGTCTGGATCGGCAGCGAGAAATCGATCACCTTGGCCCGGTCCGGTGTGCGCGTTAGGGCGCCGAGCACGATATCGGCCTTGCCGGTCACCACAAACGGCACGCGATCGGCCGAGTTGACCTGGACCAGCGAGACGTCGACGCCGAGCATCTGGCTCAGTTTGGTGGCGACGTCGACATCGAAGCCTTCGATCTCGTTCTTGTCGTTGAAGCGACCGAGTGGCGGCAGATTGGGGTTGATGCCGACCACCAGCTTTTTGGCCGACAGAATATCGTCGAGGCTGTGGGCCGACGCCGGAGCGGGAGACATGGCAACCAAGGCCATGCCGGCCAATCCGCAAATGATCTTCAAGGCACTCATGGTTCGACCCTCTCCTATGCGCCGTCCGATCGTGCCAGTCTGGCAGACAGGTTGCGCCAACCCCTTTAACGGTGTACGTATCGTATACCGTTCGGACGCGAAACAAACACCAAGATGGATGAAAGTCAATCCACCATGAGGCTGCCGCCATGATCTCGGTTTCCCTTCGTGCCGCCGACATTCAGCGCGGGGCGCCCCTCGCGTTCAGCTTCGATGGCGTGATGGTTCCAGCCTATGCCGGCGAGTCCATCGCGGCCGCGTTACTGGCGGCGGGCATCCGCATCTTGCGCACAAGCCCACGGGACGCGCAGCCGCGCGGGGCCTTCTGCTGGGTGGGGCTATGCCAGGAATGTACCGTGGTGGTCGATCATGTCCGTCGGCCGGCCTGCCGTGTCATCGTGCGTGAGGGCATGCAGGTGATGTCGGGAACGATCGCGTGATGGGTTCGCCCGACCTTCTCGTCATCGGCGCAGGGCCGGCCGGCATCGAAGCCGCCCTCGCGGCCGCGTCGTGCGGATTGGCCGTCACGCTGGTCGATGAAGCGCCCGCCGCTGGCGGCCAGGTCTATCGCGCTCCCCCGGCCGCCTTCTCGGGCGGCAGTGCGTCGCCCGAGCGCAGGACCGGAGACGCGCTTCGGGCCCGCCTCGCCGCAAGCCCGGTGACCGTCGTGTTCGACCATATGGTCTGGTCCATATCGCCCGGGTTCCGAGTCGACGCGCTTGGGCCAGACGGCCCGCGCTCCTGGCGCGCGCGCGCCGTCGTCACCGCCACGGGGGCGCAGGAACGGGTCGTTCCGTTTCCGGGATGGACTCTGCCGGGCGTCACCGGCCTCGCGGGGGCCACGATCCTCCTGAAATCCCAGGGTATGCTGCCGGGACGTCGAACGCTGGTGGCGGGCTGCGGCCCGCTGCTGCTGGCGGTCGCGGTTGCGATCCTGAAGGCGGGCGGCGAGGTCGCGGCCGTGGTCGATCTATCGTCGCGCCGCGACTGGCTGTCGCGTGGTCCTGCCCTCCTGGCGCGGCCGGACTTGGCGGCACGCGGCACGGCCTGGGTGAGCCGCCTCATGGCGGCGGGGGTGCCGCTCCTGACGCGTCAGGGTGTACGGCGGGCCGAGGCCATGCCCGACGGCCGCCTCGATATCGTGATTGGGCCTGTCGATGCCGCGAGGCGTCCCATCGTGAACGGTCGTGAACGACATTTTACGGTCGATGCCGCGGCTGTCGGGCACGGCTTGACACCATCGACCGATGTGACGCGACTGCTGCGGGCCGAACATCTGTTCGATGACGCGCGCGGCGGCTGGTTGCCGCTGACCGACGCCGAGGGTCGAACCAGCATTCCGCTGTTGTTCGCGACCGGTGACGGCGCGGGACTGGCCGGAGCGGCCGCGGCCGCAACCGACGGGCGCCTCGCGGGGCTCGCGGTCGCGCGCGACCTCGGTGCTCTTCCGGCGTCCGAGCATCAGCGGATCAGCGGCAAGCTGAAACCCGCTGCCGCCCGCGCCCGTCGCTTCGGCCGCGCGATGGCCAGCCTGATGGCGCTGCGGCCCGGCCAGATCGACGCCATTCCGCCCGACGCCATCGTTTGTCGGTGCGAAGATGTCACCCGCGCCGAGATCGAGGCTGCGATGCGCGAGGGCTCAGCCACCGCAAACCAGGTGAAAGCCTGGACGCGGTGCGGCATGGGGCCGTGCCAAGGGCGCATATGCGGCGATATCGTCGGCGCTTTGCTGGTCCGCGCGGGCGCCTCGCGCGACACCGTCGGTCATTTCACCGGCCGCTCCCCGTTTCGCCCGCTGCCCCTCGATCAGCTGACCGGCAACGTGGCCTATGCCGACCTCATCCTCCCACCACCGGCGCCGCTATGAGCGAGGCGCAGCAGTCCAGCATCGTCGATGTCGATGTCGCTGTCATCGGCGCGGGCGCCATGGGCGCCACCGTTGCGCTCCATCTCGCGCGTGGCGGCATGACGGTCGCGTTGATCGATCGCGGCGACGTTTGCCGGGAGGCATCGGGCGTCAATGCCGGAACCCTCACGCTGCATATGACGCGCGCCGCCCTCATTCCCTATGCGATGCGAGGACGCCAATTATGGATCGACGCGCCCGAGTGGCTCGGCTCCGACGTCGGTGCCCGGTCGGCGCCCGGCCTATCGCTGGCCTTCACGCCAGCCGAGCAGGACATGCTGGAGAAGCGGGCTGCGGCCCGCTCCGCCATGGGTGCGCCGATCCGGCTCGTCACGCCGGCCGAAGCCCGTCAGATCGAGCCCGGGCTCAACGAGGGAGTCATCGCGGCCGCATATTGCGAGCTCGATGGCCATGTCACGGCCTATTTGACCGGCCGAGCTTATCGCCAGGCCCTTCTGGCTGCCGGCGTCTCGGTGATGGAACACTCGCCGGTCGATGCGATCCACCGCCACGAGGCGGGCTTCGACATCCTCGTCGGAGGATGCCGGCGGATCAGCGCCAAGCGGCTGGTGTTGGCGGGCGGGGTCTGGCTCGAGACGATGCTGGCCTGGATCGGTCTGCGCGTGCCGGTCAAATGTCTGGTCAATCAGCTGATCGTCACCGAACGGATGCGTCCGGTGATGCGAAGCGTCGTCGGTATCGCCAACGGCCTGCTGTCGCTCAAGCAATTCGAGAATGGCTCGGTGCTGATCGGCGGCGGCTGGCAGGGCATCGGGGATCCGCAACGCGGCGGCGTCGAAGCCAATCCCGATAATCTCGTCGGCAATGTCCGCCTGGCGCGGCACGCGATTCCGGCCCTCGCCGAAACCCGCATTCTTCGCATCTGGCTGGGCCTCGAATCGGAGACCGCCGATGCCATGCCGATGATCGGCCCGCTTCCGGGCATCGACGACGCTTATGTGATCGGCTGCGTGCATTCGGGTTATACGAGCGCCCCCTATATGGGGCTGCTGCTGGCCGAACGGATTCTCGGCCGCGAGCCCGAGATGCCCCTGTTTGACCCCGCCCGGCTCATCCTGCCGGACCCGGTCGGGCAACCCGACATCACGAACCCTCTGGAGAAAACAGCGTGATCCCGAATGCAGCTCACCCGTTCCGTGGGATCTACGTCGCCACGCTCACGCCGTTCCGTGCCGACGGCCGGATCGACGACGCGGTTCTGGCGGCGCATTTTCGCACCGTCACGGCAGGGCCGGGGATCGCTGGCGTGTTGTGCAACGGGCATGCGGGGGAGAATTTCCTGCTCAGCCGCGAGGAGCGCCGACGCGTGACGGAGATCGCGGTCGAGACGATCGGGCGAACCCATATCGTTGTCTCGGGCGTCCTCTGCGAATCGAGCGACGAGGCGGCCCAGCATGGCGCCGACGCAGCCGAGGCCGGCGCCGATGCGGTTCTCGTGTTTCCGCCATTCTCCTGGGCGCTCTCACAGGATGCCAGCATGGCGGTGACGCACCACGCCCGCATCGCCGAGGCGGCTGGCATTCCGCTCATGCTCTATCAGGCCGGTGTCGCATCGGCGCTCGCCTATCGGCCCGAGGTGCTTGCAAAGCTCGTTCGTCTACCATCCGTGGTGGGGATCAAGGAAGGCAGCTGGGAAAGCAACGCTTATGACCGCAACCGCCGGCTGGTCAAACGTATCGCGCCCCATGTCGAGATGATGGCATCGGGAGACGAGCATCTGCTCTCCTGCTTCGTGATCGGCACCGAGGGGAGCCTCGTCAGCCTTGCGGCCCTGATGCCGGACGAGATCGTGGCGCTTGAGGCCGCTGTGCGCCGTGGCGACCTCGATCAGGCCCGCGCGCTGCACGAGCGCATCCAGCCCCTCGCCAACGCGATCTACGGGGTTGCGCCGGGCGGGTTGGCGACGGCTCGCCTGAAAGCCTGTATGGTGCTGCTCGGACGCTGGTCGAATGGCGCGACCCGCGCCCCGATCACCGGCTTGTCGGCGATCGAGATCGCCGATCTTCGCGACGCGCTGGAGACGGCGGGGCTGATCGAGCCCTCCGCATGAGGGCCGGTGAGCCTTTGAGCGTCACGCTCCAGACCCCAGACCCGGACGCGAGTCTCGCCGAACGCGCCTATGACGAGCTCGGGCGCATGATCCTCACGCGGACCTTGCCGGGCGGCAGTTCGGTGGTCGAAGGTCGCCTCGCGCAGCAACTCGACATCTCGCGCACGCCGATGCGCGAGGCGATTCTACGCCTCGCCGCCGAGGGTCTGCTCGTGAAGCAAGGGTCGCGCTCCTATGTGGTGCGGCAGGTGCAACCGGTCGAATTCTTCCAGGCGCTGAAGATCCGCGAATTGCTCGAAGCCGAAGCGATCGAACTCGCGATCGGACGCGTGCCAAAATCGACGCTCGACGGCTTGCGCGAGGGGATCACGCGATTGGGCTCGCTCGGCGTCCAGGATACGGCCCATTGGGAGATGGACGATCGGCTCCATCTGCTGTTTCCCGAGGTCCTCGGCAATGGCGTTCTGGTTCGCATGATCCGATCGCTGCGCGTCACCACGCGATTGTTCGAATTGACGAGCCCGGCCGGACGCGTGGCGGCCGATGCGGCCGAACATCTCGATATCCTGAAGGCGTTCGAAAGTGGCGACGCCCGCCGCGCGCGGGCCGCCATGGTGACGCATCTGCGGAATGTCGCGGCCGAGATCCTGGATGTGGTGAGCGGCCGCGACGGCGCCTCGCACCGACGGCGATCGCGCGGCTGACGCCGCGACCGCTCTTGGGCGGGACTACGCCGTGCCGTAGTCCATGTTTTCGAGGTCGGTGATGAGGTCGGGGCCGGTCGGGTGCCATCCGAGCCGCTTCCGCGTGAGCGCGCTCGAGGCCAAAAGATCGAGACCGACGAACATCGCGAGCCACCCGAAATGGGCCGCCGCTTCGTCCGGCGAAAGCGCGACCACCGGCACCTTCAAGCCTCGACCGATCGTCTCCGCGATCGCGCGGACCGACACGCCTTCCTCGGCAACCGCGTGATAACGAGCGCCGGCCTCGCGCTTCTCCAACGCGAGCCGGTAAAGGCGCGCGACGTCGAGCACATGCGCGGCTGGGTAGCGATTGCGTCCATCGCCCACATAGGCCGAGACGCCCTTCTCGCGGGTGAGCGCCACCAAGGGCGTGATGAGCCCCTGCTTGACCGTGTCATGCACCTGGGGAAGGCGCACCACCGACACGTTGACGCCTGCATCCGCCAGGGCTGCACCGGCCAGCTCCGAAGCCTTGCGGGGGTTCGGGTGATCGATATTGAAGGCGTCTTCGGTTGCCGGCTCGCCCTGCACCGCATTCCCCATGCCGGTGCCCGAGGTGATGACCAAGGGGCGGTCGGATCCGACGAGCGCGGCGCCAAGAGCCTCGATATTGCGTCGATCCTTGTCGCAATTCGCCAGGAAGTTGGAGAAGTCATGGTCGAAGGCGCAGTGGATGACGCCGTCGGCCTCGGCCGCGCCGCGCCGCAGGCTCGCCGGGTCGTTGAGATCCCCACGATAAGGCTCGACGCCGGCGATCGCGAGAGCCTGGGCTCCTGCATCCGACCGCGTCAGTCCGAGCACCTGGTGGCCTGCGCCGATGAGTTCCGGGATGATGGCCGATCCGATAAAGCCGGTCGCGCCGGTGAGAAATATGCGCATTGGAAGTCTCCGATGAGAGTGCGTCTCCTCTATCGGCTGACCCTCTATCCTGTTAAAGTAGTGACCTTATCGTGGTATAATCATCAACAGGATCGCCATGCCCGAGACCGATAATCTGCTGGGGCATTTTCTCAAGGATCGTCGCGCCCGCCTCGATCCCATCGCCTTGGGTTTCTCAGGGCGCCGTCGCACGCCAGGCCTGCGCCGGGAGGAGGTCGCCCAACGCTCGAACATCAGCCCGACTTGGTACACATGGTTGGAGCAAGGACGCGGTGGGGCGCCGTCGGCCGATGTTTTGAACCGAATTGCCGGTGGCCTGATGCTGACCGACATCGAGCGGGAGCACCTCTTCATGCTCGGGCTCGGGCGTCCCCCCGAGGTGCGTTACACGCCAGGCGAAGGCGTGACGCCGCGTTTGCAGCGCGTTCTCGACGCCTTCGAGGTCAGTCCCGCGCTAATCAAGAGCGCAACCTGGGATGTCGTCGCGTGGAACCACGCCGCAGCCGTGGTGCTGACCGATTATGGCAAGCTGCCGTCGAGCGAACGCAACATTCTTCGCATCATGTTCAGCAATTCGAAGGTCCGCGCCGCGCAACCGGATTGGAACAGCATGGCGCGTTTCGTGGTCGCGGCCTTCCGGGCCGATGCGGCACGCGCCGGAGCCGTTTCCGAAGTCGCCGATCTGGTTGAGGACCTCTGTCGATTGAGCCCCGAGTTCAAAGTCTTTTGGCAGGATAATGAGGTTCGAAGTCACGGCGATGGTGTAAAGCGGCTCCAGCATCCGACCCTCGGTGCGATCGAAATGGATTACTCCACCTTCGCGGTCGACGCGCGGCCGGATCTCAGCATGATCGTTTACAATCCAGTGTCAGTCGCCGATGGCGATCGAATCCGCACCCTCATCGCGACGCATCACGTGAGCGCAGCCGCCGCATCCTAACGACGCTGGTTCGGCGACGGCGTCGGTCAGGCAGGACCAAACTCAGCTGCGGTCGGGGACTTGCTGCTCGGCAGGGCCTGTCGGCTGGCAAGCCGCCGCTTCCTTCATCAGGCGTTCCAGCGCGTCGACGATCTGCGCCATTTCATAGGGCTTTTGATGCGCCGGAACCTGCGGGAAATGTTGACGCACGAAGGTATCATTGCCCGTCACGAAGACGAATGGAATGTTGCGCGCCACAAGCGCTTTTGCGGCCGGAAATGACAATTGCCCGCGCAAATGGACATTCAGCATGGCGAGATCGATCGTCGTATTCTCGATCGCCGCAAGAGCTTCTGGAAGACTCGCGATGGGGCCGATCGGAATTGCGCCGAGCTCCTGCAACTCATCGATCAGTTCGACAGCCAGGAGCATCTCGTCTTCGACGACAAGAACCCGGAAGCCAGCTAAGCGCGTCGGCTGAACGTCATCGGAGAGGGTCATGGTGTCCTTAAGCGGCATGCCCATCACGAGCCAAAAAGGCATAACCGCTGACGATCAGCGGCCGGCCTCATCTCGGACGGGTCGCCGACGGGAGACGCGATGCGGCCTCCGTCGGCGTGATCGTCAGAGCTTACGGGTCGGGTGTTCGCCGCTGACGTTCGTTCCAAGCGTGTTGTCGACCGCGCGCGTGGCGGAATTGTCGCGGATCGGATTTGGCCGTGATGTCAGGTCGTCACGGTCCATGTCGGAGATCGTGCGGTCACGAAAGGCATCTCCCGCCACGCCGGTCAGGGGACGGTTGATCGGGCGGGTCGTCATGCCGGGACGAAGACCAGCGTCAACTCCAAGCGGGGCGATCGGAGCCGTCATATCGGCGCGCAACTCGCCATGCTCAAGAATGTTCTCGACGCGCGACGCCATGGCATCATCGGTCCGAACCGTCACAAGTGTCCCACCGCGACCGACATGGTCCGTGTAGGTCTTGGCATCGGCGTCATCGATACCCGCGCCGGTCAGCGAACCGAGCAGGCCGCCCGCCGCTGCCCCGACACCGGCACCCGTCAGCGTTGCGATGAGCCAACCTGCCGCCACGACCGGTCCGACTCCCGGAATGGCCAGCATGCCGATCCCCGCCAGGAGGCCAGCGCCACCGCCGAGGATCGTCCCGGCTGTTGCGCCCGTTCCGGCCGCGGTCGTCTCTGTCGTGTCATCCGTAACCGCAGGTGCGGTGGACCGGGTCTTGTCTCCCGACACGAGGCTGATGTCGTCGTGCCGCACGCCGGCTGCCTCGAGCGCCGTAACGGCTCGGGTCGCCTGGTCGTAAGTATCGTAGCTGTGAGCGATCATTCGCATGATGAATTATCCTTAAAACGATAGGGAGTTTGGCTTGACGTTACTGCTGGCCGACATTGCCCTTGTAATCGAGCCAGACACCGACGCTGGCGCTGCCCTTCATGCCCTGGCCGCGCCACACACCATCATTGTCCTTCTTGAGAGCCGTAACCTTGGTGAAGCCTTCCTTCTCGATGCGGCCTTGCGCCTGGCCTTCGGTGAAGGAATTGGCGCCCTTGGCGGGCTGCATGGCATTGGCGCCGGTGGTCGCGACAGCCTGATTGCTGTTGCCGTCCTGAGGGGCCGTCGTCGTGGTTGCGGTCTGGGCCGAAGCGGCTGTCGCGAAAAGGCTGCTGACGAGCACGAACGTCGCGAATTTCATTGTCGACTTCCTTATGAGGATGAGCACCCTGTTTCGGGACGCTCGATAGCCTTAAAAGAGCCAAGAAACCGCAAGGTTCCGTAGAAAAATTACTGGTCGTTTTTGACTAATTTGCCTAAGCGAATTCTACCGCTTTTTGGCACGGATGGAGCGTTTCGGCTCCGGCGCATCGACGAGGCCGCGCTCGCGCGCCCAGACCACGACGGCGCTGCGGCGGTTGACACCGAGCTTGCGGTGGAGGGACGCGACATGGTTGCGAACCGTGTTGGGCGAGAGGGCCAGCTCCTCGGCGATCTCCTGATCGGTCGACCCATGGCCGACGCGCTTCAACACCTCGCGCTCGCGCCGTGTCAGAGACGTTTCGCTCGGAGCGGCCTCGCCCGGCCGCGGTGGTTGCCGGAGCGTCGCAAGCTTATCGAGCACGCCCCGGGTGAACCACGACGCGTCCGACATTGCCGCCTCGATCGCGGCGATCAGGTCTTTTTCAGATCGACGCCGTTCCGTGATGTCCTGCAGCGTACAGAGCACGCAGGCTTCGCCATCGATCGTCACGCTTTCGGCCGAGATCATGCAATCGAGCTCTGACCCGTCCTTTGCCCGGAGGCGGCCATCGAAATTCCTAACGGCTCCAGCCCGCTTCAGCTCGCGGTCAAAGCGGCGCTCGAGCTTGGGGTCGATCCAGAGGCCGATCTCGGCGGCCGTCTTTCCCAGGCAATCGTCGAGATGGTGACCGAAGGTCTGGGTGAAGGAATCGTTGAGGCCGGAGATGGCAAGTCCGGCCCGCTTGCCGATCAAGGTCGGGACCGGCGTCAGCTGAAACGCCTTGGCAAAGCGTTCTTCACTCTGCTTCAGGGCGATCTCAGCCTTCCGTCGCGCCTCGAGATCCGCAAATGTGAACAGCATACATCTGGTATCACCCGGCATGTCGATCGGATGACCGGCCACGATCACCCATTTGTTGCTATCCGCAGGGACGTCGAGGCAAGCCTCCCTTTGCCGGATGGTTTCGCCGGCGTGCAGGTGCTCGATGGCGGCGGCCCGCTGCTCCGCCTGCCTCAGCACATCAACCTCGTAGACCGATCGGCCGACCACCTGGTTTTCCTTGAACCCGGTCAGTTCGAGAAAGCCCTGGTTGACGCGACAGAATCGAAAATCCGAGAGGCGACAAATCGCGGCCGGGGCCGGGTTGGCGCGGAACATATGCTCGAACCGCTGTTCGGCTTCGACAAGTTCCGTATCATTCCGGATCAGCAGGCCGGAGTGCAGGCCGCCTTGTTCGCCGTTCCGATCGATGAGGCTCCGAACCCTGAAAATCGACTGATGCTGCCCGTCCCCGACCTTGGCGACGCGGATCACCATGTCGGAGAAGGCTTCGCCCCGCGCCGCCCGGGCCAGTGGATCCTGCTTCGGATCGAGCGGATGCGACCGTGCGTTGCTGAGGATAAAGCGCTTGTGAAAGCCCGCGATCGACCCACCAAGCTCGTCGAGCCGGCTGACGCCATGCATCGCGAGCGCGGCCGTGTTGGCGAAGGTCAGTGTCCCGTCAGGCCTGATCAGCAAGACGCCCTCGCTGAGGTCCGCCACCATGGCCTTCCAGTCCGCCTCGTCGGCCTCTATGCTCAAACGCAAATCTCCGCTGCGTCGACCCTCGACATGGTCGGGCGCTCGAAGCAGCAACGTCGCGGAGCGGGACAGGTTGCGTTTCCGGGTCGACGTCGCGGGCGAGCCATGAGACCGAGGCGTTAGCGGCCCGATCGGCGCGCCGACGGCAGGCTCGTGGCCTTCTTGATCAACGTGTCGCCGATTGACCGAACGCGATCCATGACGTTCGCTTCGTGCGACTTGTCGAGCAATCGGTCCTGCGCCCGCTGAGCTTCCCCTTCGAGCTCGCGTTTCGTCTTTTCTTCTTCTTCCTTGGCGGTCGCGGCCCAAGCCAAAGCGAAGGTCCGGTAGTTTTCAGGCAGCGAGGTTTCCGACAAGCTCGGCACCTCGACCGCTTCGTCGAGGAAATAAGCCGCAAGAAAAGCCTTCAATTGATCATTCTTGGTTTCCGCGACGCCCATCAGCGTCTTTTCATGTTCTTTGACCGACTTCCGAAGCGGATTGCGTTCGGTATCCAAGACGGTGATCGGGTACGTTTTGCCCGTCGTCACACCCTTTAGCGTTTCTCGTCCCGCGTAATGCAGCTTGACGTTGAGTTTACCGCCCGCCGCCAGATCGCAGAGAAGATAAGCCAGTTCCGCCGAAATCGAAATTCGGTCGATGCCGGAAAAGGTCGAGATCCGAAATCCGGTATCGATACTTTGGCCGAGAAAATCATAACCTTGCGGGTTGGTCTCGGCGCTGGCTTCGAATTCTTCGGTCGTTTCGAGGTTGAGCGTTCGGATTTTCTGAGAGATGCTGACCGAGATGTTCGGATAGGGGAAGGCGGCGATCCAGGCGGTCCCCTTGACCGCGAGGCCGGCCGGCAGTTTTCCGGCGTCCTCGATCCGTCGGGTCTCCAAGGCCTTGCTGTGCATGTCGAGAGTCGAGATGAACGCGTTGATGCAGATGGAGAGATGGTCGATGTCTTCGATCTTGTTGCAGAAGACGATTTCGTCCCCGATCGTTTTCCAGATCAGGGGTGGCTTTTCCTGAATGTCCGCTCGTTTGTCCGTCTCTGCGAGCCTGCGGAATTTCGCCGTCAGGGTCGCCGGAAAGCCGCGATAGAACTTTCGGATTTCATCGACCCAGATCGGATGAGGATTGCTGACCTTGGCTCGATCCGCGCCACGCCCAAGCTTGAAGGCGGTCGAACCGACGAGATCGACAGACAGGAACAGGCGAATGCGATAGCGAGGGCATTCTGGCACTTACGTAATGCCAAGGCTGGTTTTCCGCATCTCTGCGGCGGCATAGCTGACCGAGAAGGTCATGGCGAGTTCGTTGAGATCCATCTGCTTCGCATAGCTCGCGAAGTCTTCCGCAGGCATCAAAAACGCGGCCGCAAACCAATTCGCTTCCCATTCGGCTCGGCGTTGGTCTTCATCGTCGTCATCGACCCAGGTGGTCGCGATCATGGGCGAGGGCGCACCATCGACGCTTGTCAGCGGATAGTGAATGAAAAGGTGGCCGAGTTCATGCGCGATCGTAAAGCGATCGCGCTCCGGCGACGTCATGGTGCCGAGATAAATCGTAAAGTCGTTACCGCCGCGAACCACGATGGACTCGCTGGCATTCGAGTTGACGTAGATTGGATTGCGATAGGCGATGATGCCACCAAGTGTCGCGACGATCGGCTCCAGCGTATTGCCGATTTGAAAACCAAGTTGGCGGGCGATATCCTCGGCATAAGCCGAAATGACGGCTTTCGAGGCACGCGCCGGAACGGGTTTCGCTGATGACTGAAGTGTATCCACTTTGTGATCTTCGCACGGCGACATCGTCCTTGTCCCGTTCTTTAAGGATCGTGGCGCCATTTCAGTTTCTCGTGTTCGCTCGTCTGCCGGACTCGTATATGGTCCCTTAGTCATCGGAGCTTAGACGTCGTCGTCATACGCCGTCCTTCGCCGCGCGCCATCGCCCGAAAGGCCAACCATGTCGTCCGACCAACACGCTTTCGACTTTGCCAATATCACGCTGGCGGATCTCGATCGGCTCGATTCCACGGCCATCAACGACCTTCCGTTCGGCGTCGTCGGGTTGTCGCCCGAAGGTTTGGTGAAGGTTTACAGTCAAACTGAGAGCCGCGCGGCCGGTCTTTCGCTCGACAGCGTCTTGAACACGCATTATTTCGCGACAATAGCGCAGTGCATGAACAACTTCATGGTCGCGCAGAAATTCGAGGACGAGGCGACGCTCGACACCATGCTTGATTACGTTCTGACGCTTCGGATGCGGCCGACCCCGGTCAAACTCCGATTGCTAAAGGGAAGCGATGCGTCGCTGAGCTATATATTGATTTTGCGTTCCAGGTGACCGCCGTGGACGATGATCTCGAGCGCGACCGGACGGAGCTGCTTCAATTCCTCTATGCTTGTCCGGTTGGCCTGATCCGAGCCGATGCGACAGGCGCGATCACGATGCTCAATCCGGTTGCGATGCAACTGCTGCTCGGGCTCGGCAGCGTGGCGCAGAGCATGAACCTTTTCGCCGCGATCGAGGGCTACGCGCCCGAGTTGCGGCACGTCGTATCGGACTTCGAGGCCGAGCAAGGGCAGATCTGCCAAGGCCACCGCGTCTTCGTGGGCCGTTCGAAAGGGGGTAAGACCGATATCCCCCAGGTTCTGGCCTGCACGATCGTGAAGCTGGGCAAAGACCAACTCATCGTGACGCTCGAAGATATCTCCGAGCGCGTGGCTCAGGAGCGTCGCTTGAAACAGGCCGATGCTTGGTTTTCGTCGCTTCTGAATGCCAAAGACGATTTTGCCATCCTGGGGTTGGATCTCGACGGCCGCATACAAACCGCCGACGCGGCCGTGCTGTTGCAGACCGGCTTCGATGAGCGTGACCTTGTCGGCGCTCATATCAGCATTCTCGATCGACCAGATCCGGCCTCCTCGTCGATGAGCATGACGGATGAGATCGCCGTCGCGCATCGGGACGGCTGGCACCTCGCCGAGAGCTGGTCCGCGTTGCGCGATGGGGGGCGTTATCGGTGCCATCGCCTGATTTCGGTGCGCGGGGACGACAGCGGCGCGGGCCAGCAGGTTGTGGGCTATACTGCGGTGCTCCGCCCGGTGGCGCAATCCCGGATGGATGCGGATAAGATCAGACGCCGTCTGACCACCGACCATCTCACAGGCGTCTGCAACCGCGCCCATTTTTTCGATATTGCCGAAGAAGAGCTTCGCCGCTGCTCGCGGAGCGGCAGGCCGGTCGGGCTCATCAGCCTCGACATCGATTATTTCAAGCTGGTCAACGACACTCATGGACATGGGGTGGGAGATCAGGTCTTGAAATTGGTCGCGAGCGCTTGCGCGGCCGTCCTCCGTCCGATCGACACACTGGCGCGTCTCGGAGGCGAGGAATTCACCGCGATGCTGCCGGGCGCCGATGCCGTTCTGACGTCGACCATCGCGGAGACGATGCGATCGGCGATCGCATCCGCATCGATCAAGGTCGGTGGAACGGATCTTCACGTTACGGCAAGTTTCGGCTGGGTTGTCGGCTCAGCCGCAACCGGGTCTCTCGCGGATCTGGTTCAACAAGCGGATCGAGCCCTCTACACCGCCAAGCGGAGCGGGCGTGACCGCGTCGTGGAAGGTCGTCCCGCGTCGCCTGTCGCTTGACGGCTCAAAAGCTCCCCTTCTTGTCTCGCGCGGCGCTGGGTCGCGTCTTGCAGAGCCTGTTGAGCCAAGAGCGAGCGGCGGCACGGGGCCGACGGGGTCTGCTGCCGTCACCGACGCGATTGCCGGACGTGTGGCCCGAGACGCTTCCGATGCAGGGTGAGGGCGAGGTCTCGGTCGCGGCGGATTCGCTCGAGATCCTTCAACTCGCCGCCTCCGCTAACGAAATGTTCCACCTCTACGACAGCGGCGACGAGGCCAATCTGTTGGCGACCGACACGTTCGGTGGCTGGCTCGACCACATCGAAGCCGTGCTGCGCGGTGGCGGATCGGGCATCACTTTCTCGAGTTCGGGATCGAGCGGCGTTCCGAAACGCTGCTGCCACTCCGCCGCGCATCTGGTGGCCGAGACCTCGTTCCTCGCCGATCGGTTGAGCGACCGGCGGCGCATCGTCGCCATGGCACCGGCTCATCACATCTACGGCTTCATTTTCACGGCCCTGCTTCCCGACCATCTCGGCGTCGATGTGTGGCCGGCCGAGCGGGCGAGTCCTGCCGACCTTGCCCGTGATCTGCGAGCAGGCGATCTCATCGTCGGTTTTCCGGAACGATGGCGCTGGGTCGAGCGCAGCATCCGTCATGTGGCTCCGGGCGTGACCGGCGTGACCTCGACGGCGCCGTGTCCCGAGGCGCTTATCGCGTCCCTCCGCGACAGGGGCCTTGCCCGAATGATCGAGGTCTATGGATCGTCCGAGACCGCGGGGATCGCGTTACGGGACGACCCCGGCGATCCCTATGCGCTGATGCCCCATTGGCGGTTTTCGGACGAGTCGCGGGAGGAGGCGCCCGAACTCCTCCACCTCTCCGGGCTCAGGGCCGATCTGCCGGATCGGATCGTCTTGACGGATGATGGTCGGTTCCGGCTGGCGGGACGGCGCGACGGCGCCGTTCAGGTCGGCGGCGTCAACGTCAGTCCCAGCGCCGTCGCGGCCCAGCTCGCGGGGCGACCCGGCGTGCGAGAGGCGGCGGTTCGTCTCATGCGTCCGGAGGAAGGCAGCCGCCTGAAGGCCTTCGTCGTGCCGCAACCCGGCGTGGACGTGGACCGCCTCGAAGCCGACCTCGTGGATTGGACGAGGCGCAACCTCACGGCGGCCGAGCGGCCGACCATGGTGGCGTTCGGCGACGATCTTCCCAGATCCGATCTCGGCAAGAATGCCGATTGGTAGGGTCAAGCGTCGGCGCCTCAACCGTTTTTGAGAAGCACGTCAAAGCGCGGGGAGACTTCGTCGAAGATCGGCAAGGATGCGGCGCCCAGCAGCGGAGCCTCCGGGCCGGTGCGACCGAGCATGACGCGAGGCAGGGTGCGTGACGCGCGAGACCCGACCGAGACCGGCAGCGCGAGAGCCGCCACCAAGCGCTCCAGGACGCTTTTCGGCGCCACGCCGCCCAGGATCACGGTCTGTGGATCGAAGGCCGATTCGAGAATTCCGATCGCTTGGGCGAGGCGTGGCGCGGCGTCCTTGACCCAGGCATCGAGGCGACCAGGGGCGCTCGTTTCGAGATGGGCGATGAACTCGGGCGTGGCATCCGGCGGGGCGATCCCGAGGCTCTCGTAGACCGCGCTCAATGACACATACCGCTCGAGGCAGCCGTGATTGCCGCAGGGACATGGCCGGCCATCGGGCACCACGATCATATGACCGATCTCGCCGGCATTACGGCCCGTGCCGCGCCACGGCTGACCCTCGATCATGATTCCGGCGCCGAGGCCATCGTTCATGAACAGATAGACGTAGCTGTCGATCTCGCGGCCGAGGCCGTTCAGGCGTTCGCCGATGGCCGCTGCGACGGCGTCGTTCTCGATCAGCACGGCCATGCCGAGCGCGGCTTCGATCATGTCTGCCGCGTCGCCCTCGTCCCAGCCCGGCAGGGTCGTCGGTCCGGCGCTTGTGATCGAGCCGGCATTGAAGCGAACCGGCACGGCCAATCCGGCCCCGAGAATCCGGCTCTCGACCGCGCCGGCCCGTCTCAGCAAAGGTCCGGCCATCCGGGCGAGGGCGTCGGCGGCCTGCTTGGGCGAGGGCTGATCGGCCGGTATTCTCTTGTGACCTCGAATGCGGCCGGTGAAATCGACGACCGCGCCGGAAATGCTGCGATGGTCGACGTGGAAGCCGAGCGACCACGCGCCTTCGGGATCGATGCTGTAGGGAATCGAGGGTTGACCGCGGCCGCCTCGGTTGGGCGCCCCGGCCGACACCAAGCCAGTGTCGTGCAGGGCGCTCACGATGTTGTTGACGGTTTGCGCCGTCAAATGGGTTCGCCGCGCGACCTCGGCTCGCGTCAGGGCGCCCGCCCGGCGGATCGCATCGAGAACGACACGCCGATTATGCGTCTGCACATGTTCGAGATTGCTGCCCGCGATCTTGAGGCTGGTCGACACTGGCGTTCTCGTTCCCCTCAGTCCCAGGTTTCCGCAAACCGCTGGCGCGGCTTGACAGCTCTCAATACTCATTTCAAATTGACTTAATCGAGACGGTCCTTCGTGGCCATTCGAGCCATCGTCGCCGAGCGGCGAACACGTGCGGTCGACACTAACGCCTTTCCTGCCCAGGACCTCTACCGACCCGTTCACGCAACCGAACCCGACCCATCTCCGCCTAAAACGAGGAAAAGCCATGCTGCAAATCAAATCTTGGATGGGTATGGTTGGTCTGGCCGCGTTGGCCGGGACGGTCTTGGCGTCGCCGGGACATGCCGAAACCCTGAATGCGCTTTTCATGGCGCAAGCGGCCTATAGCGATAACGACGTGCGGAACATGACGCACGACTTCGAAAAAGCGAACCCCGGGACGACCGTCAATTTGGAATTCGTGCCCTATGAGGCGCTGTTCGACAAGATCGTCGCCTCGAAGGCTGCGGGTGGTTCGGGCTACGACGTGGTGCTGTATGACGTCATCTGGCCGGCGGCTTTCGCGCGTGACGGCGTGCTTCGCGACGTCACCGATCAAGTGAAGGCCAATATCGACACCGCGAAGGTGTTCGACGGCGCATGGTCGACGAGCCTCTTCGACGGCAAGTATTATGGCCTGCCGTGGATCCTCGATACCAAATACCTATTCTACAATACCGACATGCTGGCCAAAGCCGGCATCGCGACGCCGCCCAAGACCTGGGATGAACTTCTGGCCGATGCGAAGATCATCAAGGACAAGAAGATCGTCGATTATCCGATCGTCTGGAGTTGGTCGCAGGCCGAAGCCGTCGTGTGTGACTATGCCACCATCACGGCGGCCCATGGCGGAACTTACTACAGGGACGGCAAGCCCGCCTTCGATCAGGGTGGCTCGCTCGATGCCGTTAAATATATGGTTCAATCGTTGAAGGACGGCGTGTCGAATCCGAATTCCAAAGAATATCTCGAAGAGGATGTGCGGAAAGTCTTCTCGGCCGGCAATGCCGCCTTCGCGCTCAACTGGACCTATGCTTACGCCAAGGCCAATGACCCGGCGGAAAGCAAGATCGTCGGCAAGGTCGGCGTGGTGCCGGCACCGGGCGTCGCCGGTCACACGGAGGCCTCGGCCGTCAACGGGTCGATGGGTCTCGGCATCACGGCGGGTTCGAGCCATCCTGATCTCGGTTGGAAATACATTAGCTTTCTGACCTCGCAGGAGGTTCAGAACAAATATGCTCAGTTGAGCCTGCCGATCTGGAAGTCGTCTTATGATGATCCGGCCGTCACCAAGGGGCAGGAGCCTTTGGTTACAGCCGCCAAGACCGCCATCAGCGTCATGAGCCTTCGCCCGGTGACACCCTCCTACCAGGAGGTCTCGACCATTCTGCAGGCGCAGATCCAGAATGCCTTGACCGACAAGGCAACCCCGGATGCCGCCCTGGCAGAGGCCGACAAGGCCGCCGCGCGCCTGCGATGACGGTTCGGCGCACGGCGCGTCCGTGCGCCGCATGTCTGACGAAGGGCTGATCCATGGCTATGCAACGGCCGGGTTCAATCTCGCCCTGGCGTCTGCTCGCTCCGATGTTGGCGATCGTGGCGGCCGTCGTGGGCTACCCGGTCGTGCAGACCATCGCGCTCGCCTTCACGGACGCGCGTTTGCTGGGGGGCCTCGGCTCGGCGCATTGGGTTGGGCTCGACAATTTCGTTTATGCGCTGACCGATGCGAATTTCCTCAGCGCGACGGGGCATACCCTCTATTTTGCCATCCTATCGGTCGGGTTCGAAACGCTCTTCGGCGTTCTCGTGGCGTTGCTGCTCAACGAGAAATTTCGGGGCCGGACGGTGTGTCGAGCGCTGCTCGTGCTGCCGTGGGCGCTGCCCACGATCGTCAACGCGATCATGTGGCGCCTCATCTATCAGCCTGATTTCGGCGTGCTCAACGCGGTCCTCACACAGACGGGTGTCTTGTCCGGATACCGAAGTTGGCTCGGCGACCCCGATAGCGCCATGAACGCCGTGGTGCTGGCCGACGTGTGGAAGAATTACCCGCTCGTCGCGCTGATCGTCCTGGCGGCTTTACAGAATGCGCCAGCCGATCTCTACGAGGCGGCGCGGCTCGATGGCGCGGGCGCTTTCCGCCGCTTTCAAGTCGTGACCTGGCCGGTCATCGCGCCACCGTTGCTCGTCGCGATCGTCCTGCGGTCGATCGAGGCCCTGAAAGTCTTCGACATCGTCTATGTGATGACACGCGGCGGCCCGGCGAGCGCCACGAAGACCATGAGTTTTTTCGTCTATGAGGAGTCGTTTCGCTTCCTGCGGGTCGGATCGGGTGCGTCCTATGCCTTGATCGTGGTTCTGATCTGCATGGTGCTGGTGACGGTTTACATGCGCCTGTTGCGTCAGGGGCAACCCGCATGAAGCGGAGCCGCCTCGCATCAACGCTTTTCTATGCAGCGGTTCTCCTCTTTGTACTGGTGACGCTCGCGCCGGTGGCGTGGCTGCTGATCCTCAGCCTGTCGCCGCCAGCGGACCTCACCGCAAAGCCCTTGCGCTTCATCCCCAGTCAGATCGATCTCAGCCACTATCGGCGGCTGCTCGACTTCGGTGCCAATACGCCGGGCGAAGCCTTTTTGCTCGGGTTGCGGAATAGCCTCGGCGCCTCGGTCGGCGCCACGCTCGTGTCGATGCTGGTCTCGATCCCGGCCGCCTGGGCCTTCGCGCGCTATCGGCGCCGGGCCGTGACGGCGACGCTCTATGTGGTGTTGGCGACCTATATGACGCCGGCCGTCGCCTTGGTGCTTCCGCTCTATTTCATGTTGTCGGCCTTGCATCTGCTCAACAGCGTCACCGGCCTCATCATCGTCTATTGCGCCATTCTGACGCCGTTCACGGCTTGGTTCATCAAATCGGCCTTCGACGCTTTGCCCGATGAAATCGAGCAGGCGGCCGCGATGGACGGCGCTGGCGTGTTCGAGACGCTGCTTTACGTATCGTTGCCTCTGGCCCGGGCCGGGATCGCCACGGCGGCATTGTTCGCGCTGCTGCTCGCCTGGGACGAATTCTTCTTCGCTCTGCTGTTTACCAGCAATGCCGATGCCAAGACCCTGACGGTGACGATCGCGGATTTTGCGGCGGGTCGCGCCACGGATTTCGGGCTGGTAGCCGCTGCCGGCTTGCTGACCGCATTGCCGCCGGTGCTGATCGCCTTCGGCTTGCAGAAGGCGCTGATCAGTGGGCTGACCACGGGTGGCGTCAAAGGATGACAAGATGATTGCACCCGGATTAGTCGCCATCGAGGCCGAGATGGCGCGGCAGCATGCCGATGCTTTGGATTCCGTCGCGGCCGGCAAGCCGGTCGCCGCCATCATCGCCACGAGCATCCGAAAGACCGGCCGGTTGCTGCTGCTCGGCATGGGCGGCTCGCATTGGGTCAATCGCACCGCAGCGCGGGCCTATCGCGAACTCGGCGTCGATGCGACCGCCGAGGTTGTCTCCGACATGCTCGGGGTGCTGCCTTCGGCGGTGCCGCGAACGGTCCTCATCGTTTCGCAATCGGGGCAATCGGGAGAGATCGTCCGCTATCTCAGGGAAGAGGCTGGCGCTGACGAGCGGTTTGGCCTCACGCTCGATGCTGCGAGCCCGCTTGGCCGTTCCGTCCCGTGTCTTATCGGCAGCGGCGGACCCGAGCGCGCTTTTGCGGCGACCAGAAGTCTGCTGATCTCCCACGCGTTGCATCTTGCGGTGCTGGCGTCGCTCGGCCTCGACCCGATCGAAGCCCTTGCGGCGCTGGCCGAGCCTGAAACGGTCGAGATCGAGGCTGCGCTCGATGCTCTTGCGGCCTGCTCGACCTTCGTGGTGAGCGGCCGGGGATGGCTGGCCGGCGTTGCGGAGGCTGGCGCCTTGTGCCTGATGGAACTCGCGCGATGTTCGGCGCTCGGTTTCGAGGCCGGGCAGTTGCGGCACGGTCCAATGGAGGCGCTAACGTCGCAGACCGGCGTCATCATCTTGCGCGGCGCCAAATCGGCCGATCTCGATGCCGCTCTGGCGGCGGATTGCCGCTCGGCGGGGTGCCCTGTGGTGGTGCTCGACGGCAGCGGGTCCAATGCCGTCCGAGGGGTTCATACGCTGTCGGTCGGACCCAGCGACGGGATGGCGGCGGTCTTCGACATGCTGCCGACCCTCCAGCGTCTGCTGGTCGAGGTGGCGGCTGCGCGCGTGGCCGACGTCGGCACGCCGATCCGGTCCAACAAGATCACCGTCACGCCATGAACGCGCAATTGCTTGTGATCGGCAATGTCAACGTGGACCTCGTGATGGGTCCTCAGCAGCCCTGGCCGACGCCAGGGACCGAGGTTTTGCTGCCTGAAAGCGATCTTCGCGTGGGCGGAGCGGCCGGCAATACCGCATTGGCTTGGCAAGCCCTCGGCGTGCCGTTCCGGCTGGTCGCCAATACGAGCGCCGACGCGCTCGGGCGCTGGCTCCGCGACCCGTTCGGGACAGTGGGCGACGCATGGCCCACCTCGCCCCGCGCCTGCGCCCTCTCGGTCGGCATCACTCACCCCGACGGCGAGCGCACATTTTTCACGACCCTCGGTCATCTGCTCGACTTCACGCTCAAGGCCGTTCTGTCGCAAGTGCCCGCCGACGCTCCAATCGGCGCGATCGCGCTATTGACGGGTTGCTTCGTGACGCCCGCGCTCGTGGCTCACTACGGCGACCTGATGACCACGCTCCGCCAACGGGGCTATCGAGTTGCGCTCGACACCGGTTGGCCGGACGGCGGCTGGTCGTCCGCCAACCGTGTCGTCGTCGCGTCCTGGCTGCCGATGTGCGATCACCTCCTGATCAACGAGGCCGAGGCCCTCGGCCTGACCGCAACGGCATCGTGCGAGCAGGCGGCGGTCATCCTGCAGCAGCATCTTCCGGCAGGCGCCATTCTGGTCATTAAAACGGGTGCGGCGGGCGCGCGAGCCTGGTGCGACGGACAGGATGTGACCGTCTCGGCACCGCGCGTCATCGTCATCGACACGATCGGGGCAGGCGACACGTTCAATGCGGGATATCTGGCGGCTTGCGTCGCGCAACACGGGTTCGAGGTCGCGGTCGCGGCCGGCGTTCGGATGGCCTCCCGCGCCGTCTCGACCCGCCCGCGTCGCTTTATCGACCACGAAGACTGAGCCCGCGCAAAGACGCACCGATCGAACCGATGCGCGGTTCGAGGGGGAACCATGGGTCGGATCTCGGCTTTCCCTTTCAGATGCAACCGTTCAGCGCTTGTGAGCGGTTCGATCGAGGAGAATTCAGAATATGGCCACGATGACCCTTCAAGAGATCGCCGAGAAGATGCGCGACATCGACTTCGGGATGCTGTCGACGCGGACAACCAACGGCGCAATCGCGAGCCGCCCCATGAGCAACAATGGCGATGTCGAATATAAAGGAGACTCGTTCTTCTTCTCATATGACAGCGCCAGGACGATCCACGACATCGAGCATGACGCGCAGGTCGGTCTCTCGTTCACCGGCGCCAAAGGCTTGCTTGGAAAGCCGCCGCTGTTCATCGCGATCGAAGGTCAGGCCGAGTTGATCCGCGACAAGGTGATTTTCGCCGAACATTGGACGAGCGATCTCGACCGCTGGTTCGAGCAAGGCGTCGACACGCCCGGTATTGTTCTGATCAAGGTTCACGCCGAACGCCTGCATTATTGGGCCGGCCAGGACGAAGCCGAAGTCCCGCTTCGATAAGCGGCAATCCCCGCACCGTCGCGCCTGTCGGCTGGACGGTGCAGCGTTCAGGCCGATCCGATCAGGCCGCGTCGAGTTTGCGGCCGAGGAAGTCCCGCATCAACGTGGCAATCTCCTGGTGGTGCGTCTCGAGAGCAAAGTGTCCCGTGTCGAGCAAGTGGAGTTCGGTATCGGGAACATCTCGTCGGTAGGCTTCTGCACCGGGCGGCAGGAAGAACGGGTCATTTTTGCCCCATACGGCCAGCACCGGCGGACGGTGTTGGCGAAGATAGGACTGAAAATCCGGATAAAGCGCGACGTTGCTGCCGTAGCTCAAAATGAGATCGAGCTGGATCTCATACGCGTCCGGTCGATGCATGTAGAACGTATCCAGCATTGAGCCGTCCGGGGACACGCGTCCCGCGGGTGAGCCATGCTCGTATTGGAAACGGATCGCCTCATCCGAGAGGGATGCGCGTGTCGTTTCTCGGTGCGCGGGCGTCGGCTCCCGCCAATAGGCTTGCCATGGCTCCCAACCCTCGCTGAGCCCTTCCATATAGGCGTTGCCATTCTGAGTGACGATCGCCGTGATGCGCTCGGGGTTCGCCATCGCAAGCCTGAGGCCCACGGGTGCGCCGTAGTCGAAAATATACAGGGCGTAGCGCTGGAGGCCGATCGCATCGACGAAGCCACCGATCACATGGGCGAGAGCCTCGAAACTGTAGGTGAATTGTCCACGCGGCGGCGCCGTCGTCAGCCCAAATCCAGGCAGGTCGGGCGCGATCAGGCGGTAGCGGTCGGCGAGTGCCGGCATCAGATCGCGAAACATATGGCTCGACGTCGGGAAGCCGTGAAGCAGCAGGATGACCGGCGCGTCGATTGGGCCGGTCTCCCGATAGAAGACGTCGACATCTCCAACCTTCTGTGTGCGATAGATAAGGGCGGACATCGTTGTTTCCTTTGCTCGGGTGGCGCGCAGCGGGATCTCGGACGGCCGCTGCAGGTCCGGGTTTGATCGAGACTCGAATTTAGAGATTTCAGAAAACAAGAGAATGCTTGCGATACGACCGGCTTAATTGCAGTTTGCGAAACGATGGATCGCTTGGACGCCATGGTGCTGTTCGTGTCGGCCGTGGAGGACGGCTCGCTCGCCGCCGCCGCGCGGACACATGGGCGATCGCCGGCCGCCGTGACACGAGCGGTCGCTTATCTCGAGCGCCATGCTGGAGAAGCGCTGCTGCTGCGGTCGACACGGAAGCTCAGCCTCACGGCGGCCGGCGAGCGGCATGTCGCAATCTGGCGAGACGTGCTGGCAAGACTTCGCGAGGTCGAGCCGGGTAGCGCTGCAGGCCACCTTCACGGGAGTATTGTGCTGACCGCGCCCGAACTTTTCGGGCGGCTGAAAGTCATGCCGGTTCTCGAAGCCTTCCTTCGGCAGTATCCGCATGTCGCGGCCCGCGTCTTGATGGACAATCGCGTGGTCGATCTGGTCGGCGATGGTGTCGACCTCGCGGTGCGTCTGGCGGCTCTTCCCGACTCGACCATGACGGCGATCAGGGTGGGTGAGGTGCGTGCCATCGTTTGTGCATCGCCAGACTATGTGGCTCGATCCGGATTACCTGCGACCCCTCACGATCTCGCTCGCCATGATTGCATCGGGCTCAATGCGGAGGGCGACGGCGAACTCTGGTCATTCGACATGGCGCAGGGGCAGGGCGCACCTTTACGCTCGACACGGGTTCGAACGCGCCTCAGCATCAATAACGCCGCGGCGGGAATCGATGCTTCGCTTCGCGGACATGGCATCATCCGTGCGCGTTGCTATCAGGTTGCAGAGCACCTCGAGACGGGGCGCCTCGTCCGGCTTCTCTCCGCCTTCGAGGTGCCGCCGACGCCGGCGCAGCTCGTCTTCCATCCCGACCGAGCCCGGCGGGGCGTTTTGCGCGCCTTTATCGACCATGCTGTTCCGACGTTGAGGCGCGAGTTTCTGCGTCTTGCCGCGAGCATGGCGCCGCCGCTTTCGCGATGAACCGCGTCAGTCAGCGGCGCACCTGCCTTGTCGGTGCTGCTCGTCGATCGTATCCGTCTGGCGCTTCGACGATCGCAGGTCTTCGGATGCTTGGGCAAATCAAACGGGTCGCTCTGCACCTCGACCGTGACGGACCTGCCGACGCGTTTCAGTCACGGGCGCCCTCGCTTGGCAGCGACCGCGCCTTCAAGGAGAGATGAATTGCAGATGATTCCAAGACTCGTGCTTGCGCTTGTGGTCGCGCTCGTGGTCGGCTTTGGCTATCGCTTTTACGACGTGTCGCGCGGGGCGGAATGGATGGTGTCTCCCGACCAGATCGCGACCGCGAAGGCGGCTGGTGGGGCCGGCGTCGAGACGTCGCCCGGTCGTATCGCTGTTTTGCCGATCCGGAGCGAGACGGCCGACGTTCTTCCGCTGCAATGGGCCTTTGCGGGGATTGCGGCAGGAGCGCTGGTCTTCGCCGCGACCCGAAGGCGGTCGTCCGGACAGCGTGGGTAGGTCCGCCTCGTCCAGCAAGTGGGCTTAACATCCAAGGAGACCTGCGCGACCGATGTGATCGGTCGCGCAGGTCTCGCGGTGCTTCGTTGCGATTAAGCGGCCTTTTTGGACGGACGACCGCGACGCTTCACGGGCGCCTCTTCGGGTGCGGGGGCTGCGTCTTTTACGGCAGCAGCCATCTTGGTGCGCTTCGCGGCAGCTTTTTGCGGAGCTGCAGCGACGTCGGGTTCACGATGAGCGATGGGCGCAACCTCTTCGACGGCGGGCGGCAATTGAACCAGCTTCTTGCCGAGACCCATATCCTTGGCGAGTTTCGAACGCGACGCGGCGTAACCCGGCGCGACCATTGGATAGTCGCGTGGCAACCCCCATTTGGCGCGGTAATCATCGGGCGACATGCCGTAGGACGTGCTGAGATGCCGCTTCAAAGACTTGAAGCGCTTACCGTCTTCCAGACAAATCAAATAATCGTCGGTGACCGACTTCTTGATCGACACGGCCGGGACCGGCGGGGGAGCCACGGCCACGTCGGTTTTGTGCTCGCTCAGGCTCTTGATCGCTTGGTGAACGGATTCGATCAAAGCTGAAAGATCCTCTGCCCGAACCGAATTGTTGGATACGAATGCAGAGACAATATCGGCCGTGACGGTAATCATATCTTCGTTGTTCTGGTCGTTCATCGGTCTTCCCCTAAAGATGTCTCTCTTTAGCGTCTCCGCTCCATTTAGCAAGTCGATCTCGAATGACTTTGCTACGGGAACCCGCATTATTTTGCAGCAGTTTTGTGCACACTGGTTAGTCGGCTTCTTTGGTCGATAGATTGCGGCGAATAATTGGGGCGCGATCGACCGCGGACCGGGGTCTCAACCGACTTTCGTCTCGGCCTGTGCTTGATCGTCTGCTGACGCCTGAGCAAGCGTACTGTCGGTTCCTATACAACGCCGCTTACAAACGGGGATGGAGGCCGAGCGCCGCATTCAACGGCATAAGGCAGCAAACAGGTGCTGATCTTTCCGACGTCTTTCGCAATGTGAGGCGATGCTCCGCGGCAACATCCCGATGTCCTGCATGACTTGACCGAAGCTTTGTGCGATCCGATCTTTTGATCGGGCAGGTCCCGAGATCGACAGCGCCGTCGCGGCGCAGGGTCTATCTCCATCGGCTTAGCGCGACCAAAGTGAGCCCGACGTCATTGATCGCGCCGCGACCCTGGGGGCGCGATCGTCAAAATCCGCTTTGGCATTGTATGCCGCCGGTCGCTCTGCGATAGATCCCTGCATGAGCGAAGCGGACGCTAACAGACATGCCGTGCTGTCGACGCTGGTGCAGGCAAGCCGCAAATGGCGAAAACTCGCCCAGCAGGCTTTGGCAGCGCATGACATCTCGCAGGCGCGCGCGGCGGCTCTTGTTTGGGTCTATCGGCTCGGCGGAGGCGTTCGGCAAATCGTGCTTGCGAGTTATGTCGGGATCGAGGGGACGTCGCTCGTCAGGCTTTTGGACGAATTGAGCGCCGCTGGATTGCTCATCAGGCGGGATGATCTCGGCGACCGCAGAGCGAAGACGATTTGGCTGACGCCAGATGGGGAAACACTCGCCCGCCGCGTCGAAAATGTGCTGGCCGATTTAAGGGATCGCGTTTTGTCCGAGATTGATCCGTCCGACATCGACGCCACGCTCCGTGTCTTCAGGGCGATCGATCTGGCGATGGAGGTCGGCGCAGCCGGCTCGATCGACCTCGGCGAGACGCTTGTGCCGCAAAAGGCACGTTAGACGCGTAAGGCCAGCCAAGCTCGATCCATCCAGGCCGGAAAGAAAGAGGCCGCCTGCGTTACCGCAAGCGGCCCAAGTCTAGGGAGGAAACGCCCAAGGAGGGCATGCGCCGCAAGCAGCGCAGTGCCAAATTAAAGGTTTCACGACCCGACGCAACAGACATCGGCGCATGGCTGGTTTACGGCCAAGGCACGAATCGGAGCGAAGCCGAGGCGTCCCTGGAATGAATCGAGACGTTCGCTTTCATGGCGCCGCAATGAACGTGCCGTAAGTCATTGCGCGAGCCAGCATCGCAAGACGTTGCGCGCAGAAGAACGGTCGTGCGAAAACTCTGGTGGTCAGGGGCTGATTGGTCGAGGTCAAAGCGCTTCCTTGAGCCTCTCGGCGGCAGGTGAGGAAACCAAGATGAATATTGAAAAAATGACGGCGCAGATGTCCAGCAAACCGGGCTTCATCGCGGCGCTCGATCAAAGTGGCGGCTCGACTCCCGGTGCGCTGCGCCTCTACGGCATTCCCGATAGCGCCTACAGCGGCGATGCCGAGATGTTCAAGCTGATGCATGAGATGCGCGTGCGGATCATGACGGCTCCCGCTTTCACGGGCGATAAGATCATCGGCGCTATCCTGTTCGAGGGCACGATGGATGGACAGGCCAAGGGGAAGCCCGTGCCATCTTATCTCTGGGACGACCGCGGCATTGTGCCGTTCCTGAAAGTCGACAAGGGTCTCGAGACGGAGGCAGATGGCGTCAGCCTCATGAAGCCGATCCCCGGCCTGGATGCCTTGCTGGACCGCGCCGTCGGCCTTGGCGTCTATGGCACGAAGATGCGATCCGTCGTGAATCTCCCATCCGAGAGCGGCATTGCGGCCATTGCGCGCCAACAATTCGAGATCGGCGCGCAGATCGCCGGTCATGGCTTGATGCCGATCCTTGAGCCGGAAGTCTCGATCAAGAGCCCAGACAAAGCCGGCGCCGAAGCCATTCTCCGCACTGAATTGACCAAGGGGCTCGATGCGCTTCCCGAGGGCCAGAAAGTCATGCTCAAGCTGACCATTCCGGATGTGCCGGATTTTTACGCATCTCTGATCGCACATCCCAAGATCGCGCGCGTCGTGGCTTTGTCGGGTGGCTATACGCGAACCGACGCTTGCAAGCGCCTCTCGGCCAATCATGGAATGATCGCCAGCTTCTCGCGGGCGCTGCTCGGCGATCTCCGCGTCTCGATGAGCGAAGCGGATTTCGACGCCAAGCTGGCCGAAGCCATCACCGAAATCTTCGGTGCCTCGACCGTCAAGGGCTGAGCCGCGGGGGGTAGCCCGAACAGCATCGAGTTCGGGCTCGCCCTTCGGGGCGCATACAGGGTTTGCGGGCGACCCCACGCACCGATCCATTGTGCGGGATCGATCGGTGTGGTCGTCTTGCCTGTCGGCTTGTTTCACGGAACAAGCATGGGATGAGCATCCCGACAGACCATTCCTATCCTTTCGATCCGACCTATGGCCTTGACCTCGATGCGCTTCGCGCCATCGCTCCGCCGGAGCCAGCGCTTCATTTCGATGAGTTTTGGCGGGCGCGCCACGCAGCGACGCTTGGGATCCATCCTGAGCCTCGGCTCAGCGCGAGCGCATCGCAGCATCCCGAGTGGCACGTTCAAGACATCGTCTATCTCTCGACCGACCAGTTCGAGATCGGGGGCTGGCTGCTGCTGCCACGAGATGGCCTCGTCACGCGGGGTCTCGTCGTCGGGCATGGCTATGGCGGGCGAGACGAGCCGGATTTCGATCTTCCCGTAACTGAAACGGCGGTGCTGTTTCCCTGCTTTCGCGGGCTTTCGCGCAGTCGCCGCCCGCCAATCTCCAGTGATCCCGCCCGGCATGTGCTGACCGGGATCGACAAACCGGAAACCTTGATTCTGGGTGGTTGCGTCGATGACGTCTGGTTGGCGGTCTCGGTTCTGACCAAGCTCTATCCCGGCCTTGAAGGACGGATCGGCTACAGCGGCCTGAGCCTCGGGGGCGGTATCGGCGCTCTGGCGATCGCTGCCGATCGGCGGATCGATCGTGGCCATCTCGTCGTGCCGACATTCGGCAATATGCCGCTCTGGCTGACGTTGCCGACCCTCGGGAGCGCCGGCGCCGTGCAGCATTATCGAACAACGCATCCGGACGTGCTGCAGACCCTTCGGCTCTTTGACGCCGCGACGGCCGCGACGCGCATCGCGGTCCCGATGCTGGTCGCGGTTGCCCGTTTCGATCCAGCGGTGGCACCGCCCTGCCAGTTTTCGGTCGCCAATGGGCTTGCGACGTCAAATCATCATGAAACCGTCATTCTGGATGCAGGCCATGTCGATTATCCTGACATGGAGGATCAACACGCGCTCCTCGTCGAAAAAGTCAGGCATTTCTTCAGGGCGACATGAAGCGAGACTACCGGCGCTGGTATAGTCCCCGACTCCACCGGGACATGGAGCTGCTGATCTTCGGGCATGCCGGAGCAAAAGTGCTGATGTTCCCAACGCGGGACGGGCGCTTTTGGGAATATGAGACGCTGAACATCGTCGCGAGCCTCGCGCCCAAGGTCCAGGCCGGGCAGTTGCAGCTTTATTGTATCGAAGGACTGGCGCGGGAGACCTTCTACGATGTGGGGCGCCATCCGGCCGATCGGATCAGACGACACGCCGCCTACGAGGAGTATATCCTTAACGAAGTGCTTCCCTTGATGGCGTCGACCAACTCGCATGATTGCACGATCGCGATGGGTTGCAGCCTCGGTGCATTTCAGGCCGCCAGCATCGCGCTTCGCCATCCGCACCTCTTCCGCAAGCTCGTGGCCTTTTCAGGTCGGTACGACCTGTCGATGAAGGTCGAGTGTTTCGACGATCTCTTCGACGGCTATTACGATGACGAGATTTATTTCCACACACCGACGCATTTCCTTCCCGGCCTGCAATGTGGGTGGAGGCTGGATAAGCTGCGCCGGCTCGACATCATCTTGACGATCGGCACCGAAGACCCCTTCCTCGACAACAATCACCACCTCAGCCATTTGCTCGGCCAGAAGCACGTGTCGCACCAATTGCATGTCTGGGATGGACGCGCTCACCGCGCCGGCGCCTGGCGACGGATGGCGGCCCTTTATGTGTGACGCGCGGCAAGACGCGACACGCTAGTCTTCCACCAAGCGTATCGATCACCGGATAGCCTGTAACCCACGCTCGCGTTAACACGGGGTCGGACATCAGCGGACATCGTCGCGCCGAAGATCCTGACATGCCTGCGACAAGGAGCGACCCCATGGCCCCGACGAGCCCCATTCCCGGCATGGTCAATGCCGATATGCCGGGGCGCTCGCAGCGTGTCACGGCGGCCGAGCACGCCCTGATGACGCGGCGCGAGACGGTGCTCGGCCCGGCCTATCGCTTATTCTACGAGGAGCCTGTTCATCTGGTGCGGGGTGCGGGCGTCTGGCTCTATGACGCGGCTGGCGATGCCTATCTCGATGTCTACAACAATGTCGCATCCCTCGGTCACGGCCAGCCCGACGTCGTTGCGGCGGTGACCCGGCAATGGGCGACCCTGAACACGCACACGCGCTATCTGCATGAGACAATCTTGGATTATGCCGAGAAACTGCTCGGCCTGTTCCCCGAGCATCTCGGCTATGTGATGTTCACCTGCACCGGATCGGAAGCCAACGACCTCGCCTACCGGATCGCGAAGAGCCACACCGGCGGTACGGGCGTGATCGTCACGGATCTTGCCTACCACGGCGTCACCGACGCGGTCAGCCAGTTCTCGCCCTCGCTCGGCGCGGGTGTGCCGCGCGGCCCCCATGTTCGCACCGTGCGTGCTCCGGATGCCTATCGCCGGGGCGAGGCCGATCTTGGGGCTGCGGTCGCGGCTGATGTCCGGGCCGCCATCGCCGATCTCCACAAGCACGGCATCAAGCCCGCCATGATGATCTGCGACGCGATCTTCTCCAGCGATGGCGTTTTTGCAGACCCGCCCGGGTTTCTGGCCGAGGCTGCCGAGGCGGTGCGCGAGGCGGGCGCCCTCTGGGTCGCTGACGAAGTCCAGTCGGGTTTTGGACGAACCGGCAATGCTCTGTGGGGCTTCATGCGCCATGGCCTCGAGCCCGACATGGTGACGCTCGGCAAGCCGATGGGCAACGGGCAGCCGATCGGCGGGGTCGTCATGCGGCCCGAGGTGGTTGCCGAATTCGGCCGTATGTCGCGTTATTTCAACACCTTCGGCGGTAGTCCCGTGTCCTGCGCGGCCGGGCTCGCGGTGCTCGAGGTCATCGAGCGCGATGCGCTGGTCGCCAATGCGCGGCAGGTCGGCTTCTATCTCCGGACCGCACTCGAAGAGCTTGCAAACCGGCACGAGGCGATCGGCGACGTGCGCGGCGCAGGCCTCTTCGTCGGCGTCGAAATCGTCAGCGATCGGGCCGCCAAAACCGCTGATGCGGCCACGACCACGCGGGTCGTCAACGGATTAAGGCGGAAGCGCGTGCTCATCAGCGCATCCGGGCCACAAGCCAACGTGTTGAAGCTGCGGCCGCCCATCGTGTTCTCGACCGCCCATGTCGACACGTTCGTGGCGGCGCTCGACGAGGTTCTGTCCGATCGGTCGGCGTCGCCGCCATGAGGCGCGTGCCGTCGGTCAAGGGTCGCGGCACGAGCCAAGCCTCCTTCGCTGCGATATCCCCGACTAAATCACGCCGGTAAGACGGTGTCGGGCTCGGCGTGACTTGCGACGGCGGCTTGGCTCGATGTCGGCCACTGAATGAGCGCCGCTTCGGTGCTGGAGCGTAAGACATGCCAACCCGCTCGGACCCACGATTCCTCGAAGATCGGATTGAGGTAGACGACCAGAATGTCGCGCGGGCTGTCCCGGCGTGCGCAGGCGAGGCGGTCGGCGACTTGCCGCATGATGGCGCGCCCAAACGGGTTGTAAAAAAAGACGATCAGGGGCCCAGCCGGAAAGTCATAGGCCGCCGCATCCCCATGCAGCAGGCTGATGCGGTTACGGTCGGGCTCGGGCAGCTTACCGACATTGGCGGTCGCGATGGCATGAAGCTCTTTGGTGAATTCGACGCCGACGATCGCCTTGAACGGCAATGCGGCGGCCAGCATCACGGCTCGGCCCTTTCCCGACCCCAAATCGACGAAGGTGAAGCGCCGAAAATCGACATCCAGGCTCTCGAAAACGGTTCTGAACTCGCCGGGATCGGTTGCGATATGCGCTTCGCCAAACCGTGCGTTCGGCCCATCGACCGTGAGCCCGTAGATGTAGTCGATCCCGCTCGTTTCGACCCCGTTTTCTGTGTCGAACAGGAGATCGACGCGTGTCTTGTGGTTGAGGAATGTTTTGTAATCGCGAGGGATCCACCCGCTTGCGCGAAGAAGCCGATGAAGCATTTTGGAGAGGAAGCTTCGCAGCCCGATCTCGCGCTGCATTTCAGCGGCACGCAACAGCCGCCGCATCAATAACACATGCATTGCGCTTCCTTCGCTTCGGTCGGCCCCGATTGACGATTCACCGCTGCAACTCGCGTCACAGGGTTGACGCAGAAATCGCTGTAGTACTGGGCGTTGTTCGCCTTCTTCTCGCCCTCGAGATGATAGGAGCGAAGTAGTGGCGGTTCTATTCGGTCATTGGGAGTAAGTCTTTCCGCTATCGCCTTCTCCTGGCATCGCCGAAACGCTGCGTTTTGATGCGCGTTAACCTTGTTGGCGTTTGATCGGCTTTTTAGATCGATTTGGTATACGTCACGCAGCTTCTCGCGATACGTCGAGAACTGACCTGGCGGCCAGTCTTGCAGGAGGTCCGTCTCTCTCGAACCCGTCGGAGGCTATTCGATCTCGCCGCGCCCGATGCTCGCGATCGCCAGCGTCAGGGCCGCCACCGCGATGGCCAACAGGACGGTCCATTGCAGCAGAAGGCCGGACGTCGCCCACGTCCGAAGCGAGACCTGGAACGCCGCAATCATCCAGGCGTTGGGCGTGATCCAGCTGAGGTTCTGTAGCCAGGGCGGCATGAGATAGAGCGGAACCATGCTGCCGCCGATGGCCGAGACGATCAGGACTCCGAAGCTCATGATCAACTGAGCCTGTTGCCGCGTCGCGCAACAGGCGTTGACCAGCAAGCCGAGCGCCGCCGCGGCCGCACTGGCGAGCGCGGTGGTGATCAGCCAAGCCCCGGGGTTGGCGAGCATGTCGACGCGATAGACCAGGAAAGCCGTCGCATAAATGGCAGCCACCTGCAGAGCGCCCTGCGCGGTCAGGAAGATAAATTTGCCGATCAGCAGGGGCGTGAGGCCGTAGGGGCCGGCCTGGAGACGAGCGAAAATGCCGCCATTGCGTTCGTCGAGCAGGGTGGCGGCCCCCTGCATTGCGGCGAACAGCAAGAAGATCGCGGAGACCGCCCCGGCATAATAGGCGATCGGTCCACCCGAGATGGCGTCGTTGGCCGCATTGCGCTGCTCGACCAGGCGGGAGAAGGCGAAGCCGCCACCGCCCTTGCCGACCTCGTCGGAGAACGCACTTTCCAGAAACTTGCGCTCGTCGTTCTCGAGCCGTCCAGCGCGTTCGACATCCCCGATGATGCGCGACAAGGCGACGTCCGGCAGCTTTTCGTTCAGCGTTTGCAGGACCTGTCCAGCCACGATCGCGGCGGCGGCCGGCCGGCTCGAACTGCCGATCACCAGCAACGGCGCCGCTCCCGTCGTGCCTGTGTCGGCAGCCGGGTCGGCGCGGATCAGGAGCCCGACCGTGTATCCGCCGTCGCGGACGGCGGTGTCGAGGCCGGCCTCGTCGCCGGTCACGATGCTGGTGCGAAAGGTCGGCTGCTGCTGCAGTGCCTGTACGAGCCGCTGGCCCGCGCTGCTGTGCGAACGATCCAAAACGCCGACGTGGAGCCGCAATTCCGTTCCGGTCGCGCCAGCGAAGATCGCGGCGAGCAACACGAAGATCACAGGCGGCAACGCGAAGGTCATCACGAGGGTGGGAATATCCCGCCGCACTTGAAGCGCCATCACACGAACGGCAGCGAGGATCAAGACGCGCCGCCGGAGCCGACGATCGCCTCATATGCGTCGCCAAGCCGAAAACGCCGCTGCCGCAACTCCCGGAGCTGCGCCATCGGGATTCCGAGATCGGCGGTCTCGAGCGAAACGGGTCCCTCGGCCGCGCGATGGATGCCACGCCAGACCGTGGCTTCGGCCGTTGGCAGATAGCCGCGCGTCATCAAGGCCGATCGCGCGGCGTCATCGGGTTGATCCATCAGAAGCACCTCGGTGCGGCTCGTCTCCGCCGCGAATTGGGCCGTGACGAGGTCGGCCGGGCTGGCCTGGGCCGCGATGCGACCGGCCCGCAGAATCACGACTGTATCGGCGATCGCCTCGCCGTCGTCGAGGTCATGCGTTGCGAGCAGCAACGCCACGTTATCGGTGCGGGCAAGGCTTTTCAGGTCCGCGCAAATCGCGCGCCGCGCGAGGGGGTCGAGACCCACCAGCGGTTCGTCGAGCAGCAGGAGGCGCGGACGACCGACCAGCGCGCACGCAATATTGGCGCGGCGTTGAAAGCCGCCCGACAGGGTCGAGACCAGAGCGTCGGCGACCGAGGCGAGGCCGGTGCGGGCGACGCAATGGTCGATGAGAGCCGGGGTGGCGCGCCCGCCTGAAAACGCCGCAAAAATCTCGATGTTTTCCCGCACGCTCAGCCGTGAATAGAGCGCGATCTCCTGGGGCACGAGGCCGAGAGCCGCGCGGGCGCGGCGGTCGCGGCTTGGGGCGTAGCCGACGACGCTGACCTGGCCCGATGTCGGCACGATGCCGCCGCTCAAGGCACGGATCAGCGTAGTCTTGCCGGCGCCGTTCGGCCCAGCCAGAAGCGTCACGGTACCGGCGCGGAGTTCCAGCGTCACGTCATCCAAGATCAGGCGGTGCGCTCTGTCGACGTGGATGTTCGCCACATGAGCGACGATGTCGGTCGGTCCTATTGGCGTCATTGACCCGGCTGACGTCATGGACGCCCCGGTAAGGCCAGCCGGACCGCGACCGATATATCGCGCTCGACCGTAAAGGCTGCCCGATCAAAACGGGGCGACGTCATGCGACCGGCCTCGCGCGAGAACCCGTAAGGCTCGCGGGGAAGCCCACGGGGCGATCGGTCCAACGTGCCATCGCCGTTCAGGTCCTGAAAGGCTGCGACCGCATAGACGCCGGGCGGCACGTTCGCGAAGCGGACCTGCAGCGTGGAGCTGTCGGCGCCCACGACCTGGGCATTCCCGCAATCATCCGGCTCCAAACCTCCCGTGCAGAGACTGACATAGACGCGGGTTGGCGAAGGCGTGACGCCCTCGACCCGGACCACGACCTCCGCCGCACAGGCGGTGCTCAGGCCTCCCGCCAGAACCGCCACCGTTGCGGCGGTAAACCGCGAGCAGAGACGTGGCGCAATCCGTGTCGGCTGAGCCGGGTGTCGTGTTGGCACATCGCACATGGGCCTAACCTGCTGGTTGCAGCTTCATCTCGCAAGCGGGGTCTTGAACCCGCGTGCGTCAGCCCTCTCTTATAGGGCGGGGCAGCGGGATAAACACAACGCGATGAACATGCATGTCGGTCTCGAAAACTCACTGAAGCCTAAGCGGGTCGCGGTCGTTGGAGCCGGTCCCGGTGGGCTCGCCAGCGCCATGATGCTCGCGGCTGCGGGCCTTGATGTCACCGTTTACGAGAAAGCCGACCGGGTCGGCGGACGGACGCGCACGATCGAAGCGGAACAGTTCAGGTTCGATATTGGACCGACGTTTTTTCTCTATCCTGAGATCTTGCAGAGTCTCTTCCATCGGTGTGGCCTTGACCTTGCGGATTTTGTGACGCTCAAGCGTCTCGATCCGCATTATCGGCTGAAGTTCGAAGATGGGCCGGATCTTGTAACGACTAGCGACCTCGACCGGCTCGAAGTTGAGATTGCCAAAATCGACGCAGAGGATGCCAAGAACATCCGCCGCTTCATCGCGCGCGGTCGGGCCAAGCTCGAGGCGTTTCGCCCGGTTTTACAGAAAGCGTTTCTGAGCCCGCTCGATCTGGTGAGCCCGGATGTTTTGAAATCTTTGGGGTTGCTTGCGCCATTCTCCTCCGTCGACGGCGATCTGAGCAAGTTGTTCAAGGATCCGAGGATCCGCCTCGCGTTTTCGTTTCAGACCAAATATCTCGGAATGTCGCCGTTTCGGTGCCCGAGCCTTTTCACGATCCTGTCGTTCCTCGAATATGAATTTGGCGTATGGCACCCGATGGGGGGCTGCGGGACGCTGAGTGAAGGGATGGCGGCAGCTGCACGCCGGCTCGGGGTCAAGTTCCGGTTGGGCGAGGAGGTTCGATCGATCGACTTCGAAGGCAAGTTGGCGACCGGCATCGTGACCGCCAATGGCCGTGAGGCCTGCGACGCCGTCGTCGTGAATGGCGATTTCGCCCACACGATTCCGCGTCTCATCCCGGCGCGCCTCCGCAGGAGATGGTCGGATAAGCGCATCGACAAAGCGCAATATTCTTGCTCGACATTTATGCTCTATCTCGGCATCGAAGGCCGCTACGACCATCTCGACCATCACACGATTTTTCTGGCGAAGGATTATCGCCGGAACATCGAAGAGATCGAGGCTGCCGAAAAACCGCCGGAGCAACCGTCGATCTACGTGCAGAATCCGGTACGATCGGATCCGGCATTCGGCGGCGAGGATTATTCGTCGCTTTACGTACTCGTCCCTGTCGGTCACTGCGGCAAGGTCGATTGGGCTGCCGAAGGCGGCGCCTTCCGCGATATGGTGCTCGAGCGGCTCGAGGGTTTGGGATTGACCGATCTTCGCAACCGCATTCGCTTCGAAAAGGTTGTGACGCCGGATCAGTGGCGGGACGAACTGTCGATCTATCGTGGCGCGACCTTCAACCTCGCGCATTCCCTCGATCAGATGTTGCTGTTTCGGCCGCATAACAAGTTCGACGGTGTCGACGGCGTCTATCTCGTGGGCGGTGGCACCCATCCGGGGTCAGGTCTGCCGGTTATCTATGAGGGAGCGCGGATCACCAGCGATCTCGTTCTCAGCGATCTTGGACAGGCCGACCGTATTCCGACCACGACCGCCAACGACATGCCGCTTGTGGCGTCGAGCCAAGCATGACCACGCTGTTCAACACAGACCGAGGATGACGATGACTGAGAGCCTGCCCGTTGGCGTGATCGGCAGTGGTTTGGGGGGACTGGCGGCGGCGGCCGTGCTGGCGGCGCGTGGTCATTCCGTGACCCTCTTCGACAAAAACGACTGGTTCGGCGGCAAAGCCGCGGTGTTGAACGAAGGCGGCTTCCGCTTTGACATGGGCCCGACGATCCTGACGGTCCCGGCGGTTTTGCGCCGAATTTTTGCCGAAGCGGGCGAAAAGCTCGAGGATCATCTAGAGCTGATCCGGCTCGATCCGCAGTGGCGCTGCTTCTTCGATGATGGCGCAATCCTCGATCTACACGAGGATGTCGCCACCATGGCGAAGACGCTCGACGGCTTCGCGCCAGGTGCGAAACTCGGCCAAGGTTATACGAATTTCCAAAAATTCGCCGAGACGCTGCATGGCGTGTCGGAGCGGTTTTTCTTCTGGAAGGCCGTGGAGGACCTGCGTGACACGATCGACCTCAAGCGCAACATGAGCCCGACGACGCTGCGGGACGTGATGGCGCTCAAGATGGGCAAGTCGGTGGCCGGCAGCGTGCGCGCCCATGTGGCCGACGAACGTGTCGCCCAGATGCTCGACCATTTTACCCAATATGTCGGCTCGTCGCCTTACGCCTCGCCAGCTGTGCTCTGCGCGATCGCGCATATGCAGGCGAGCGAGGGTGTTTGGTATCCCGTGGGCGGAACCCGCGCCGTGGCCGAAGCTTTGGCCGGACTCGCGCGTCGCCTTGGTGTGACGCTGCTGGGCGAGACGGAGGTGACCGGCCTCGACATCGTCAAGGGAGCCGTCACGGCCGTCACGACGGCGAATGGTGACCGCCATCCTGTCTCGGCTGTCGTGTCCAACATGGATTCGATCCGTACCTATACCGAACTCGTCGGCGGCGCGCCGGCCGCCACCTATCGCGACAAGTTCAAGCCGGCCTGTTCTGGTGTCGTGCTCTATCTTGGGCTGTCTCGCGGCTACGATCATCTGCAGCATCACGATTTTATATTCTCCCGCAGCGCTAAGGAAGAGTTCGACTGGATCTACGACAAGGGCGAGCCCGCCCCCGATCCGACCTGCTATGTCGCGGCACCCTCGCGCACCGATCCGACGGTTGCGCCTCCCGGCGGCGAAGCGCTCTATGTTTTGGTGCACACACCTTATCTCCGGCCGCACCATGATTGGTCCAAGATGTTTCCGGCCTATCGCCAGGTGATCCTCGACAAGCTCAAGCGGACCGGTGGCATGCCGGATATCGAAGAGCGGATCGTGGTGGAGCGGGCCCTGACGCCGCAGGACATCAACGACCGCTACAAGGTGCTGAATGGCGCCATCTATGGTTTGGCAAGCCACGGCAAGTTTCTCGGTGCTTTCAAGCCGGGCAATCGCTCGCGACAGGTCAAGGGCCTCTATCTGGCCGGTGGCGCCGCTCATCCCGGTCCGGGCATGCCCATGGTGATGATGTCGGGCTGGATCGCCGCCGATGCGCTGGATCAGGATCGAGCGACCTTGCGTCGCGCGTCCTAACCGGCATGTCGGGGCGCGCCAGCACTCTTTCGGCCGATGCGCGGCAACGCCTTGCGCGACGGTCGCCGGTGTGGGTCTCAGCCTTCGCCATGATCTTCGCTCGCGCACTGAGGCGGGACTTTCACGCGGTTCGTATTGCCAAGGCCGGGCCGCAGCCGCCGGCCGATACGCCGCGTCTCGTGATCTATATGAACCATCCGTCGTGGTGGGATGCGGCTGTTATCCCCGTGCTCCTCGCGAAGCTGTTCCCGGGCCGAGCTGGGTTTGCGCCAGTCGACGAAAAGATGACGCGGCGCTATGGCTTCATGCCACGGATCGGCGCCTTCGGGGTCGCGCAGGACAGCCGTCGCGGCGCCGCGGTCTTTTTGGAAACCGCCGCCACGGTTCTGGCGAGGCCGGAGGGGCTGCTGGTCGTGACGGCGCAGGGGCGTTTCGCCGATGTGCGGGAGCGTCCTGTCCGGCTCGCGCCAGGCTTGGCCCATCTGTTGGACCGCACGCCCGATGCGACCCTGGTGCCGCTCGCGGTCGATTATCCGTTTTGGGACGAGCGCAAACCGGAAGCCTTGCTCCGCTTCGGACCGGCCATTGCCGCACGGTCCTTGCTCGGCTTCGACAAACGCAACCGACATGACGCTCTGGCCGATGCGCTCGGCACCGCCATGGATGCGCTTGCGGCTGATGCAATCGCACGTGATGCGGCCCGATTTACGACATTGCTCGACGGGAGTGTCGGGGTGGGCGGCGTCTATGATGCGTGGCGATGGACCCGCGCCAGATTTCGGGGTGAACGGTTCAGCGCAGCGCATGGAGAGCAGCCTTGATCGTGGCTCTCGTCGTTCTTGCCCTCGCGGCACTGCCGCTGGTGATGACGCTTCTCAACGTCCGCCTGATCACGACCCCGCCGCTGCCCACGACGCGGCCCGCCGTCGCGATCCTGATCCCGGCCCGCAACGAGGAACGTGCGATCGGCCGATGTGTCGAGGCCGCGCTGGCGAATGTTCAGGCCGACATCGAGGTGATTGTTCTCGATGATGCCTCGACCGACAGAACGTCGGAGGTGGTGCGTGCCATCGCGCTGCGCGATAGCCGCCTCACGCTGGCGCAGGCGCCCCCTTTGCCACCGGGATGGAATGGCAAGCAGCATGCCTGCTCGGTGCTGGCATCGCTGACCGCGAAACCCTTCCTGCTATTTCTCGACGCTGATGTCGTGCTGCAACCCGAAGCGGCGGCTCGTCTCGCTCCGGCCAAGGGCGTCGATCTCGTGAGCGGCGTGCCGCGCCAGGAGATGGGCGGCGCGTTGGAACGGATGGTCGTGCCAATCATCAACGCGCTCCTGCTCGGATATCTGCCGGTCGGGATGATGCGGCGAAGCCGGCAGGTGGGACTGGCAGCTGGGTGCGGGCAGATGATGATGGTGCGAGCCGAGGCTTACCACCGAACCGGCGGTCATGCCGGCATTCGGCGCAGCTTGCATGATGGCTTGAAGCTGCCGCGGCTGTTTCGGGCCGCGGGTCTTCGAACCGATCTCGTCAATGGCGCGGCGCTGGCGACCTGCCGCATGTATCAGAGCCCTGCTGCGCTCTGGACGGGCTTCCTGAAAAACGCCACCGAGGGAATGGCCAAACCGATCGCCCTGCCGATCTGGACCGTGCTTCTGTTCGGCGGTCATGTGCTGCCTTGGTTGCTGCTCGCAGTCGATCTGGTCACCGACGCGTCATGGCCTGTGACGGGCGTCACCGCCTTGGCCTGCGCGCTTCCGCTCGTGTCTCGAACGATCCAGTCGCGTGTCGCGGGCGAGCCGTTGTCGACGGTGCCGTTGCACCCGCTTGGAATTCTGGTCACGCTCGCGATTCAATGGACCGCTTTGGCGCGTCGTCGCTTCGGGCGCCCGACCGAATGGCGCGGGCGCGCCTATCTGGCTGAGAATTAAACTGATGGGGCCGGGCGCGTCGATCGAGGTGGACGATCCTGGCCCGGCTTACGCTCGTCTGCGCGCCGCTTGGGATCGCGCGGGCGGGTTGTCGGTTGAGCTTCGCCGCGATGCGCTGGCGCGGCTTCGCGATGGGGTGCGCCTTCGGGCCGATGCCTTTGTCGAGAGCATCGATACGGATTTCGGCGGGCGGGCCAGGGTCGAGACCCTAGTGGCCGAGGTCGCGGCCGTGTTGCGGGCCGTCGATTATGCGCGTCCACGCCTCGCGCGCTGGGCCGCAAACGAGCGGGTCGGGCTCGGTTTGCCGTTCTGGCCGGCGCGCGCCCATATCCGCAAGGAGCCGCGCGGCGTGGTGGCGATCCTCGGACCGTCGAATTTTCCGCTTCAACTCACGCTTCTGCCCCTCATCGGCGCGCTTGCGGCCGGATGCCGCGTGTTGGTGAAACCATCCGAACTGGTGCCGGCGACCGCCGACCTCATGGCCGCGATGCTGGCCGAGACGTTTTCGGCCGACGAGGTGGCGGTATTGACAGGCGGCCCGGATCTCGCTGTCGCCATGACACGGCTGCCGCTCGATCATCTGTTGTTCACCGGATCGACCGCTAACGGACGCCGGGTCATGGCGGCCGCGTCGGACCATCTGACGCCGCTGACGCTGGAACTCGGCGGGAAATCGCCCGTCGTCGTCGCTAATGATGCCGATCTCGACAAAGCCGCACGCGCCATCATGGCCGGCAAGCTGATGAATGCCGGGCAGACCTGCGTCGCGCCGGACTATGTGCTGGTGCCCCGCGCGTTCCGAGATCGTTTCGTCGATGCCGCCAAAGCGGCCGCGCATGCACTCTATCCCGATCCCGGCATGATGACGACCGTGCGGGGCGAGCGGGCCCAACGTCGGCTTGCCGACCTCACGGCCGGTTTGACCAGCGTCGCCTTGTTTGACAGGCCGGTGACGTCGTCCCGCATAATGCCTGTACTGGTGCTCGATCCGTCCCTCGATGCCCCCATCATGCGGCAGGAGATCTTTGGGCCGGTCTTACCGGTCTTGGCTTACGATCGGCTCGACGATGCGATCGCGATCATCAATGATCGGCCGCGACCTCTGGCGCTCTATTGGTTCGGCCGCGACAAAGCGTCGTTGCGAGTGCTGCTCGACCGAACGTCGTCCGGCACCGTTGCGGTCAACGAGACGGTTTTGCATGCGGCCGTCGATGCCCTTCCGTTCGGCGGTATCGGCGCATCGGGTTTCGGGGCCTATCATGGGCAGGCCGGGTTCGAGGCCTTTACGCATCGCCGTCCGGTTTTCGTGCAGAGCCGTTTCAGCATAACCCGCCTGCTGCAACCGCCTTATGGCGCTCGCGCCGAGCGGATCATTGCCGGAATGCTGAAATGACAAAGGCGGCGCGCAAGGTCGCGATGATCGGCATGGGAGCGGCGGCGCTGGCTTTGGCGCTCTGGCGGCGCGACATTCCGTTTTCGGTTCTCGATCGACGCTATGCCGACGACAGCTCCCGGTGGCTGACGCTGCCGAACGGCATGAGGCTGCATTTTCGTGACATCGGCCCGGTCGACGCCCCTGTCCTTGTCTGCGTTCATGGCTATTCGGCGTCCAGCCTCGACTGGCTCCCCTGGGCCGAGCGGCTCAAAGCTAGCTATCGGCTATTGCTGATCGATCTGCCCGGCCATGGACTGACGGCTGCACCCGACCGCTACGAGCCGAGCCTTCTTGGGATGGTGGCGTGTGTGGCCGCCCTGATGGAGGCGCTGTCGCTGGCGCGCGTCGTGTTGATCGGCAATTCAATGGGCGGCCAGGTCGCGGCCACCTATGCGCTCGCCAACCCCGACCGCATCGCCGGTCTGGTGTTGGTCGCCTCGATCGGGGCCGCAGAGCCCGTCTCGACCACGACCGCGTCCCCGCCCTTCGTCGTGCGCCTGCTCGGCAGCGCCATCGCGCGGTTCGCTCTCCGACACATCGACCTGACGCCGCTGGTCCGACATGGGTTACGCAATGCCTTCGGCGACCGCGAGGCCGTTACGGACGATCTGGTGCGTCAATATACGGATCTCGCGCGGGCACCGGGCCATCGCGAGATCCTCACCGGGCTGCAGATCGGCCAGCGTGACACGGCCATGCTGGCCCAACTCCCGCTGTTTGATCGACCGACCCTGGTGATGTCCGGGGATGCCGATCGCCTCGTGCCGGTGGCGCAGGCCCGTGCGATCGCCGCCGCTCTGCCGCGAGCCCGCCTTATCGTCTATCCCGGCATCGGCCATGTGCCGATGCAGCAAATTCCGGAACGATCCGCCGCCGACCTTCGCGATTGGCTCGCAACCGGCCCGGACTCGCCTTTTCGACCGTCGCGACCGAGATAGACGACATCGCGCCATAAAGGACCATGCCCATGACGATCCGTACGCTCCGCTTATCAGCCGCCCTGGTGACAGCTGTTTCGTTTTCGGGTGGCGCCCTCGCCAAACCTGTGGTGGTCCCGCCTGCTGCTCACGAATTTGATCTTGGACGCTTGAAGATCGTGTCGCTCCGCGATGCCGACAACGTGCTCGAGAACGACGGGAAGGTGTTTGGAGCGAGCGTTGCGCCGAGCGATGTCGCACGGGTTCTGAAAGCGGCCGCTGCGCCGACCGACAAGATCACGCTCGGGGTCGATGCTCTGCTGGTGAAGGCGCCGGATCGCGTCATGCTGTTCGATACGGGCCTCGGCCCAACCGTTCACGGCGCGCTGATGGGCAGCCTCGAGCAGGCCCATGTGAAGCCCAGCGACGTGACCGACATCATGATCACGCATTCGCATTTCGACCACGTCGGCGGCCTTGCGACGTCCGGGGGAGAGTTAGCGTTTCCCAAGGCGACGATCCACATCTCGGCCAAGGAATGGGCGTGGATGCAGAGCCAGCCCGACAGCCAGGCTCTCGCCAAGATTATCGCGCCGCGCGTCGAGACCTTCGATCCGGGCGGGATGATCGTCCCCGGTGTGACGACCCTGTCGCTGCCGGGTCATACGCCGGGCCATGTCGGCTATCAGATCACCTCCGAGGGTCAGACGTTGGTCGATATCGGCGATACCGCGCATAGTTCGATCGTGTCGTTAGCCGAGCCCGAATGGGCGATCGGATATGACAACGACGAGGACTTGGGCGAGACGACCCGTCGGGCGGAACTCAAGACGCTTGCGGATGGGAAGACGCTGATCTTCGCGCCTCATTTCCCGTTCCCCGGCGTCGGCCGGATCGTGGCGGAGGCCGATCACTTTGCCTTCAAGCCCCAATAACCTCAACTGACGAAACTGTTCTGCTTCATTGCTCGCCTTGTCTGGGTTGGGTCGTGAAGGTGTAAAGAACGATCGTCCAAGCCGGTCCGCTCCGGTGAAGCACGAAAATCTCGCGATTGAAATCGAGCGCCTTGGTCCCGTCCTTCAGGCGGAGCTCCATCTGTCCGACCGGATGGTGGGTTCGAACGATCGCGATATCGCCGTAGAGATCGACGGCGTCATATTGAAAATCGGTGTCGAATTTTGCGTCCTTGAACAGAGCCGCATAAGGAGCCGCCATCGCGTCGACAGCGACCACGGTGGTTTTATTGTTCCATTCGGCCACGGCATCGGGGGCGAAGAGAGGGCGGATTTTGTCGAAGTCGGCCGCATTCAGACCCGCCTGATAGGCCTCGACGACGGCCTTGGCGGCACTTTGGTCCGATGCGACCGTCGTGTCCTGCGAATAGCTGAAGGCGCCTGACGGGCCACCATCATGGCCCGTCTGAGCTTGGGCCGGCAACGCCCCGGCCGCGATGGCCAACAAGAAAGCCGCCGTCACCGTCATTGATGAGCGCATTGTTTCGGTTCCTCTTGAACGACGGTGTCAGATGGTAACGGGGGAGCCTTCGGGGTCGCTGTGGAAGGTCCAGTGTCCGCCGCTGCGGAACGAAGCCGCGGTCGCGAACGTGTCCTCCATGAACTGCATGGCGCTGCATTTGCCGTCGCGAACCGTGGCGAAGACTGAAAACGGTGACGTGACGAGGGTCGATAAGACGATCGAGCGATAGGTAAAGCGTCCGAAGATCGCAACATTGTCGCCGGAGCCGAAGACCGTTCCTGTGTCGAAGGATAGAACGTCCCAATGCCGCGACACGTCCGTAAAGGTCCGGACAATGCTTTCGGCGCCATGCGACGTCCCGCACCACGGCATGATCCGCTTCAGATCGGGATTGTCATAATTCAACGACACATAAGTAAAGTCGTCGGTCACGAGGGCCCGAACATGCGCGAGGTCTCTCGGGCTCTGTAGGATCGCCAGGACGACGTCGATCGGGGTCTGGTCCATGTCTATGTCCTTTGCGCCGCGCGGGATCCACCGACGCCGGCGGCCAAGCTCGACCACAGCCCTACGAGATCGGTCGGCCTCCCGTTAGACGGCGTTGCTGGAAAACACCTTCCCGTTTGTGGGAAGCCCGATCAGGCGGGAAGATCGGGGAACAGCCGAGGCACCATCTCGGCCGCGAAGTCCTTGAAGATGCGGACCAGACGCGGAACGTGGCGATTGCCGAAATGCACGATCGACATGTCCAAGCGGCGAAACCGCCAGTTTGGCATGACCTCCACCAAACGCCCCTCGCGGAGGAGATGCGGCTGCACCACCGGCGGCAGATCGCCGATGCCGGCGCCGGCCAGAAGCGCGACCGCAAGACCGGCATAGTCGTTCATCGCGAGAAAGGGCTCGAACCCGATCGTCTGCTTGTCTCGGCCGTCCAGGCTGTTCAGCCGCCAGCTATGCCCGGTCTGCCAGAACGAAAAGGCGAGCAGGCGATGGTCGAGTAGATCCTGCGGCGTCTCCGGCGCTTTGCAAGCGGCGAGGTAGGTGGGGCTTGCGACGAGTTGATGCCGGTAAGTGAGGATTCGGCGAGCCATCAGCGAGGAGTCGCGGAGCGGCCCCACCCGAAAGGAAAGGTCGACGTCCTCGGAAATGTGATCGACGATCCGATCGGTCACGAAGACTTGAATGCGGACGTCGGGGTATAGTGCTTGGAACGCACCCGCCAGCGGACCCAGCAAGCCATCGGCGAGGCTCGGGGGCGCCGATAGCCGCAACGTTCCCGATATCTGCGACAGCGTGTCGGACACGACATTGTCGACGGCATCGCTGAGTTCGGCACCCCGTTGCGCATGTTCGAAGACGTCCGCGCCGATGGTGGTCAGGCGCAAACTTCTGGTCGAGCGCTCGAGCAGGCGGACCCCGAGCTGGTTTTCAAGCTCGGCGATCCGGCGGCTCACGGTCGAGACTGGAATTTTGAGGCGACGAGCGGCGGCCGAAAAGCTGTTCGCCTGAACCACGCGGGCAAACAAAAGTAACGCGTTGAGATCGGACATCGTCTTCTCACCTGCGAGAAAGTCATTTGCGACTTTGCCAGCTAATGGGATGCGGCTCATTTGAGTAGGTGTCCAGCGTCGACACTGACCAACGCCGGATGACCCAGCATGACGCACAGCCTTTCGATCAGAACCGCTCTGGCAACCGTCGCTCTCTTGTGCCTCGGCTCCGCCGTGGGGCGTGCCGACGAGACAAAAGCCGGGATCGAGCACACGATGGCGGCCTATAATGCCGCGCTGAACGGGGGTGCCACGAGCAGCGTCCTCCCGCTCTACACGGAGGACGGCGTGTTTATGCCGCCCTATAGCCAATCTGTGGTGGGGAAAACTGCGATCAAAACAGCTTATGACGCCGTCTTTGCCGAACTGAAGTTCCACGTCAAATTCGCGGTCGTTGAATTGGTGCAAATGGCGCCGACCTGGGCCTTTGTGCGGACAAACTCGGCCGGGACGACGGATCATCATTCGACCGGAAAGACGACCTCGGAAGCCAACCAGGAATTGTTCGTCTTTAAAAAGGGCGAGGACGGCACTTGGCGGATCGCGCGCTACAGCTTTTCGCCCACAAATCCGCCGATCCCGTGATGGGACGGTTTTCATCCGAAAGGATGAACAACGACTCCACGTTTTCGTCGGCACATCGCGCGTGGTCCATCCATCCGATCCGCGCCCACACGGAGTTTTGACATGAATGCGGACGAACAATCAGCCGCTGCGCTGCTCAAGGCCTACGGCGATGCCGCCAATGCGGCCGACGCGCATGCCATAGCGGCGCTTTACGCGCCGGACGGCGTGTTGATGGCGCAGAACATGGCCCCCTGCGTCGGCAACGAGGCGGTCTATCAGGCCTATGCTGGAATGTTCCAGGCGATCGCGCTCGACATCGCGTTTTCGATCGCCGAAATGCGCCAGATCGCGCCCGACTGGGTTCTCGCCCGGACGACCTCGACGGGGACCATCAAATTGCTGGCGACCGGGGCCGACATCCCGGAAGCCAATCAGGAACTCTTCTTCTTCCAGAAGATCGACGCAGCCTGGAAGATCGCGCGCTACTGCTTCAACACGACATTGCCGGCGCAAGGATAAGTCGATGCCGCTTTCAACCCGATGGGTCGATCTTCCGGCCCGCGTCCTCATGTGCCTGCTGTTTCTGATCTCGGGATTCGGCAAAGTCAGCGCTGTTGCGGCGATACAAGCCTATATGGCGGCCCATGGATTGCCTGGCTTTCTGATCTGGCCAGCCGCCGCCCTGGAACTCGTCGGCGGCCTTCTGCTGTTGGTCGGGCTTGGCACCCGGCCGCTCGCCCTGGTTCTGGCGGGATGGTGCCTGCTGACGGCGCTCGTCTTTCACACCGACTTCGCCGACCAAAATCAGATGATCAACTTCTTCAAGAACATGACCATGGCGGGTGGGTTTCTGATCCTGGCGAGGGATGGAGCGCCGGGGCTCAGTCTCGACGGCTGGCTCGCTTCCCGCAATGAGCAACCTTGAACCGAACGAGGAGGCGATCATGGCGACCATGAAGGCGGTTGTGATGCAGGGGGCTGGCGGGCCTGAGGTTCTCAAAATCGAGGCGCGACCTGTGCCGGTTCCGAAGCCTGGGGGCGATGCCGCTGCAATCTTTCGTCGACCAGATCCAGGCCGAAACGCTGCGGGCGGAGGTCGGCCGGACCTTTCGGCTCGACGAGATCGTCGAGGCGCATCGTTGCATGGAAGACAATCAGGCAGGCGGCAAGATCGTCGTGTTGACCTGATCCGGGCTGTCGCTTGCTTGGGTTGGCCTGACCAGACCAGTGCGAGCGCCCGTCTCCGGGGTGCGGCTCATGCGGTCTTCGTGCTGGTCGCGATATCGAGCCAGACGGCGAGCAGGAGGATCGTTCCCTTGACGATCATCTGCCAATAGGTGTCGACGCTGAGCATCGACATGCCGTTATCGAGGCTTGCCATGATGAGGGCACCGATCAACGCGCCCGCGACCGTCCCGGCGCCACCCCGCATCGAGGTGCCGCCGATGATGCAGGACGCGATGGCGTCGAGTTCCTGCAGCGAGCCGGCCGAGGGTGAACCGGCTGCGAGCCGCGCTGTCGTGATGACACCGGCGAGCGCCGCGGCGGCGCCCATCAGGCCGAAGACGATGAGCTTGACGCGTTGGACGTCGACGCCGGAGAGGCGCGTCGCCTCGAGGTTACCGCCGATGGCGTAGATGCGGCGGCCCAGCACCGTTCGCCGCGCCATCAGGGTGAGGACGCCGAGCAGCACCAGCAGGATGAGGACGGGGGTCGGAATCCCTCGATAATCATTCAGCACGTAGATGAAGCCGGCCAGAACGGCGCCGGTCACGACGATCTTGCCGAGGTCGATCGCGAAGGCCGGAACCGTCAGCCCGTATTGGCGACGCTTGCCGCGCCCGCGCAGTACCAGCGCGGCGAGCAAAACGAAGAGGATTCCGGCAAGCCCGTAACCGACGCCGGCCGGAACGTAGCTCTGACCCACGGCGACGAAATCGGCCGATATGGGCGTGACCGTCACGCCGTTGGTGATGCCGAGCAGGATGCCGCGAAAGGCGAGAAGGCCGGCCAGCGTGACGATGAAGGACGGGATGCCGCGATAGGCGACCCAATAGCCGTTAAACGTCCCGATCGCGGCGCCGAGCGCCACGACCGCCAGCAGGGTGACGGCCAGTGGAAGATGATAACGCGCGTCGAGGATCGCCGCGACACCGCCGAGCAACCCGAGCAGCGAGCCGACCGACAGGTCGATCTCCCCCGCGATGATGACGAATACCATGCCGGAGGCCAGCATACCGGTGATGGCCATCTGACGCAGCAGATTGGACAGGTTTCTGGCGGTGAGGAAGTCGCCATCGGTCAGGTAGGAGAAGAAGGCCCAAACCACGGCGATCGCGACCACGAGCGCCAGGATCTTATATTGGGTGAAAGCGGCCTTGAACCGGGTGATGCCGATGACCGCGCGTGCCGAGGCGGCAGGCGGGGTCGCGGATGTGTCGGATTGGCCGCCGGCGGTCGTCAGGCTCGGAATATCGGAGGTGCTCATGGCGGGCGTCCCGGTCTCAGGCTGCGCGGGGGAGGTCCGTGATGGCGGCCGTGAGGACGGCCTCCTGGGTCAATCCATCATTGACAAAATCGCCGCGCAACTGACCTTCACCGATGACCAGCACACGATCGGAGATGCCGAGCACCTCCGGCATTTCGGACGAGACCATGATGATCGAGACACCGGTTTTCACCAACTCGAACATCAATTTGTAAATCTCGTATTTGGCTCCGACATCGACGCCGCGCGTGGGCTCGTCGAGGATCAGCACACGGGGATGGGGAGCCAGCATTTTGGCGATCACGGCCTTTTGCTGATTACCGCCGCTGAGCCGCCCGATCGGCAGCATCGGGCTTGCGGTCTTGATCCGCATTGTCGCGATGGCGGTGCCGATGTCCTTCATCTCCCGCTCCTCGTCGATGAGGTCATGGCGGGTGTAGTGGTCGAGCACCGACAAGGTGATGTTCTGGCCGACCGCGAGCTCCGGGACGATGCCGTGTGCCTTGCGGTCTTCCGGCACCATGCAGAGCCCTTGGGCGACAGCTTGCTTCGGCGTACGAACCGTGATTGGTTTACCATCCAGATAGAGGTCGGCCGTGTAGGGGCCGCGATAACAGCCGAAAAGAGCGCTCACGAGTTCGGTGCGGCCCGCGCCCACAAGACCGGCGATACCGAGGATCTCGCCCTTCCGCAATTGAAACGACACATTGTCGACGCGGCGCCGGTCGATGTTCTGCGGGTCGATGCAGATCACGTTGCGGGCCTCGAACACGACGTCGCCGATCGGATGATCTTCGCGTGGGAAGAGATTGGCCATCTCGCGGCCGATCATCATGCGGATGATGACTCCGGTCGTCAGTTGGCGCATCGGCTCGCTGCCCACATAAGCGCCGTCGCGGATCACGGTGACGCTGTCGGCGATGGCCTCGATCTCTTCGAGCTTATGGGAGATGTAGACACAGGCGGTCCCACGCGCCTTCAACCCCTTGACGATGCCGAGCAGGGTGTCGGTTTCCGAGCGCGTCAGAGAGGATGTGGGCTCGTCGAGGATCAGGAGCTTGGCATTTTTGCTGAGCGCCTTGGCGATTTCGATCAGCTGCCGCTCGCCGCCGCTATAATGGGCGACCGGCTGGGCCACGTTGATATGGCTCATCTTGAGGTCGGCCATCAGGGTCGCGGCTTTCGAATACATAGCCTCGAAATCGATCATGCCCCCGAAACCGTGAGGTTCGCGTCCGAGAAAAATGTTCTCGGCCACAGACAACTGAGGCACGAGCATCAATTCCTGATGAATGATGACGATGCCGGCATCCTCGGTCTCGCGAATACTGGTCGCCTTCAACTCGCGGCCTTCCCATAGGATGGTGCCGCCCCAGGTGCCATAGGGATAAACGGCCGACAGGACCTTCATCATGGTTGACTTGCCGGCGCCATTTTCGCCGCAAAGCCCGACGACCTCACCGGCCTTCACCGAGAGGTTGATGCCGTTGAGCGCGCGGACGCCGCCAAATTCCTTGATGATCCCGCGCATCTCGAGCAGGCTATCGGCCATGCTGGTCCTCCTAGACCGTGGCCGCCCCCTCGTTGCGAGAAGGCGGCCGTTGGTCGATTACTTCCCGTCGATCTGGGCCTGGGTGTAGAAGCCGTCTTTCACGACCGCATCCCAATTCGTCTTGGTGATCAGGGTCGGGGTCAACAATGTCGTCGGCACTTTCTTCTTGCCGTTGTCGAGTTCGGTCGTGAACGCGGGCGTCTTGCCCTTGACGAGATCGACCGCGATCTCGGCCGCCGTGCTGGCGATGCTCTTCAGCGGCTTATAGACCGTCACGGTCTGGGTGCCGGCCTTGACGCGTTGAATGGCGGCGAGATCGGCGTCCTGACCCGAAACGGCGGTCTTGCCGGCGAGGCCTTGCGCCGTCAGCGCCTGCACCACGCCGCCGGCTTCTGCATCATTCGAGGCCACGACGCCGTCGATCATGTTCTTGTTCGCCGTCAGGGCATCTTCCATGATCTGGAGAGCCGTCGTGGCGCTCCACTCCGGCACCCATTGAGCGCCGACGATCTTCACCTTGCCGGCGTCGATGGCGGGTTGCAGGACCTTCATCTGCCCTTCGCGGAGGAACTTCGAGTTGTTGTCGGTCGGTGAGCCGCCCATCATGAAGTAGTTGCCGCTGGGCTTGGCATCGAGGACGCCCTGGGCCTGCATCTCGCCGACGCGCTCATTGTCGAAGGTGATGTAGGCGTCGATATCGGAATCGAGGATCAGGCGGTCATAGGCCACGACCTTGATGCCGGCTTGCTTCGCCTCATTGATGACGTTGCCGAGGACTTTGCCATTGAACGGGACGATCACGATCGCGTCCACGCCGCGCGAAATCATGTTTTCGATCTGTGAGATCTGACGTTCTTCGTTCGCGTCGGCGGATTGCACCGTGACGGTCGCGCCAAGCTTTTTGGCGGCGTCGACGAAAAAGTCCCGATCGCGCGTCCAACGCTCGAGACGGAGGTCGTCGATGGAAAAGCCGATGACCGGCTTGTCGGCGCTGGCTTGTGCGCCGCTCGTCAGGCCCACGAGCGTTGCGGCGATGGCGACGCCGCCGAGGAGCGTTGTGAATGAACGAACCATGTCATTTCCTTCCCTGCCGGCATGACGCCGTTCCGTGATCTGCCATCTCGATCGAATGATTGCTGATCGGCTGCCAGCTTCGGCATGTGTCTAACGCAATGAGGTACGCACCGCAACTACTCGCACCGCGACATTTACTTCGACGACGCCAAACAAGCTAACAAGCGGAGCGTCCGGATCTTGCTGCAGCGCAATATAATCGCGTATCGCAGTGCAAAATAGATATTTGCTCGTGATCTGTGCGAGGTTATGATTTACGCTCGTCAAAAATTGGGAGGGCATGTGGTGGATCTGGACCGGCGCGTGACGGCTGGAGATGTGGCGGCAGCGGCGGGCGTCAGCCTCGCGACGGTCGATCGCGTTCTCAATAGCCGCCCGGGCGTCCGCGCCGTGACGGTCAAGGCGGTCCAAGATGCGGTCGAGAGGCTTGGGTTCCGCAAGGACGTGTTCGCCGCGAATCTCGCGCGCAGCCGACAATACCGGTTCCGGTTTCTGCTTCCTCGCCTGCCACAGAACAGCTTCATGCAATCGGTCCGCCGCGAGGTCGATATGGGGGCGCTGCGCGGCCTCGACGAGCGCATTGCGATCTCGATCGGTGAATATGCGGCCTTCGATCCGGTCGATCTCGCCCGTTGTCTCATCGCCTGCCGACACGACGGGACCATGGGGGTAGCGGCCGTCGCCGTCGATGCACCGGAAGTTCGCGACGCCATCGCCCGCCTTGCGGCCGACGGCATCGCGGTGCTGACGCTCGTGTCCGACGTGACACCCTCGCGCCGGGCCCGCTTCATCGGACCGGATAATGTGGCGGCCGGTCGCGTCGCAGGCACGCTGCTGGGGCGTTTTCTCGGCCCGCGTCAAGGCCACGTGCTCACGGTGGCGGGCCGCATGACCTTGCGGGACCATGCCGAACGTCGCCTTGGTCTGGCCCAGGTGATCGAGCGCGACTTTCCCAACCTGTCGCTGCTTCCCGTCGCCGAGGGTCTCGACGATGGGGCGGTGACGGAGCCGATCGTCGCAAAAGCGCTTCGCGAGATGCCCGATCTTGTTGGCATCTACAGCCTCGGCGCTGGCAATCGCGGCATCGCTGCGGCTCTCGAAGCCGCCGGCCGGTCGCGCACCGTCGTCACGATCGGCCATGAGCTCACGCCGTTCATGCGCGAGGCGCTTCTTAGCGGCACGTTCGACGCCGCCATCAACCAAGACCCGTCCGACGAAGTGCGTCGAGCGGTCCGAACCCTCAAGGCTCTGGCCGACGGGTGCGACGACTTCCATCCCGATCCCATCCGGATCGACATCTACCTGAAGGACAATCTGCCATGACGCTGTTTTCCGACCTGCCGACGGTCCGCTACGAAGGCGAGGGATCATCGAACCCGCTCGCCTACCGCTATTACGATCCCGACAAGATCGTGCTCGGCAAAACCATGAAGGAGCAGCTGCGCCTCACGGTCTGCTATTGGCACAGCTTCGTGATGAACGGCGGTGATCCCTTCGGCGCGCCGACGATCGATCGCCCCTGGATGCACGCCGGCAATGATCCGCTTGCGGCGGCGCGGGCCAAGGCCGATGCGGCTTTCGATCTCTTCCGCGTGCTCGACGTGCCGCTCTACAGTTTCCATGATCGCGACGTCGCCCCCGAGGGCGATGGCCTGGCCGCGACGCTGAAGAACACCCGCGAGATCGGCGAGTATCTGGGCAAGAAGCAACAGGAGACCGGCGTCAAGCTGCTGTGGGGCACCGCCAACCTGTTCAGCCATCCGCGCTTCATGGCCGGCGCTTCGACCAATCCCGATCCGGACGTCTTCGCCTGGTCGGCCGCGACCGTGAAGACGGCGCTTGACGTCACGCATGAACTGGGCGGCGCCAACTACGTGATGTGGGGTGGGCGCGAAGGCTATGAGACGCTGCTGAACACGGATCTCAAGCGCGAACTCGACCAGATGGGTCGGTTTTTGTCTTTGGTGGTCGAGTATAAGCACAAGATCGGCTTCTCCGGCCCGATCTTGATCGAGCCGAAGCCGAAGGAGCCGACCAAGCATCAATATGATTTCGATGCCGCGACCGTCTATGGCTTCCTCAAGCATTACGGGCTCGAGAAAGACGTAAAGCTCAACCTCGAGGAAAACCACGCCATCCTGGCCGGCCACACCTTCGAGCACGAGATCGCGGTCGCCAATGCGTTCGGAATCCTCGGCTCGCTGGATATCAACCGGGGCGATCCGCTGCTGGGATGGGACACCGACCAATTCCCGAACGACGTACCGCAACTGACGCTGGCGCTCTACGAGGTGCTGAAGGGCGGCGGTCTGACGACCGGCGGCCTCAACTTCGATGCCAAGATCCGTCGGCAGTCGATCGAGGTGGATGATCTGGTTCATGCCCATGTCGGCGGCATCGATGTTTGCGCCAAAGCCTTCTTGGCAGCCGCCAAAATGGTGGAGACCGGCGCTCTCGCCAAGCATGTCGGCGAGCGCTACGCTGGATGGGACAAGGCTGGCCACGCTGCGGGCGGGGCCACGCTGGACGAGATCGCGGCAGCCGCCGAGGCACGCGGCATTTCTCCGAAGCCCCGCTCGGGGCGGCAGGAAATGCTCGAGAACCTCGTCAGCCGAAGCGTCTGACCAACCTTGCGGGAGGGGTGCCCAGCACCCTTCTCGCTCCAAGATCGAAAAAAAACGGGCACCAGACCCGAGCCGAGCATAAACGCCAGAGGGAGAGTCGAAGTGTTGCAAAAGCCGTTGCTGCCGTCCGAGGCCGCCGACCCCCAGGCCATGTTGCGGGATCCGACTTTTCAGGCGCTGGTGCGCGAGCGATCGAGCTTCGCCTGGAGCCTTTCGATCGTGATGGTCGTCGTCTACCTCGCCTTCATCTTTGCGGTCGCTTTCGCGCATGACGCCATGGCGACGAAGATCGGCGCCGGCCCGCTCACGCTGGGGATTGTCCTCGGCCTCGCGGTCATCATCTTTGCTTTTGCCCTGACAGGGATTTACGTCGCGCGCGCCAATACACGCTTCGACGACCTGACCCGCACAGTCGTCAAGGAGCAGGCTCGATGACGGCGCTGTCCCGTTTCGCGGCAAGCGCCGCTCTTCTCATCGGCACGGCAACGGCCGCCTCAGCCGCCGGGCCGGATGTCGCTCCGGTGCAGCAGCAGGGTCTCAACGTTACCGCCATCGTGATCTTCGTGGCCTTCGTGCTCCTCACGCTCTACATCACCTACCGGGCCGCAATGACGACCCGCTCGGCCGGCGACTTCTACGCGGCGGGTGGCAGCATCTCGCCCTTGCAAAATGCGCTCGCGATCGCGGGCGACTTCATGTCGGCGGCCTCGTTCCTCGGCATTTCCGGCTTGGTGTTCAGCTCGGGCTTCGATGGCCTGATCTATTCGATCGGCTTTCTGGTCGGCTGGCCGATCGTCTTGTTCCTCATCGCCGAGCGGCTTCGCAACCTCGGTCGGTTCACCTTCGCGGACGTCGCCTCGTTTCGGCTGGCCCAAGGTCCAATCCGCACCCTGGCGGCCGTCGGCACGCTGGTCGTGGTGGCATTTTATCTCATCGCCCAGATGGTCGGCGCGGGACAACTCATTCAACTGCTGTTCGGGCTCGATTACCTCTATGCGGTCGTGATCGTCGGCGTGCTGATGATCGTCTATGTCGCGTTCGGCGGCATGAAGGCGACCACCTGGGTGCAGGTCATCAAGGCGTGCCTGCTCCTGGTCGGCGCCACGCTTCTAGCCTTGGCCGTGCTGGTTCACTACGGCTTCAACGTCAACGCTATGTTTGCCGACGCCATCGCGATCCATCCGAAGGGCGATGCCATCATGGCGCCGGGCGGCTTTGTGAAGGATCAGGTCTCGACCATCTCGCTCGGCCTCGCGCTGATGTTCGGCACAGCCGGTCTGCCCCATATTCTCATGCGGTTCTTCACCGTGCGGGACGCCAAGGCAGCGCGCAAATCGGTGTTCTACGCTACCGGCTTCATCGCCTATTTCTATATTCTGACCTTCGTGATTGGGTTTGGGGCCATCACCTATCTGATGCCGAACGCGAGCTTCTTCAAAGTCGCGCCCGATGGTCACTACAACAAGATCACGGATCTGATCGGCGGCGCCAACATGCCGGCGATCCATCTCTCCAATGCGATCGGTGGATCGCTGTTCCTGGGCTTCATCTCGGCCGTTGCCTTTGCCACGATTCTCGCGGTCGTGGCCGGGCTGACGCTCTCGGGGGCCTCCGCGATCAGTCATGATCTTTATGCGAGCGTGATCGCGCGCGGTCGCTCGACCGAAGCGCGGGAGGTGCGCCTGTCGAAGATCTCGGCCATTCTGATCGGCATCGTGGCGATCTATCTCGGCTACGTGTTCCAGAAGCAGAATGTGGCCTTCATGGTGGGGTTGGCGTTTGCGGTCGCGGCGAGCTGCAACTTCCCGGTGCTGCTGATGTCGATCATGTGGCGCGGCACGACGACGACGGGCGCGCTGGTGGGCGGTCTGCTCGGCCTCGTCAGCGCTGTCGTGATGGTCATTTTGAGCAAGGCCGTCTGGGTCACGACCTTCGGCCACCCGGCCGCGTTGTTTCCCTATGACAATCCGGCTTTGTTCTCGATGCCGCTCGCCTTCGCCGGAATTTGGATCGTGTCGACGTTGGACAAGAGCAAGCGCGCGATGGCGGAGCGGGCCGCGTTCGATGCGCAATTCGTGCGCTCGGAAACCGGGATCGGAGCCAGTGTGGCGCAGGCGCACTGACGGCTTCGCCTTTGTTCCACCGAGCCAAAGCGTCTTGATGTCACGGTCCTTATGCTTGCCGGGCCTTGGACTTTGCAATAATTCCAAGGTGTGGGCCTAAGGTTCTGGACGGCCGTGAGACATGCTCATGAGCGGCTCGTCTGTGCCCACGACGAAAGGCCGCCATGGAACTCAGCATCACGCTCACGCTCAACGGGGCGATGCGAACGGTCGGGATCGACGATCCGCGCATCACCCTGCTCGATCTGCTTCGCGAGCGCCTCGACCTGACCGGGACCAAGAAAGGCTGCGATCGCGGCCAGTGCGGCGCCTGCACGGTTCTCGTGAACGGTCGCCGCGTCAATTCCTGCCTGACCCTCGCGCTGAGCTGCGACGGCGCCGAGATCCTCAGCATCGAGGGGCTCGCGCATGGCGATCACCTGCATCCGGTCCAGGCCGCCTTCATCGAGCATGATGGGCTTCAATGCGGCTTCTGCACCCCGGGCCAGATCATGAGCGCGGTGGGGCTGATCGCCGAGGGGCATGCCGGGACCGATGCAGAGCGGATCCGGGAAGGGATGAGCGGCAATCTTTGTCGCTGCGGCTCCTATGCCGGCATTACCGACGCCGTGCTCGACGCACAAGCCCGTATGGCTCCGCAAGACCGGGGAGAAGCCGCATGAAGCGCTTCGACTATTCCCGCCCGACCTCGATCGCCGAAGCCGTCGCCTTGGGGGCGCAACCCGGCAGTGTCTATCTGGCCGGCGGTACCAACCTCATGGATCTGATGAAGGGCAACGTCGCGCGGCCGACGCGTGTGATCGACATCACCCGACTACCCGGCCTCGATACGATCGACGTCCTGCAGGACGGGGCGTTGCGGATCGGTGCGCTCGCCCGCAATAGCGACATCGCCTATCACCACGAGGTTTCGACCCGCTACCCCGCGGTGGCGGAGGCAATGTTGTCCGGCGCATCGGCGCAGCTTCGCAATGCGGCGACCGCAGGCGGTAATCTCCTGCAACGCACCCGCTGCGCCTACTTCTTCGATCTTGCGAGCGCCTGCAACAAACGCGAGCCGGGATCAGGCTGCGACGCCATGGGCGGTGAGAACGATCTTCACGCGGTGCTGGGGTGGAGCCCTCAGTGTATCGCGACCCATCCGTCGGATTTCTGTGTGCCTCTCGTCGCCCTCGATGCCGTGGTCGAAATCGAGGGGCGCGACGGGCTCCGCGACGTTCCGCTCGACGCCTTCTATCGCCTGCCCGGTGACGAGCCGCAGCGCGAGACGGTGCTCGAGCCCGGCGATCTCGTCGTCGCGGTTCGGATCCCGGCATCGTCAGCCGGGTTCGCTGATCATTCGCGTTATCTCAAGGTCCGCGAGCGCACGTCTTATGCATTCGCAGCCGTGTCGGCGGCCGTGGCGCTCAAGCTCGACGGATCGACGATCGTCGAGGCCCGTGTGGCGCTCGGCAGTGTGGCGCTGAAACCCTGGCGCGCCCGTGACGCGGAGCGCGTTCTCGCCGGAAAGACCGTGGGCGAGGCAGCGTTCACCGAAGCGGCGGCGGCGGCGCTGGCCGATGCTAAACCATCCGGCCACAACGCCGCCAAAATCGAACTCGCGCGCCGTGTCGTCGCGCGGGCCATCAGTCTCGCCGCCCGTGGCACGCCGGAGCACATGCCCGCCTTGCCGGCTTCCGTCTTTGCCCAACCCGAAGGAGCCGCCCTTCATGTCTGACACCGCGCCCGTCCACGTTCGCCATGGCTCCAGCATCGGCCAATCGCTGACCCGTGCCGAAGGCATGCTCAAGGTCACGGGCCGCGCCCGCTATGCGGCCGACCATCACCCCGCCGATATGCTCTATGCCGTGATCGCCACGAGCACGATCGCGCGGGGACGGGTTGTCGCCCTGGATCTCGCAGCCGCCAAGGCTCATCCGGGCGTGATCGACGTCATGACGCCCGCCAATGCACCGACGCTCGCGCAGGATCCGGACCTGAAGGGCACGCCCTTCACGTTCAGAATGGAGCTGTTGCAGAACGATCAGGTTCGTTACGCCAATCAGTCGATCGCGGTCGTGGTCGCCACCTCGCTCGAGGCCGCAACGGAAGGCGCGGCGCTGCTTCACCCCACCTATGACGTCGAGACCGCCCGGGTCGATTTCGACGACGCGCCCCGGTTCGTGCCGGATTCGGTTGGGGTCGGCTCGCCCTCCAAGGACACGCATGGCGACGTCGAAGCGGGACTGGCATCGGCCGATCGTCGCATCGAAGCGACCTATGATACGCCGGCGCAATATCACAATGCCATGGAGCCGCATGCGATCGTCGCGGCATGGGACGGCGATCACCTCACCATCGATACACCGAGCCAGGGCATGGCCATGGCGCAGGCCCGCATCGCAGGGCTCTTCGGCATTGATGCCACCGACATCTTCATCCGCAGCCCCTTCCTGGGTGGCGGTTTCGGGTCCAAGGGCTTGATTTCAGGCCCGCAAATTCTCGGCATCATGGCGGCGAAGCTGGTGGGCAAGCCGGTCAAGCTGGTGCTGCGCCGCGACCAGATGTACGGGCCTGTGGGCCATCGGTCGCCGACCCGGCAGACGTTGAAGATCGGCGCCATGGCGGATGGATCGTTGACCGCGATCGACCACCACACCGTCGCGGCCTCCAGCAGCTTCGATGATTTCTTCGAGCCGGCCGGTGGGGTGACGCACACGCTGTATGCCACCCCGGCGCTGTCGACCACCTATGAGGCCGTGCGCCTCGATACCGGCACGCCGCTGTTCATGCGGGCACCCGGCGAGGCATCGGGCAGCGTGGCGCTGGAAGGCGCGATCGATGAAATGGCCTTTGCCTGCGGCATGGATCCGCTGGAATTTCGCCTCAAGAACTATGCCGAGACCGAGCCGCTGTCGGGCAAGCCCTTCTCCTCGAAGGCGCTGCGTGAATGCTATGAGCAGGGTGCGAAACGTTTTGGTTGGGCGGGGCGACCGCTCGGCTCACGGCAGATGCGCGACGAAGCCGGCCTGCTGGTCGGCTGGGGAGTCGGCACCGCGACCTTCCCGGCTCTGATGTTCCAAGCCGAGGCGCGCGCCGAACTTCGCGCCGACGGGACCGGAACGGTCGATATCGGCGCCCAGGACATGGGGCAGGGCGCCTGGACCGCTCTGGCGCAGATCGCGGCGGACGGTGTCGGCCTGCCGCTCGAGAAGCTGACGTTCAACATGGGGACGTCCGACCTGCCCAACGCCGGGATTGCGGGGGGATCGGCCCATACGGCGACGGCCGGCACCGCGATCCATAACGCGGGTGGGGCCGTGATCGCGGCCCTTGCGGAACTTGCCACCAACGATGACCGCTCGCCGCTCTACGGCGCTGGGAATACGGGTGTCGTGGCCCGCGATGGACGTCTCTTCCGACGCGATGACGAAAGCCGGAGTGAGAGTTACGAGACGATTCTCACCCGTGCCGGGCAGGCCTCGGTCCAGGGCAAGGGGCAGGCTGCAGCCGACCCCGCGACCCAGAAGGATTATGCGATGCACGCGCATGGCGCGGTCTTCGCCGAGGTGAAGGTCGATCCCGATCTCGGTCAGGTGCGCGTATCGCGTCTGGTCGGTGCGTTCGCGGCCGGCCGGGTCATCAATCCCCGCATGGTTCGCAGCCAATATTTCGGCGGTATGATCTGGGGGATTTCATTCGCGTTGCAGGAGCGGGCCGCCATGGATCGTCGCACGGGCCGTATCGTCAACGCCAATCTCGCCGAGTATCACGTGCCTGTGAACGCCGACGTGCCGTCGCTCGAGGCCATTCTGATCGAGGAACATGATTCCCACGTCAATGCGCTCGGCATCAAGGGCGTCGGCGAGATCGGCGTGACCGGCACGGCAGGCGCGATCGGCAATGCGGTCTGGCATGCGACCGGGATTCGTGCCCGCGAAACTCCGATCCGGTTGGAGAAGCTGCTCTAAGGCGCCTCGGCTGGCGGCGGAAACGTCGCCCGCCAATGCCGTGCGATCTCGACGCGGCGGCAGATCCACACCCGGTCGTGAGCCAAGACATGGTCCAGAAACCGGGTCAGGGCTGCGATTCGCCCCGGCCTGCCGGCCAGCCTGCAATGAAGGCTGACGGTCATCATCTTCGGGGCGGTCAGGCCCTCGGCGTAGAGCACGTCGAAACTGTCGCGGAGATAGTCGAAGAAGTCCGATCCGGCTGCAAGATCCTGGTTGCGCGCCATGCGACTGTCGTTGGTGTCGAAGGCATGCGGCACGACGAGATGGCTTGTGCGGCCGACCGGCATCCAGAACGGCAGGTCGTCACAATAAGCGTCGCTGTCGTAAAGAATGCCATGCTCGACCGCGAGGCGCCGCGTGTCGAGGCTCATCCGCCCAGTGTACCAGCCGGCGGGTCGCTCCCCGGTCAGCCGCTCGATCGTCTCGAGGCAGCGGCCGATATGGTCACGCTCCTCGTCGACCGATACCCTCGCATAGTCGATCCAGCGCCAGCCGTGCCCGACAAAGTCGCAACCCGCCTTGGCGAAGGCCTCCGCGACGCGTGGGTTCTGCTCGAACGCGAGCCCGATAGCGTAGCAGGTCGGCACGATCCCGCGATCCGTCAGCGCGCGCAGCAGCCGCCACACCCCCGCACGGCCGCCATAATCATACATCGACTCCATCGCGAGGTCTCGGGTGCCCATCGCGGGAGCGCCAGAACCGACCTCCGACAGGATCGTCTCGGGCCGATCGTCACCGTTCAGCAGCGTATATTCGGCGCCTTCCTCGTAATTGACCACCACATTGAGCGCGAGGCGCGCCCTGTTCGGCCATTGCGGATGCGGCGGTTCGGACCCGTATCCGATAAGGTCACGCGGCGAGGAGATCACAGGGCAAAATCCGCTCATATGCGTCTTGCGAGATCGAAAGAAGAGGCCGCGCATTCTCGCGGCCTCCGACGTTGCGGCTCAAGCGAAGCCGGCGCGATCCAGGAACAGACGGTTGGCGATCGGCGGGATGCCGACCAGCGTCTTCTTGGTCACGACGAGATAGTCGTAGAAATAGGCGAAGATGATCGGGGTTTCGTCGAGCAGCAGGGTCTGGATCTTGCCCGCGACCTCGCGCTGACCGCCGATGTCGCCGGTCCTGCCGAATTGGGTCACCAGGGTGTCGTATTCGGGGTTCTTGAAATGCGCGCCGTTCCAGGTTCCATCGCTCAGCAGCGGGGCGCGCAAGTAGACGTTCGGCACGCCACGCTGGCCGTAATCGGTGATGCCCATGGTGCTGTCGAGCCAATCCGACTGCCCGAACACCGCCTTGCCGTAATAGGCGTCCTGCGACTCGACGTTGAGCGTGATGTCGATCCCGAGCGGCCGTGCGAAATTTTGCAGCAGAATGGCGTAATCGGGGATTTCGATATAGCGCTCGGTCGTCAAGGTCACCTTGAAGCCCTTGCCGACGCCGGCCGCTTCCATCAGCTGCTTGGCCTTCTGCAGGTCCTGCTTGCGTTGCGGAACGGTCGTATCGGTGGACGGGAAAGCCGGCGCGAACGGGCTGTCGTTGCCGACCGCCGCGAAGCCCCGGAACAGGCCCGCCACAAGCTTGGTGCGATCGATGCTGAGCGCCATGGCTTGACGCACACGCTTGTCCTGGAACGGCCCGGTGTCGCAGCGCATATGAACTTGCTCGTGCGCGGCGCTCTTCTCGCGAATGACGGTGAAGTTGGGATCATTCAGCAGCGCCTGGCCGCCCGCGACCGGGACCTGATCGATCATGTCGGCCTGGCCGCCCTGCAGTGCGAGCACCCGCGGCTGGAGCGCGTCGTAGAACACGAATTCGACCCGATCAGGGAGGGACTTCTCGCCCCAGTAGCCGTCGAACCGGACGAAATTCGCCCCGACCTTCGGCGTATATTTTTCGAGCTTGAACGGCCCCGTTCCGGTCCAGTCCTTCTCGAAATCGCCGGCAAAATCGGCCGGCAGCATGATGCAATTGTAATTGTCCGACGACACCACGTAGGGGAAGCTGCCATAGGGCGCATCGAGGTGAAACTCGACCGTCAGGTCATCGACCTTCTTGGTATTGCCCTTGGACAGGATGCCCTTGAAGGCCGATAGCGCATTGGACGCGTTCTTCGGGTCGGCCAAACGATCGATCGTCGCGATCACGTCATCGGCCTTGAAGGTCTGCCCGGTGTGGTATGTCACGCCGCTGCGAAGCTTGAACGTCCAGACCGAACTATCCTCGTTATGCGACCAGCTGAGCGCAAGGGAAGGTTTCAGCGTCAGATCGGGCTGCGTGACGCACAGAAATTCTCCGGTCTGAATCAGCAGCGTCAGGCCGCCCTGATCGGCGATGCTGACCGGGTTCATGGCTGCGGCGGGAGTTACCGCCGCGACCCGGATCGTGGCGCCAGCCTTGGGTTCGGCCCGCGCCGGGGTCGATCCCGACAGCAGACCGACCCCGCCCGCCATACCGCCCAACAGGGGAAGCGAAAGCCCCAACATGCTGCCGTGGCGCAGGAATGTGCGGCGATCGATCTTACCGCTTACGAATTCATCAATCAGATCGTTCTCGACGGCACCGAGCTGTCCGCGCAAGCGGCTATAGGCGTTCGAAATCCGGTTCATGGCGATCCCACCTTGTTGAGTTCTTGACGCGACCTTCGGAGACGCTCGACCTTTGAAGCGGCTCGGCTCTGAGCGGCTCGACCTTAGCAGGAAGCGGGCCACACGCGTGACGATTCACGCCATATCGAGGCTGATGCGGACAACCGCGAGAGCGCCACCGTCGCGGATCGCGTGATGCAGGTTTTCGAGATCGGCCGTCGTGCTGCGATCCTCGTCGAGAACCGTGACATGACGCCGAACGAAGCCATAAAGCGCCGCGACGACCGGCGCGGAGGGCCGCAACGGCCGGATGTCGAGCGCCTGGGCCGCCACCATCATTTCGCAGGCGAGGATCTGCTGCAGAAAACCGATCTGATCAGCCGTCCGTCGTACCGCCGACAGGGTCATGGGAGCCTGATCCTCGACGCCGAATGGTGTCGCCCCATCGTTCGAGACGGGGGCCGAGCAAGCCCGCGACTCGCGATCCAGCGTGTGACTGACGAGGCCGAGGAGACCCACGCCGGATTTGGTGACACCAATCCGGGTCAGCAGACCGCCGAGCCCGGACACCTCCGGATCGAGCAGTCGCGCGGTGCGCTGGGACGCAATCGTGCCGAGTTGCGCCAGCGCCAGGCGAAGGGCGTCGAACGCGACCGCCATGGCGGCCGTGTGAAAATTGCCCGTCGACAGGATCTCCGCATCGTCGATCAGGATCAACGGATTGTCGGCCGCCGCGTTCAGTTCGGCATCGACCGCGTCCTGCGCCCAGCGCAGCGCGGTTCGGGCGGCGCCATGCACAGGGGTGGCGCAGCGCAGGCTGATCGGGTCTTGCACGCGACGGGGAACGCCCGGCTCGAACAGGGCCGATCCCGCCAACATCCGACGCAGCCGCTCGGCCGCCTCGACTTGCCCGGGCGCCGGATGATGGGCCGCGACCCGCGCATCGAACGGGCTCGGGTTGCCCATGAATGCCTCGAAGGTCATGGCCAACACGGCATCGGCGAGATCCAGAAGATCGAGGAGATCGGCGATCACCAGCGCGCCATAGCCGATCGACACGGCATTCGAACTACAGAGCGCCAGACCTTCCTTCTCGGTCAGTTGCACGGTGTCGATCCCGGCGCGCCGCATCGCCTCGGCACCGGTTAGCAGATGCCCCTCGAACGTTGCTTGGCCGAGCCCGATTAAAGGCAGGCCCATATTGGCGCAGAGCATGAGATCCGATGTGCCGATCGAGCCGATCTGTGGCACCCGGGGCGTGACGTTCTGGTTCAGCATCGCGAGTTGGGTCTCGACGATGAGAGGCCGAGCACCCGCCCCTCCGCGCGCCAGCGTCGCGGCGCGAACGAAAAGGGCCGCCCGAACGATGTCGGGCGCGAACGAGCCACCCGCGCCCGAGGCTCTCGCCTTCAGCATCGCCTCGCTGAACAGGCGGCGATCCTCGGAGGGAATCGCGACCGTGGCTTGATTGCCGAGGCCGCGCGTCAGACCGTAAACCGGCCGATCCGCCTGAAGCCAGTCCTGCAGCACGGCTTGCGACGCCAGCATGGTGCGCGCGGCGTCCGGATCGAGCGTGGCCACGACCCCGTCTCGGGCCACCTGTCTGACGTCGGCGACGGTGAGGCGGTCTCGTCCAAGCGCGATGGGCATGCCGGTGGCTTTCGGGGGGTGAGAGCGGGGAGACGAGCGGCCGGTGATCTGCGGTTTTGCGGCAAGATCGCCGCCCCGCCACAGGTAAATGGCCAGGAGAGGCTCGGCTTCGGTCGACATGGCATGCGAGATCCAGGCCGGGTGGTGGATCGGCGCGCCCGGACGATGGCGGATGGGAGCCTCGTCGCCCCGTGTCCAGAGAGCGGTGCCCGAAAGCGGCACGTAAAGCTCTTCGGCCGCATGCGCGTGAGCGGGATAATCCGTCCACGGGCCGAGCATGAGAAAGCCGCAGGCGATCGTCTCGCTGGGGATCGGCCCCTTTGTCCCGATCAACTCGCTCCAGCCGTAGCGATCGAGGAAGGCGGCGCCGAAATCGGCGGCCGTGTAGGATTGACGCCAAGCCAGCGCCGCGGCGGCGCTCGCGAGAGCAGCGACCAGAGGCGCGGTGGCGGGCGTGGTGTTGGCGGCGGTCTCGTCGAGCCACGTCAAGACGGGGCAACCCTGCGGGGCGAACGGTCGACTGTCAAAACGGTCCGGCCACGCCGCAAGAAAGGGTTGCGCGATCGGCATGGTGTCGAGCAGGCCATAAGCGAGCGCCACGATGGTCAAAACCTCCGCAGCGGCGCTAGGATCGGTCACGGTCGTCATGCGGTCTCCGGAGGGACGCCTGTCATGCCGAGCCTAAGACCTGTCCGGCCGTAACGCCAGGAGACCGTTTGCTGACCGAGCCTCGTATCCTCATCGATCGCGCCGGAGCCGCTTGTGAGATTGCGGGTTTCGCGTTCGTCCTCGTCCCCCAGCACGAAAGCTGGTGCTTCGTCGCCACGCCAGCGGCTGATCGCCATGTATGATCTCGTCATTACAGGCGGCCGCGTCGCCCTCGACGAGGGCTGGGCCGACTGCGACATCGGCATCGCGAACGGCCGCATCGCGGCGCTCGGACGGGGGCTGCGGGGCGCCGCGATCATCGAGGCGGCCGGACGGTGGGTGATGCCGGGCGGCATCGACGCCCATTGCCATCTCGATCAGCCGACCTGGGGCGGAGTCGATACCGCCGATGACTTCGCGACCGGTTCGATCAGCGCCGCCTTCGGCGGCACGACCTGCATTGTGCCTTTCGCCATGCCGGGACCGGGCATGACGACGCTGGCGGCGCTCGATCGGTCGTTGCACTGCGCGGGCGGTCGCTCTGTCGTCGATTATGGCCTGCACGCGGTCTTCACCGAAGCCACCGGCTCCGACGTCGACGCGCAATTGGACCGGTTGGCCGCGCGCGGCGTGCCATCCGTCAAGGCGTTCATGACCTATCGGGGCTTCGCGGTCTCCGACGACCTGATGCTCGCCATCATGGATGGGGCTCGTCCTCGCGGCATGACCGTGATGGTCCATGCCGAGAATGATGCCGGCATTCGCCGCACCACCGGGCGTCTGGTGGCGCTCGGGCGCACCGGGTTCCGCTACCATGCCGTGGCGCATGCCGAAGCCTTCGAGCGGGAGGCGACCCACCGGGCCGCGACCCTCGCCGAAATCACCGGCGCGCGCCTCGTCATCGTGCATGTCTCCTGCGCGCAATCGGCCGAGGAAGTGCATCGCGCCCGTGCCCGCGGTGCCGATGTGATCGCGGAAACCTGCCCGCAATATCTTCTCTCGACCGCCGCCGACCTCGACGGGCCGCCGCAGGAGGCGGCCCGCTTCATCTTCTCGCCGCCTCCGCGCGGCCGCGCCAGCCAGGACGCGCTGTGGCAAGCCCTCTCGGCGGGCGATATTGCGCTCTGGTCGTCCGATCATTCGCCTTATCGCATGGCCGACAAACTCGCGCCGGCCTCCGAGCCGTCCTTCACCACTGCCGCGAATGGCGTTCCGGGGCTCGAAACCCGATTGCCGATCCTATTCTCCAAGGGCCTGCTGAGCGGCCGCCTGACACTCGCCCGCTACCTCGCCTTGGCCGGGCAGGCAGCCGCGATGCTGTATGGCCTCGATGACCGGAAAGGCCGGATCGCGGTCGGGCTCGATGCCGATCTGGTACTCTGGGACCCGGACGCGCGATGGCAGGTTCGCCATGAAGCGCAGCATTCGGCGGTCGATTTCACGCCCTATGAGGGGCTATGGCTCACCGGCAAGCCAACCGACGTGCTGGTCCGGGGTCGCTCCGTGATCCGCGACGGCATCCTGCATGACGCGACCCCGACCGGGCAATTTTTGCCCCGTCATGCGGTTCCGGCCGACCCGGCGCGCCACCCGATCGAGGAGACCACGCCATGGCTCGAAGCCTAACGCTCGCGGTCTGTCAGACCGGGCCGGTGCAGCGCGCCGCCTCGCGCGCCGAAACGGTGGGGCGGTTGGTACATCTGTTGGAGCAGGCCGCCGCTGCTGGTGCGGACCTCGCGGTGTTTCCCGAATTGGCGCTCACCACGTTCTTTCCGCGATGGATGCTCGACGACGATGAGATCGAGGCGTTCTACGAGACGTCCTGTCCCGGGCCAGAGACCCAGCGGCTCTATGATGCGGCGCGGCGGCTCAGCGTCGGTTTCGCACTCGGCTATGCGGAACGCGTGGTCGAGAATGGCCGCGTGCGGCGCTTCAACACGATGGACCTGATCGGACGCGACGGGGCTCTGGTCGGGCGGTATCGCAAGATGCATGTGCCCGGCCAGGAGACGCCGGAGCCCGGCACCACCGTGCATCTCGAGCGGCGCTACTTCGAGCCGGGTAATCTCGGGTTTCCGGTGTTCCGGTTTGGCGACGTACGGGTGGGTCTGGCTTTGTGCAACGACCGCCGCTGGCCGGAGACCTATCGGATGCTATGCCTTGGCGGAGCCGAGGTGGTATTGATCGGCTACAACACGCCGCTACAGCTCGATGAGGCGCCGGCGCTCGCCCATCTCCGGATGTTCCACAATCACCTGCCGATGCAGGCGGGCGCCTACCAGAACACGCTCTGGGTCGCGGCGGCCGCGAAAGCCGGGATCGAGGACGGGCAGGCGCTGATCGGCGGCTCCTGCATCATCGCGCCGACGGGCGAAATCGCCGCGCAGGCCCTGTCGATCGGCGACGAGGTGGTGGTGTATCGCGCCGACCTCGACCTGATCTCCGCCTGCCGACGCGTCAATTTCGACTTTGCGCGCTATCGCCGCCCGGCGGAGTACCGGCTGATCGCAGAGCGTGCCGGGCCCCCCGAAGACTGAAGTTCGGTCGCTGTGGTCGCGTCAAATGCTGCGGATGGCGCCACCATCGACGCGGATCATGCTGCCGGTCACGTAGGACGCGGGTGTGCCGGCCAGGAAGGTCACGACGGCCGCGAATTCCTCCGGCGTCCCGTAGCGCTTGGCCGGGATTTCGGCGCGCGATTGCAGCCGCACGGCGTCGATCGATTGATTGGTTTTGCTGGCGCGGTTCTGGTCGAGGCTCTCGACCCGCTCGGTCGCGACGCGGCCGGGCAGCACCATATTGACCGTGATGCCGTGCTCGGCGACCTCGTTCGCGAGGCTCTTCGACCAACCGGCGACGCTGGCGCGAATCGCGTTGGAGATCGCGAGGTTGGGGATCGGCTGCTCGATGCCGGACGAGCCGATCGTGACGATGCGGCCCCAGCGCTTCTCGATCATGGGCTTGATGAGCCGGTCGGTCAGGTGGAACAACGACGCCGCCATGCTGGCGAACCCCTTGTTCCAGGCTTCGGTCGGGGTGCCGACCACGCCGCCCGGGGCCGGTCCGCCGCCGTTGTTGATGAGCACGTTGGCGCCACCCGCGGCCAGCACCGCGTCGACCAGGCGATCGACGCTGGCGATCTCGGCCAAGTCAACCTCATGGACGCTTACGCGCGCCGCCGCTTCGGGTGGTAGAGCGCCGCGCCATGCCTCGATCCGCTCGACCGAACGGGCCGCTGCCATGACGGTTGCGCCTTCGGCCACCATGGCGAGCGCGATGGCTTGGCCGAGCCCCTTGCTGGCGCCCAGCACGAGAACGCGCTTGTCCGACAATCCGAGATCCATGAGCCGATGTCCTTTGGTTGAAAGCGGCGTCAGCCGCTGTTGGGTCGTTGCACGAGGCCGATCGCCGAGGTCGACACGCCGTCATGGGTGAAAATGCTTCGGCCGCGCAGCAAGACGCGGTCGAGCCGGAACGGAAACGTCAAGCCCGAGAACGGGGTCGCTCCGGCTTTGGATCGTTGATCCTCATTCCTGATGGTGCTCGTCATGGCGGGATCGAGCACCAGAATGTCGGCGTCATGGCCGACCGTCAGCGCGCCCTTGCGCCCGAGGAGCCCAAATCGTAGCGCAGGATTGGTGGCGCAGACCCGAACGACATCGCCGAGCGTGAGATCGCTGCGCCCGACGAGATGCAGCATGCAGGGCAGAAGCGTCTGCAGCCCGGGCAGGCCGCCCGGTATATCGGCAAAATGCGCGACCGGAGCGGCTTTTTCGGCAGGCGTATGAGGGGCGTGATCGGTCGCGACGATGTCGACTGTGCCCTCGCGCACCGCCGCCAGCAGAGTGAGGCGATCGGCCTCGTTGCGGAACGGTGGCGACGCCTTGATGGCGGCTTCGAGATCGGTATAGCGCTCGGCCGTTAGCAGCAAGCATTGCACGGTCGTCTCGATGGTGACGTCGGCCAAGTCGCGCATGCGCCGCCACGTGTCGAGACCAAGGGCCGAATTGCTCTGTCGGATGTGGACGCGTCCGCCGCGATCGGCCGCCACCAGAATGGCGCGCGCGATGCCGTTGGCTTCGGCCAGGGGCGGGCGGCTCGCGAGATAGTCCGCGATGCTGCCCGTCGGCTCCCCGTCGGCGGCGTCGATCAGCGACTGGTCGCCGGGCGAGATGCCGATCAGCCCGTCGACCGCGGCGATCCGGCCGACAGCCGCCGCGAGGGCGTCGATCGTGTCATGGCGGTAGATCGGCGGAACGTCTGCGGTAAAGACCTCGAACGACACGGCTCCGGCGTCCCGCAACGCACGGCAATCCGTGGTGTCGCGCCGCATCGCGACCTGAAATCCCACATCGACATGCAGGCGGTCTCGCGTCAGCGCCATTTTGGCGCGAAGCAGATCCGGCGTGTCGGTCCAGGGCTCGTCGGTCGGCATGTCGAGGATCGTGGTGACGCCGCCGGCCGCAGCGGCCTGGGTGCCGGAGGCGAAATCCTCCTTATGGGTCAAGCCTGGTTCGCGCAGATGGGCATGCGCGTCGACGAGCCCCGGCAGCAACAGCCGCCCGCTCACATCCAGCACCATCGTTGCTTCCGCGGGTTCGCCCGGCCGCAGCTGCGCCGCGATCCGTCCGTCGCGGATCGCCAGATCGACTCTGGCTCGACCGGTCGCCTCGACGACAGTACCGCCGCGCAGCACGAGGTCGAACGGGTGCTGGCTCGGTGCCGTCATCGCGTCGTATATCCGCCGTCGACCAGCAGGTCCGTCCCGGTCACGAATGCCGCATCGTCCGACAGCAGAAACGCGATGGCGGCCGCGATCTCGTTTGGACGGCCGATACGCCCGAGCAGATGCGCCGGTCCGAGCCCTGCATCGGCCGCAGCGAGGTTGGGCCAGCGTTGCAGCAGGCGCGCCGTCCCGACCGCGCCCGGCGACAGGCTGTTGACGCGGATGTTCTCGCCCGCATGATCGACCGCCATCAGTTTCGCCAGATGGATGAGTCCTGCTTTGGCGGCGCAATAGGCAACGGCCTGACCGACCGCGACGTGACCGAGTTGCGAGGCGATCAGCACGATCGAGCCGCCGCCCGCTTGCACAAGCGCTGGCACCACCGCCTTGCTCATCAGAAACGCGCCATCCAGCGTCACGGCCATTTCGGCGCGCCAGTCGGCCGCATCGAGCGTCACCACCGTGCCGTCGACGGAGCGCGCCGCCGCATTATGCACGAAGCCGTCGAGGCCGCCCCATTCCGACATCGCGACCGCGACAGCCGCCTGGCCGGCCGCCGCATCGGTCACGTCGCAGGCGACCGGCAGCACCCGGCCGGGCGGGCATGTCGCGGCAAGTTCGGCGACCCGCGTTCGATCGAGATCGGCCGCGACGACCCGCGCGCCTTCTGCCACGAGGCGATGGACCAGCGCCGCGCCGATGCCGCTGGCGGCTCCACTGACCAGGATGCGGCGATCCGCGAGCCGCTTGGCGGTGTCGCCGGCGCTCATCTTGCGATCAGTCCGCTGTCCCGTGTCGACGGCGCTCATCGGGCGAGCCATCCGCCGTCCCGTGTCGACGGCGCTCATCGGGCGAGCCATCCGCCGTCGACCACGAGATTGCTGCCCGTCATATAGGTCGACAGGTCGCTGGCCAGAAACAGCGCCGCATTGGCGATGTCGTCCGGGCGGCCGAGGCGCGGCCACGGCGTGCGTCGGCGGGCGTTGTCGAGCAGGGCCGGATCGGTCGGCAGGCCGGGCGCGCCCGTCTCGATCTTGCCGGGCGACAGCGTGTTGCAAACGATGAGGTCGGCCGCATAATCGACCGCGATCTGTTTGGTCAGGTAGATGGCGCCCGCTTTGCTGACCCCATAGGCGCAATCGCGCGGCGCCGTGACGATGCCCTGCTGCGATCCGAGATTGATAATGCGCCCGCGAACCTCGGCGCGCGGCTCCTGGCCGATCATCTGCTGCACGGCGCGCTTGCAGCCATGGAACAGGCCGGTGAGGTTGACGCCCATCACGGTGGCCCATTGCGCTTCGGTCGTGTCGAGCAGCGCCGTGCCCGAATAGGTCGCGGCATTATTGACCATCACATCAAGCCGGCCAAAATCGGCCACAGCCTTGCCGACCAGCGCATCGACCTCGGCCCAGACCGCGACATCGGTTCGGCAGAACAGCGCGGTGCCGCCGGCTTCGGCGATGAGCGCAGAGGTCGTGGGACCTCCGTCCAACGCTGCTTCGGTCAGGTCGGCCAGCATTACGCGCGCGCCGGCGGCGGCGAAGCGCAGCGCGATGGCGCGTCCGATACCGGAACTCGACCCGGTGACAATCGCGGTCTTGTCGGTCAGAACGATCATGAGGAGCCGGGTGTGTCAGGGACGATCGATCCCTGTTAGGCGCAGCCGGCGCGATCGTCACGCGATTTACGACAAAGGGCCGCTCTCATGACGCTTCTGATCACCGGCGCGACCGGTTTTGCCATGAGTGTGCTGACGCGGGTGTGGCTCGACGCCGATCCGGCGCGCCGGGCCGTGATCCTCGATCGAGCCCCGCTCGATGCGGCCGCCCGTGCCTATTTCGCGCCCGTGGCCGACCGGCTCACGGTGGTGATCGGGGATGTGACCGAACCCTCGACCTGGGAAGAGGCTCTGCGGCCGCATGGCATTACGGCCGTTGTGCATGGCGCCACCATCACGCCGATCTCGCGCGGGAGCGCCGCGGAGGCGGCGCGCGAGCGGGAGGCCGTGATGCCGGTCGAGATCATGAACGTCAACCTGATGGGCACGGTCCAACTGCTCGACTGGGCGCGGCAGCAGCCCGGCATGATGCGTTTCGTCTATGTCTCGTCAGGGGCGGTCTATCGGCACCATGGCCCGGATACGCCCAGCGCGCCGTTGCCGGAGGATGGCTATGTCGCGCCGAAGCGCCTGTACGGCATTTCGAAACAGGCGGCCGAACTCGTGGCCGAGCGCTATGGCGCATTATTCGGCCTCTCGACTGTCTCGGTGCGCTTGTCCTCGGTCTATGGCACCATGGACCGGACTACGGCGAGCCGCGACTTCCGCCACCTGCCGAACCGCATCGCGCATCTGGCGCTCGATCGCCCCGGCCCGATCCGCACCAACACGCTCGACGGCGTCGGCGATTATCTCCACGCCGAAGATGTGGCGCATGGCATCATGGCGCTGCTCGATGCAGAAAGCCTGACCCACGCGGTCTATAACATCGCGCTCGGGCGAACCGTGACGATCGCCGACATGATCGGCTGGGCGGCCGAGAAGGTGCCGGCTGTTCGGGCCGAAGTCACGGCTCCGGCCGATGCCGACATCTTGCAGGATTCGCCTTCCCGCGATGGCATGTGGGGCGCCTACGACATTAGCCGCATCGTGGCCGACACGGGCTGGCGGCCACGCCCGATGCGCGAGGCCTTCCACGCTTATATGGACTGGATCGTCGCCGACGAGCGGGCTGGTCTCTCCAGCCCGATCTTTTAAGCAAGGACGCCTCTGGCGTTGTCCTTGCATCGACATCGCGACGGAAGGCGTGCGTGCCCGTTGCGCCCCGTTCGCGGAGGGATGCCCCATGAAGACAACGCTCGCCGGCCTGATGCTCGCCTTGTCTCTAATCGGCTCGGCGTCCGCCGCGGACGTCAAAGTCATCAACCCCGATGCGTGGTTTCCCGAAGGGCCGATCTGGTATCACGACAAGCTGTATTACGTGGAATATGGCCGCAACACCGTCACGACATGGGATGGCAAAACGAACGAGACGTTTTGGAAGCAGGACGGGTGTGGCCCCTCGGCAGTGCTGCCCACCAGCACCGGCGAGTTCCTCGTCACCTGCTACGACAACCAGACGATTGGGCGCATCTCCGCCGACGGTAAGACCCTGCCGCCCTACACCAAGGACAGCGAGGGCCGTCCTTTTATCGGTCCGAACGATTTTGCGCCCGATCGGAAGGGCGGCATCTATTTTACGGGATCCGGCCACGAAGGCGCGGTCATCGACGCGTCGGTCTATTACATCACGCCAGCCGGCGCGGTCATCCGTGAAGGCACCGACCTGCATAACGGCAACGGCCTGGCGGTCTCCAACGACGGCAAGATCCTTTATCTGATCGAAACGGAGGACAGCCGATTGCTGGCCTTCGACATCGCCGAGGATGGTAGCCTCAGCGGCCGGCGCGTGTTCCTCCGGCTCGACGACATGTTTCCAGGCCAGGCCCACATCTATCCCGATGGCGTCAAGATCGATGCCAAGGGCGAGCTCTACATCGGGCAGAGCCCGCGCTCGCTCGACCACCCGGGCAAGATCATCGTAGTCGACGCCGACGCCAAACTGCTGCGGACGATCGACGTCCCATCCGTCTCGATGCCCAATCTCGCCTTCGGACCAGGAGAGACGACACTCTATGTGATGGCGCTCGATCAGATCGATCAAGCGCCCTACCATGGCAAGGTCTATGCGGTACCGAACCACTGAACCGACCCGCGACGCTCTGACGGACGTCGCGGCTTCAGGCCTTGATGTCACTCGTCCGGCGCGCTTTCGGCCGCATGGCTCAGCGCTTCGCCGAGGGCCTTGATCTTGTCGGCGTTCTTGCTCTCGGATTTGCCCGCGAATGCTGCGGTCTCCTTACCGAGTTTCAGCACGAGCTTCTTGACCTGCCCGCCGTTGATCGGATCGGCCTGCAAGTGCTTTTTCAGGTTTTCGAGATCCTTGACGATGGCCTTGGCGGCAGGCGCCTCGACCTTCTCGAGTGTGGCTTCCCAGCCCTCGATGTTCTTGACCGCGGCGGTGATCGTGAACCCCTTCACGCCATCCTTGATGTGCTTGATGGTCGAATCGAATTGCGGCATGTCGCTCTCCATTTCGCTGTTTATGTGTCAGCAAAATCAACAAGCCCAAGGCGCGACGGAATGTTGCCGGCGCACTTTGCCGCGCCTTTTGTGTGTCGGGATTGGGTTGCTGCCGGAAAGCGGACCTTGGCTCCGCTCGCGTTATGATCACGCGGCGCTTACGGATCTTGCACAGCACACGTGACTAGAGATCGCGATCATCGGTCAGAGCCAAGCTACCGCAGCGCGAGCGCTATGTGAGAGTCAGACCTCCATCGGAGAGTAAGATCTCCCCGGTGAGATAGTCCGACGCCGCGAGCAGTGCGACAGCCTGGGCGATGTCCTCCGGCTTCGCAGCCCGGCGCATGGGCGACCGCTCCCGCCAGAGTGCCTGGGCAGCAGTCCAATCGGCTGTCAGGGGGGTATCCACCAAACCGGGAGCAACGCCATTCACCCGAATATCCGGGGCCAACGATACGACGAGCAGGCGGGTCATATGGTTATTCGGCGATACTCTCGACGAGAACACCCCATCCTACCTACACCGCCACAACCCCCTGCAGCTCCTGCCGCGCGCCCGTCGGCACTCCGTCACTCGACACCATTGCGGCGCGGCCGAGCGCCTCGACCGGCAGGTGGCACCGGATGGCGTGGCCGAGGTCGCGTTCGAGCAGCGGCGGCTCCTGCGTGTCGCAGATCGGCCCGATGTGGCGCGGGCAGCGGGTGTGGAAGACGCAGCCTTGCGGCTTGATGGTGGCGCTCGGCGGCGTCCCCTTCAGCTTGACACGCCGCAGCGTGCCGTCCGGGGCGGCGCTTCATCTTCGCCGTCGCCCGGTTCCTCCACCGCGGGAGAGGCCTGCGCCTAAGCCTTCTTCGTCGGTTCAGGCGCGCGGCAGGATGTCCGCAAAATAGTCCACAATCGCCCGCGCTGAGGGTTTGGCCGCTCGGCCACTCGTGAACACGGCATGGACATCCACGGAGCCCAGGTCCCATTCGGGCAAGACTTGCACGAGGGCGCCGCTGGCGAACTCCCGGCGGAAGGCCGGTAGAGTCGTCAACACAAGTCCCATGCCCTCAACCGCGGCTAAGTAAGCGCCCTGTAGGACGGTGATCCTTAGTCGTCCCTCAAGCCTCACTGAAGCGGCCGTTCCCCCTTTGCGGAACGTCCAATCCCCGACGCCCTGCGGACCGACAATGATCGCGTGGGCGGCTAAGTCGGCTGGTACATTCAGGGCTGGCGCTGTCTTCAGATAACTTGGGGCAGCGGCAAGCGCGCGCGGCCAAGTTACCAGCTTTCGAGCGGTCGCGGTGGAGTCCACGAGCGCTCCGAAACGGAATGCAACATCTACGCCCTCCTTTACCAGATCCTGCTTTTCGTCATCGAGCAACAGGTCGACGTGCAGCGCCGGGTAACGATCGAGAAAGGGCTTGAGATGGGGAATTACGATGCGCGCCGCCAGGCTGGTCCCGATGCCAATGCGCAATGTGCCGCGCAGCTCGTCGGAGTGGCGCGCCGAGTGTTCCGCTTCTTCCAGATCGGCGAGGATCGGCTCAATCCGAGCCAGAAAGTCAGAGCCTGCATCCGTTACAGTGACCTCCCGCGTTGTACGCACAAGAAGCGATGCCCCGATCTCCCGCTCTAGGGCGGCTATCGTGCGCGACACCGTGGATTGGGGCACGCCTAGCTCCCGGCCAGCGGCGGAAAAATTCCCAAGACGCGCAACGCGGATAAACAGTCGGAGGGCTTCGAGGTGGTCGCTCATAGCAGAAATGGATAAGTCAAAGCCACGCCCTCCGGCTAGTCTATTCGGACAAAAGGGCCGATTTCCTGTCAACGCACTCGTTGTGACAACCAGGAGATACCAATGTCCCTTCAGGAAACCATCGCCTCAATCGCCAAATCCGGTCTGCCGCTGCAAGGTAAGCTGGATGCGCTAAGGGCCGCTTTTGACGCTGGCGCTCCGCCCGCAGCCGTCGAGGCGCTGCATCGCGCCACAGATGAATTGATCGCATCGGGCGCCCAGAACCGGGCGCTGAAGGCGGGGGATGTCGCGCCGAAATTCACCCTTCCTGACGCAGACGGCAATCCCGTCTCTTCCAAGACCCTGCTCGCCAGAGGGCCGCTCGTCGCAACTTTCTACCGCGGCGCCTGGTGCCCTTTCTGTAACTTCGACCTGAGCGCGCTGGAAGAAGGTCGCTCGCAACTTGAGGCGCGCGGTGCGAGCCTGGTCGCCATCTCGCAACAGACAGCGCCCAACAGCCGCAAATCGCAGCGGCAGAACGGGCTCGGGTTCCCGATCCTGGTTGACCACGGCGGCGCAATTGCCGCTCAGTTCGGCGTTCGCTGGACTCTGCCTGCCTACCTGCGAGAGGTCCAAAAAGCGCTCGGCGCGGACCTGACGCAGTTCAATGGCGAGAATAGCTGGACGCTGCCGATGCCGGCCCGGTACGTCGTCGCGCAGGACGGCGCGATCGCTTACGCCGAGGTCAACGCTGATTACACCCGGCGTCCCGAGCCGTCGGCCATGTACCCGGTGCTCGAGCAACTGGGGCGCCGGCAGGTCGCCTGATCTCTTCCAACAATCCTCGATCGGATCGTCGGCGCCTTGCGCGCCGACGATCGGGTCTGACGGTGGGGAGGGGGGCTTGGCCACTCAACCCTGAGATTTGCACACGGTGGCCGCCAGCCGGGTGTTCTTCCTTTGTTTGGCTGAAACGCCTCATCGCATGCTTCTGGAGCACTTGAAGATGGACATTGATATAGAGGCGCTTTTCGCGCCCATCACAATAAACGGCCATGCCGTGAAGAACCGCCTCTCTGTTGCGCCAATGACGCGCATTTCAGCGACCGAGGATGGTCGGGCGACCGAAACAATGATCCGCTACTATGAGCGTTTCGCGCGTGGCGGTTTCGGGACCGTGATCACTGAAGGCATCTATACCGACCAGGCGTTCTCGCAGGGTTACGTCCAGCAGCCCGGCATGACTGACGAAGTCCAGGCCAATGCCTGGAAGCCGGTCGTCAAAAACATCAAGTCACACGGTGCGTTTGCTATCGCCCAGATGATGCATGCCGGCGCCATAAGCCAGGCAAACCGCTTTCGCGACACCACCGTTGGGCCGTCGTCAGTTCAGCCAAAAGGCGAACAGATGACCTTCTATCATGGGAATGGCGGCTACGCTTTGCCGGCCGCGATAACGGACGAGCAGATCGCCGACACCATCGCCGGCATGGCGGCGTCGGCGGCGCGCGCAATCGAAGTTGCCGGGTTTGACGCCATCGAAATCCACGGCGCCAACGGCTACTTGCTCGACCAGTTTTTGACTGACTACACCAACACCAGAGCGGACCGCTGGGGCGGCGTCACAGAGAACCGCGTGCGATTGATCCTCGAAACCTTCAAGGCGGTTCGTGGGAAGCTCGGGGCCAAGACGCCAGTCGGCGTCCGCATCTCGCAAGGGAAGGTGAACGACTACCATCACAAGTGGGCCGACGCGGAGCGTGATGCCGAAATCATCTTCGGCGGCCTCGCCGACGCAGGCGCAGACTTCATCCATGTGACCGAATTTGAGGCCTGGAAGCCGGCATTTGCTCCGGGTGGTCCTTCATTGATGAACCTCGCGAGGCGTTACGCGCCCAAGGCCGTGATCCTTGCCAACGGCGGTCTGCACAACGTCGAGCAGGCGGTGGAGGCGCTGGACGACGGCGCCGATATCATCGCCATCGGCCGCGGTGCCCTGGCCAATCCTGACTTGCCAAAGCGGCTGCTCGATCGAGGCGCCCTGAACGACTTCGATCCGACGATCCTTGGACCCATCGCCAACATCAAGGAGTCTGAGCTGGCGATGTGACGGCATAAAAACAGGGATCACCATTGCTTAAATTGGATAGTCGAAATGGAAAACACCGCAATATTCTGGATGCAGCTTCTTGTGAGTTGCGTCGTCTTCGCCATCGTCACGGCGTGGTACGTTTGGCCATCACTGACGAGGATGCCTCGTAATTCCGCTTTAGTTCCGCTGCTCTGGGTGCATGTACCCCGCTATGTGGGAATGACCCTACTGGTTACCGGCATGGTCGATCCCAAATTGTCGCGAGAATTCCTTTCCGGCGCGGCTTACGGCGATCTTGTGGCAGCGGCGTTGGCTCTCGTTTCCATCTTTGCCCTGCGGAGCAGTTGGCGCTTTGCCATTCCTCTTGTGTGGGTGACCAACACATGGGGATTCGTGGACCTGCTGAACGGGGTACGCGGGGTGTTACAGCTGAATGTGCCGAGCTTCAATCTAGCGACCTTTTGGTATGTCTATACGTTCTACGCTCCCCTCGTTGTCGTTTCGCACCTTATGATCTTCAGGGTACTGGTTGCCGGACGTAGGGCCTCCGGCTCGTGATCGTTTTCTATTGAGAAGCGGGTGATTAGAAGCCGAGATCGCTCAGGCAGGGATGGTCCTCGGGGCGGCGGCCGAGCGAGGCGGCACGGCCGCGTTGGCAGCCGTTATGTTGCGCGTGAGGATTGTCACCCGAATAGGCTGAGACGCGCCCTGCGTAGCTCTGGGCGAACCTCGACCCCGGCACTGGCATAGCCGAAGGCGCGCGTAAAACTGCTGAATTTTGGACTAAGCCGAGCGGTCGCTGCTGCGGTATAATATAGCGTACGCGGCCGAACGCGCGAATGTCCGCATCGGGTCTACAGAAGTTATCCGGCATACTCTCGACGCGAACACCCCATCCTACCTACACCGCCACAACGCCCTGCAGCTCCTGCCGCGCGCCCGCCGGCACTCCGTCACTCGACACCATTGCGGCGCGGCCGAGCGCCTCGACCGGCAGGTGGCACCGGATGGCGTGGCCGAGGTCGCTTTCGAGCAGCGGCGGCTCCTGCGTGTCGCAGATCGGGCCGATGTGGCGCGGGCAGCGGGTGTGGAAGACGCAGCCTTGCGGCTTGATGGTGGCGCTCGGCGGCGTCCCCTTCAGCTTGACACGCCGCAGCGTGCCGTCCGGGGCGGGCGTCGCCGACAACAGCGCCTCGGTATAGGGATGATGCGGCCCGTCGAACACGCTTAGAGCCGGTCCGATTTCCATCAACTGGCCCATGTAGAGCACCGCGATCCGGTCGGCGACGTAACGCACCACCGCGAGATCATGTGAGATGAACAGGTAGCCGACATGTTCGACGCCCTGCAGATCGGTCAGCAGATTGAGAATCGCGGCCTGCACCGAGACATCGAGCGCCGAGGTCGGTTCGTCGCAGACGACGAGACGCGGCGAGCCCGCAAAGGCGCGCGCGATGGCGACCCGCTGTTTCAGGCCGCCCGACAACTGCCGCGGCTTCGATTGCAGATAGGCATCCGACAGTTGGACGCCGCGCGACAGGGCCAACAGGCGGGTTTTCAGTGCCGCGCCGCGCAAGCCACCGAGCCGCGACAGCGCGCGGCCGAGAATACGGCCAATCCGATGCGCGCGGTTCAGCGCCGAATCCGGGTTCTGGAACACCATCTGAATGGTCTTGCGGGGTCGCCCCGCCTGGACCGCGACCCCGTCGTAGACGATGCGGCTGGTCGCGTCGGCGGTTTCGAGGCCAAGGAGGATGCGGGCGAGGGTCGACTTGCCGCTGCCGGATTCGCCGACAAGACCGAGCGTTTCGCCGGCCGCAAGATCGAACGAGACGTCGCGCAAGGCGTGGATCAGGTGCGGGCCGGACCGGAAGGTCTTCGCCAGATTTTGCACCGAGAGCAGCGGCTGCGCGTCGGGCGCGCGCGGGGCGTGGTCCACCACCTCGGCGGGCACGTTGCGGGGTAGGTCGCCCGCCTCGTCGTGATAGAAGCAGCGGCTGGTGCGACCGGCGCCAAGATCGAACAGGGGCGGCAGTTCGGTGCGGCAACGCTCGCGCGCCAGGCCGCAGCGATTGGCGAAGTTGCAGCCCGTCGGGGCCTCGGGGCCGGAGGGTGGGAAGCCCGGAATCGTGTCGAGCCGTTGCAGGCGCCGGTCGAGCCCGAGGCGCGGCAGGCAGCGCAGCAGACCGACCGTGTAGGGGTGGCGCGGCGCCGCGAACAGCGTGCGGGTCGGGGCTTCCTCGACCAGCATGCCGCCATAGAGCACCCCGACCCGCTCGCACATGCGGGCGATGACCGCGAGGTTGTGGCCGATGAACAGCACCGCTGTTCCATGCTCGCGTCGGAGCGTGTCGATGAGGTCGAGAACCTCGGCCTCCACGGTCGCGTCGAGGCCGGTCGTCGGCTCGTCGAGGATGATGAGCCGCCGGTCGACCGCGAGCGCCATGGCGATGACGACACGCTGCTGCATGCCGCCCGACAATTGATGCGGGTAACGCCCCATCACTCGCTCGGGATCGGTGATCTGTACATGCCGGAGCATGGCGACGGCTTTGTCGAGCGCGTCGGTGGGCGCGGCCCCCGCGAGCGCATAGACCTCGGCCAGTTGGTCCCCGACCGCGATGGCCGGGTTCAACGCCCGGCCCGGGTCCTGATAGACCATCGACAGACGTGTCGAGCGCAAGGCCCGCAGGCCGGATTGGGACAGGCCGTTGAGATCCTCGCCATCGACCAGGATGCGGCCCGCCGCGACGCGGCCGTTGCGTGGCAGGTAGCGCATCACCGCCAAAGCGGCGGTCGACTTGCCGCAGCCCGACTCGCCGACCAGCCCATAGGTCTCGCCAGGGCCGATGCGGAGGTTGAGGTTTCGCAGCACCTGACGGTCGCGGCCGCGCACGCGATAGACGACGTCGAGCCCCTCGATGCGGAGCGCATCGGTCTCCGGCACGGCAGCGGTCATTCGCTCACTCCATGCAGCGCGTCGGCGATGAGGTTGATGGCGATCACCAGCGAGGCGATCGCGATGGCGTCGAACAACACGGTCCACCAATAGCCGCCGCCGATCAGCGCGTAATTTTCGGAGATCGCGAGGCCCCAATCGGGGGAGGGCGGTTGCAGGCCGACGCCGAGGAAGCTCAGCGTCGCGACCGTGAAGATCGAATAGCCGAGCCGGACCGTCAGCTCGACCGTGATCGGTGCCAGCACGTTGGGAAGGATTTCGGCCACCATGATGTAGATAGCATTTTCGCCGCGCAGGCGCGCCGCCGCGACATAGTCGAGATGGCGTTCGCTCATCACGGCGGAGCGCACGACGCGCGCCACTTGGGGCGTGAAGGCGAGGCCGATCGACAGGATCACGGTGGCGTTGGAGGCGCCGAGCGCCGTCAAGGCCACCAGCGCGAGGATCAGCAGCGGCAGGGCCAGCACCGCTTCGATGATGCGGCTCAGGATGTCGTCGACGACGCCGGGGAAGAACCCCATGATGAGGCCGAGAATGGTGCCGCCCACGATGCCGAGCAGGGTCGCCAGCGGCGCGACGACGAGAATGTCGCGCGAGCCGGCGATCACGCGGGCGAACATGTCGCGGCCGAGCTGATCGGTGCCGAACCAGTGATCGGCCGACGGCGGCGTCAGCGAGTTCAGGATATCGTCCGAAAGGGGGTCGACCAGCGTCTGGCCGATCGTGGCGCAGAAAATCCAGAACAGCACGATGACGAAGCCGACCAGAAAGGTCGGGGTCTGGAACAACAGCCGGGTCCGTTCGAAGCGGATCGTCCGGGGCGGCGCGGCCGCGACGGTCGAGAGGGTTGCGGGGAGGCTCATGAGGCCGACCGCCTGAGGCGGGGGTTCAGCGTCGTGTAGAGAAGGTCCGCCCCGAAGGTTGCCACGACATAGACCGCGCCGACCACCAGAACGCCGGCTTCCAGCATGGGGAAATCGTGGCCGCGCGCCGCCGCGTAGATCAGGCTGCCGATCCCCTGATAATGGAACAGCGTTTCGATCACGACAAGGCCGCCGATCAGATAGCCGGTCTGCGAGGCCACGACCGTGATGGTCGGCAACAGAGCATTGCGAAGCACATGGCGCCAGATCACCGTGCGCCACGGCAACCCCTTGAGCACGGCCGTGCGGGCATAATCGCTATCGAGCGCTTCCACGGTACCGGCCCGCGCCATGCGGGCGATGTAGCCGAACAGCAGGAACACGAGCGGCAGCGAGGGTAGAATCAGACAGTAGATCTGCTCGAGCCATCCAGCGCCCGGCGGCGGGGTGGCCGAGATCGGAAACAGACGAATCGTGATCCCGAACAAGAGGATCAGCACGATGCCGGACACAAATTCCGGGATGACGGTTGCGGATAGACCCGCCAGCGTGATGGTGCGGTCGACGACACTGCCGCGTTTGAGGGCCGCCAGGACGCCGCCCGCGATGCCGAGCGGCACCACGATCACGAACGCGATGGCCGCAAGCTTGAGCGAATTGCCGAGGGCCGCCGCGACGAACGGCGCGACCGGGCTACGATAGGCGTAGGATTGGCTCATGTCGCCACGAACGAAATGGCTGATCCAATCCCAATATTGCACGAGGACGGGCCGGTCGACCCCAAGCTGATGGTTGAGGGCCGCGACCGACCGCTCGTCGGCGAGCGGCCCGAGGATGGACCGTCCCACGTCGCCGGGCAGCAATTGGCCACCGGCGAAGACAAGGATACTCAGGACACCCAACGTGACCAGTGAGAGTAACAAGCGACGGATCAGCAAGGGCAGGATGGCGGCTCTCCTCGATCGCTCCGTCCCTCGCATGCGCGTGCGGACTGTGACCGAACCTACATGAAGCACGATCCTTGCCAACATCAGAGTTGGGGCGGAGGTGCGTGGCTGCATATCGCCGAAGGGTCGAGCGGTGGCGTCGGCTGGCTGTTCGCTCTGGCCGATCACCAGATCAGCGCGGCGATATCGGCCATGCATCGCGAGCTGGCGCGCCAGCGCGGCGATATCGGCCATGCATCGCGAGCTGGCGCGCCGCTGGGCTCTGCAGGCGCTCGCCGCGGTTGCGGGTATGTCGCGGTCGAGCTTCGCCTTGAAGTTCAAGACGATGGTCGGCGTGTCTTCGATGGACGACCTGACGCGATGGCGGATGCTGCTCGCGGGAGACCGGCTCGCGACATCGCGCGATTCCATTTCGGTCATCGCTCCGGCCCTGGGCTACGAATTCGAAAGCGCGTTCAGCACCGCCTTGAAGCGCGTGATGGGCTGTTCGCCGCAGCATTATGGGCGACGGGGACAGGACGCTCGGGTGTTGGGCTACGCGGCGTCCTGAACCGCCAGTTTTCGCAGGAAGCTCCGCATACGGTCCAGGAACTGCTCGGGATGGGTGACCTCCTCGGCGCGGTGCGCCACGACATCGACCGCCAAAGCCGCTTGACCGCGCGCCGCGACAGCTTCGAGTCCAGCTGCGAGCTCCGGCCTGATCTTGACGGCGGCGGCGATGGCCGCCTTGTCGAGGCGGTAGGCCGTTACCTGCGTCAGCGCCGTCGCCGTGGCGCCATAAGGAGCGCCGGTGATGAGGCCGATCGCGCCCAGGCTCCCACCCGGGCTCATGCGGAAGATCACCGGGGTTTCGCCGGTCGGCGTGCGCCGGGTGATTTCCACGGTCCCGGACGCGACGATGAACAAGGCTCGCGGCTCGTCATCCTGCCGGATCAGCATGTCGCCGCGCGCCAGATGGATCTGGGTCAGGTGTTGGGCGAGAAGGTCGCGCTCCTCGGGGTCGATCGCCCCGAACAGGTCGGATTGGGCCAGGAGTTCCGCCGGCGTCGGAACCGCGAGCCGCGGCACCGTTGCGATGCCGGCCACCGCCAGCGAGATGCCAGCGTGGCGGAGATGCCGTTGCACCTGGCCGAAGACCTCGCTGCGCGCCGCGCCGAGCTTCTCCGTCGACGGCACCGAAAAGTAGATCTCGTAAACGACGCCGTCGCCGCGGAGCTGCGTTCTGGCGATACTGGGTGGCGGCGTCGTCAGCGGCAGGTGGCAGGCCAGGATGGCGGCATGCAGGGTCGCCATGCAAAGCTCGGGCGAGGCGCCCGGATCGAGCCGCATCTCGATTGCGTCACCGCGCACCGGTGTTGGGCGGCTATGATTGATGAGCCGCGCTTTGGCGATGACGCTATTGGGCACGATCGCGATATTGCCGTTGCCGGTGGCGATCTGCGTCGATCGCCAATTGACCTGCAGCACGTGACCTTCGATGCCGCCTTCCACCCACAGCAGATCGCCGGCCTTGTAGGGCCGCTCGATCCCCACCGCGATGCCGGAGAACACGTCCGACAAGGTACTCTGGAGCGCCAGGCCGAGCACGATCGCGATCACGCCCGAGGTTGCCAGCAATCCGCCGATCGAAACGTCGAAGACGAGATCGACGACCGCGAGCGCGGTCGCAAGATAGATGGTCGCGGCCATCAGGTCCGAGATGATCTGAGTCTCGCGCGGGCGATTCTCGAGGACGACGATGAGGCGGGCCAGCCCGACGATGCCTCTCGCGGTCACCATCCACCAGCCCGCCTCGAGCAATTGTTCCCACAAGCGTTGACCGCCCAGATCCGAATGGAAGGTCGGCTGGAGTGGCGAGCCGACGATGCGATGCATCAGGACCGTGAAGATGATCAACAGGACAACCCGCCAACCGACTTTCGCCAAGGGCGACCAGCGTCGCAGAAGACGCGGGACCGCAACGCCGCAGCACAGCACAAGCGTTGCGATCAGGAGTAAGGTCTGGTGAGTCATCGCGCGTCCGTCATCGCGGGTCGTTCATCCCAATTGCGTCTTTCCAGGCGCGTCTTTCCAGGCGCGTCATGCCAGGCGCGTCATCGCGCGTCCAACGTGTCGGTCCGGGTACGAGACCCGGGCCCAAGAGGACGCGCATTGATACGCGCTGGCGCTATCGGCGCCGACGTTTCATACCATGTGATATCCCAAGCGGCGCGTGACGTCCTGGTCCAGGATCGGAGCTTTCGGCTCCGGGAGTCTCGCAAGCGACTGGGTTGGACCGCGCCGCCGCCTGCGGCAGAAGACCGTCATGGCCCTGTCTGGAGATGTTTCAGTGACCTTTACGCCGGAGCTTCGTGCCCTGACGATCGTCGCCACCGCGACCGCGCTGATGTGGGTTCCCTATGTGGTGGGCAGAATGGCGACGTTCGGCGTGCTCGCGCCGATCGGCAATCCGGGGCCGGGCTATCCGGTCGACCGGCCCTGGATGGACCGGGCGAGGCGAGCCCATCTTAACGCGATCGAAAATCTTGCGGTCTTCGCGCCTTTGGTGCTGATCGCCGCGATCGCCGGCATCAGCACCCCCGCGACCGTCATCGCGGCCTGGACCTATGTCGGAGCGCGGTTCGTCCATTACGTCATCTACGCGGCCGGCATTCCGGTGATCAGAACCCTTGCGTTCCTGGTCGGTGCTTGTGCGACCGTGACGATCGGAGCCGTGCTGGTCACCGTCGCGTAACGTCAGCCGATCGTCAGCCCGTAGCGGTTGGCTGCGGCGCGAATGTGATGCCGCATCGCCGCCTCGGCGCCATCGCCATCGCGCGACGCGATCGTCTTGCAGACGTTCTCATGCTCGCGCAGCGTATCGCCAAGGCGGATCCGAAGCGTCATCGGCAGCCGTTGCGTCTCCACCATCATGTCGCGAACCGGCCGATACATGCCGGCCAGAATCGGATTGGCTGTTAGGTCGAAGACGAGATCGTGGAAGGTCGCGTCGGCGCCCGCCATCGCGGGGATGTCGTCGCGCGCGAGTGCCTCGCGCATCGCATCCGTCGCCTCGCGCAGCCGGGCCACGCCGACCTCGTCGCACCGCAGGGCCGCAAGCCGTGCCGCATGACTTTCAAGCCCGTAACGCGCCTCGTAGACGTCTTGCGGGCTGCAGCGTTCGGAAAATCGCCATAAGGGCGCACGGGTGGCGGGCTGGGTCACATAAACGCCGCTGCCGATCCGCACATTGACAAGCCCCATCGCCTCCAGAACCGAGATCGCCTCGCGCAGCGATGGGCGACTGACGCCGAGCTGCTCGGCGAGATCGCGCTGGGACGGCAGTTTTTCGCCCGGCTTCAGTCCGCCGCGCAGAATCATGGCCTGGAGATGATCGGAAACGGCGCGTGGCACGAGAGGACGGTCGCCCGCGAACATGTCGCCGGTCGGCGGCTCGGAGCGGCGCAGCGCGGCAAGGTCACCCATCGCGACGTGGTCCTTTTGGTCGTCCTGCCCAAGTCATGACCTGACTGCCCATCCTTTCAGCTACCCTGCCGATTCATTGTCGTGACAAAGCCTCGTCTTTGGTTGCGCCATTTCGTTATCTGCTCCAAACTCCATCTGGTCAAACCGGTCTGGCCAATTTGGTCCAATTCCATTTCAGGGGTTCTGCATGTCGCGTAACAAAGTCTCAGGATGGTTGCAGCGGTGTGCGCTCGGATCCGTCCTTGGTGCCATGGCGTTCAGTGCCTCGTTCGCGGCTCACGCGGCCGAGATGAAGGTCGGGGCCAACATCGGCAACGTGCCGTGGGAGTTTCAGGACGCCAAGGGCGACACCGTCGGGTTCGAGGTCGATCTCGCGAAGGAAATCGGCAAGCGTCTCGGCCTGGATGTCACGTTCGTCAACATCCCGTTCACGGGCCTGTTCGCGGCCGTGCAATCGGGCCAGATCGACGCTGCGGTGTCGTCCATCACGATCACGCCGAAGCGGCTCGAAAGCGTCGCTTTCGCCCAACCCTATTACGACAGCGACCAGTCGCTGACCGTCAAGGCCGATTCGGGCATCACCAACCTCACGGGCATGGCCGGCAAGGTCGTGGGCGTCGATACCGGCTCGACCGGCGACATGTATGCGACCAAGCATATGGACGAGGACAAGTTCAGCGACGTCCGCAAATACGAGGGCCTCGCGCCCGCGATGCTCGACCTCGCGGCGGGCCGCATCGACGGCTACATCAGCGATATCCCGGCGCTGCAATATTACGTCAAGGATAAGCCGACCTATAAGGTGGTCGAGCGGATCCCGACCGGCGAGCGCTATTCCATGATGTTTGCGAAAAACAGCCCGTTGCTGACCAAGGTGAACGACGAGATCACCAAGCTGAAGCAGGACGGTTTCATCGCCAAGCTTCACGAAAAGTGGTTCGGCGCGAAACCCGAAGACACCACCAGCACGGTCATGAAGGCCGATATCCCGAAGCTCTGACGAGGGCGTCATTCCGCGATCGGCGGGTCGTCGGAACGGCAGAGGTCGCGTCGGCGACCTCTGCCGTTCTGGCTTTGCTGACAAGAAGGCCCAGGTCGCGCATGATCCGACACTGGGCGAGTTGGGGTTCGAAGCTGCTTTATGTCGATCTTTGACACATTCCTGAACTGGTCCGTGTTCGTCGAAGCGCTCCCCATGCTGCTCAAGGGGTTGTGGATCACGGTCGGGCTCGGGCTCACCGCGATCGTGATCGGGTTCGTCGGTGGTTTGATCCTGGTGATGGTGCGGCTCTATGGGGGCATGCCGCTGTCGCCGCTCGGCATCGCCTATATCGACGTGTTCCGGTCGATCCCGGTGCTGGTGTTGCTGATCGTCATCTATTACGCGCTGCCCTTCGTCGGGCTTCGCCTGTCGCCGTTCTGGGCCGCCACAACCGCGCTCAGCCTCGTCTCCGCTGCCTATTCGGCCGAAATTCTGCGCGCCGGCATCGAGGGCGTGCCGCAAGGCCAGTTCGAGGCGGCTCGCGCGCTGGGGCTCGGACCGATCCGTCAGATGATCGACATCGTGCTGCCACAGGCCATCAAGCTCGTGATTCCGCCGCTGACCTCGAATTCGATCAACGTCATGAAGGATACGGCGCTGGCCTCTGTGGTGGCGATGCCGGATCTTTTAAAACAGGCCACGCAGGCGCAGGCGCTTGCGGCTAATCCGACGCCACTCATCGGCGCGGCGGTCATCTACGTGATTCTGCTGCTGCCCTTCGTGCGCTCCGTCGGCCTGCTCGAGGCGCGCCTCAACCGACGGGGGCGTTGATGACGTCGATCATCAGCCTGCGCGGCGTCAGCAAACTCTTCGGGCAATATCGCGCACTGAACGACGTGACGCTGGACGTCGAAGTCGGCGAGACGCTGGTTGTGATCGGGCCGTCCGGGTCTGGCAAATCCACGCTGATCCGCTGTATCAATCGCCTCGAGCGGCATGACGCCGGCGACATCGTCGTCGATGGATTTACGGTCGGCGACACGCGCCAACTCACCGCCATCCGGGCCGAAACCGGGATGGTGTTCCAGAACTTCAATCTGTTTCCGCATCTCAGCGTGCTCCGAAACGTCGCGATCGGTCCGGTGCGGGTGCGCGGCCTGACCTGGGCGCAAGCTGAGGCGCGCGCCCGCAAGCTGCTGGTCCGCGTCGGGCTCGAGGCCCATGTCGACAAATATCCGACGCAACTCTCGGGCGGCCAGCAGCAGCGGGTCGGCATCGCCCGCGCGCTCGCCATGGAGCCGAAGGTGCTCTTATTCGACGAGCCCACCTCGGCGCTCGACCCCGAAATGGTCGGCGAGGTGCTCGACGTCATGCAAGGTTTGGCGCGCACCGGCGTCACGATGGTTGTTGTGACGCATGAGATGGGCTTTGCCCGCCGCGTGGCGGACCGTATTCTCTTCATGTGTGAGGGGCGTATTGTCGAACAGGGACCGCCCGCCGCGATGTTCGATGCGCCGAAGGACCCGCGTCTGCGCGGCTTCCTTCAAGCCGTCTTATCCCACTGATCTAAACCCTGCCGTTTTCGAAAGCATGTTTCATGGCCCTTGATCTCGACACCGTCCGCAGCCGGTTTCCGGCTCTCGCCGACGGCTTTGCTTATTTCGACAATGCGGGCGGCTCGCTCGTGCTCGGCTCCGTGGCCGACCGCATTCGTGACTATCTGCTGACCACCAGCGTCCAGACCGGGGCGAGCTACCCTGCCTCGCGACGCGCCGTGGAGCGCTTGGCCGAAGCCCGCCGCCGGATTGCCTTGCTGCTGAATGCGGCTCGGCCGGAGGAGATCGTGCTCGGACCGTCGAGTACGATCCTCTGCCAGTTTCTGGCGCGGTCGATGGAGGGTAGACTTCAGCCGGGCGACGAGATCGTCGTGACTGACTTCGACCATGAATCGAACATCGGTCCGTGGCGCGCCCTCGAAAAGCGCGGCATCGTCATCAAGACGTGGAGCCTCGACCCCGATACGCTGACGATCGATCTCGACGCGCTCGATGCACTGATGAGCGACCGGACGCGGCTCGTCGCGGTCACCCATACGTCGAACATCCTCGGCACCATCAACCCGGTGGCCGAGATCGCGGCCCGCGTCCACGCACGCGGCGCCGAAATCGCGGTCGACGCCGTGGCTTATGCGCCCCATCGCGCCGTCGACGTTCAGGCCTGGGACGTCGATTACTACGTGTTCAGCTTCTACAAGACGTATGGACCGCATTTCGCCGTGCTTTACGGCAAATACGACAAGCTTTTGGAGTTGGACGGGCTCTATCACTACTTCTACGGCAAAGACAAAGTGCCGATGAAGCTCGAGCCCGGCAACACCAATTACGAACTTGCTTGGGGCGCAGCCGGGATCGTCGATTATCTCGACGACCTTGGTGGGGGGACCGGCGATCGCGCCGCCATCACGCGCGCCTTCGACGATATCGCGGCGCACGAGGCGGTACTGGCCGAGCGGCTGTTGGCTTATCTCCGTACCCGGAACGACACACGCGTCATCGGTCATCGCACGAGCGACGCGGCCGTTCGTGTCCCCACCATCGCGTTCAAGATGGAGGGCCGGGAGTCCCAAGCGGTTGTCCAGCACACCGACCATGATTCGATCGGCATCCGGTTCGGCGACTTCCACTCGCGTCGCTTGATCGAGCATCTCGGATTAGCCGACAATGGTGGTGTGGTGCGCGTCTCCCTGGTGCATTACAACACGCTCGACGAGGTCGATCGGCTGATCGGTAGCCTTGATCGTCTTCCGAGCTGACTTTGGAGATCGCGATGACCCTCGACCTCGCCATTCGTGGCGGCACCATCGTGACGGCGGCCGATGTGGCGCGCTGCGATGTCGGCGTCCGCGATGGACGCATCGTGTCGCTCGGCGAGGATGTCGGCCCCGCGACCCGCACGATCGACGCGACCGGCCTCTTGGTGATGCCCGGCGGTATCGACAGCCATGTCCATCTCGACCAGTTTTCCGGTGATGGCATCGTCATGGCGGATGGCTTTGCCAGTGGCACGCGCTCGGCGGCGGCGGGCGGCAATACCTGCGTCATTCCCTTCGCGCTGCAGCGTCGCGGCGAATCCTTGCGCGCCAGCGTCGAAGCCTATCGGGCCAAGGCCGAGGGGCAGTCGCTGATCGACTACAGCATGCATCTCATCATCACCGACCCGACGCCGCAGGTGCTCGGCCAGGAACTCCCGGCCTTGGTGAAGGATGGCTACACCTCGTTCAAGGTCTTCATGACCTATGACGACATGGTGCTGACCGACCGGCAACTGCTGGAGGTGTTCGACGTCGCGCGGCGCGAAGGCGCGCTCGTGATGGTCCATGCCGAAGGCTATGACCAGATCAAATTCATGGCGGAGCGTCTGGAGCAGGGCGGCGAAACCGCGCCTTATTATCATGCCGTCTCCCGTCCCGAACTGGTCGAGCGGGAGGCCGCCCACCGCGCCATCTCGCATGCCGAACTGGTCGGTATCCCGATCATGATCGTCCATGTGTCCGGTCGGGAGGCGATGGAGCAGATCGAATGGGCGCGTCGCCGCGGCCTGAAGATCTTCGCCGAAACCTGCCCGCAATATCTCGTGCTGACGGCCGACGATCTCAAAGGCCTCAACATGGACATGAGCGGCGCGAAATACGTCTGTTCTCCGCCACCGCGCGACAAGGCCTCACAGGACGCGATCTGGCGCGGCTTGCAGACCGGTGTGTTCCAGACCTTTTCGTCGGACCATTGTCCGTTCCGTTACGACGACGACGCAGGCAAGACCGGGCCAAAGGCACGCACGTCGTTTCGCTGGGTTCCGAACGGCATTCCGGGCATCGCGACGCGCCTGCCGATCCTGTTCTCGGAAGGCGTCAAGACGGGGCGTCTCTCGCTGCAGGAGTTCGTCGCCCTGACGTCGACCAACCATGCCAAGATGTACGGCCTCTATCCCCGGAAAGGCTCGATCGCGATCGGTGCCGATGCCGATCTGGCACTGTGGGATGCCGACAAGCGGGTGACGATCACGCAGGATCTGATGCACCACGGGGCCGACTACACGCCCTATGAGGGGCTGGAGGTGACAGGCTGGCCGGTCACGACGATCGTCAGGGGCACGACCGTCTTCGCCGACGGCAAGGTCACGGACGAGCGGAATGGCGGCGCTTTCATTGCGCGCGGGGCGTCGGGCCACCTCTAGCGCGTCGCGCCTCTGGATCTTTCGTGTTAGATCGGCATCGCTGGAGGCCCACAGCTAGGCAGCCCAGGTCGATTATGGCAAGAGTCAGACCATAAGGGGGCTCGGCCCTCGGAAGGGCCTGCCGTGCGCGTGATTGTCGCAATGATGCTGCTTCTCGCAGGCCCGGCTTGGGCCGGATCGCTCGAGGATAAAGCCTGTCTGCTGGCGGCGGCGCAACGTCTGCCGCCGATCCCCGGCCTCAAGATCCTCGGCATGACGGTGGCACCAGCCGTCGACGCGATGGCGGTGTCGCAGATCGTCGGCAGCTTTCGAACCGCGCAGGCGGCCGCCCGCAGCCTCGACGAGACCTTCGCGATCCTCGGGAGCAGCGCCGTCAGCGAGCAGATCGACGGCTTTATCGCGGCCCATAACGATTATGCGGCGCGACAAGCGATCATCGACGCATTTCTGCCACGGGTGTCTGGCTCAGGCAGCGTCACCATCACGGTCGATGTCGCCGATCTGAAGGCGACCTACGCGTTCATGTGCGCCTATAGTACGGCCGATATCATCATCGCCGAGCCGGTCTCGCTGCTCAACTAAGCCAGCGACGACGCTGCTTCGAGATCAATCGCCGTTGCAATCCGGTGTGTTGGTATCGCCCGTTTGCAGGTGGTCGGTCTCGATCGCGGCAGCGACCGAGGGGATACGGTGCACGAATTCATCCAGGCGCTCGCTCGGGCGCGTCAGCAAACCGCTTGGCCCGAGCAGTGTCACGACCTCCTGCCCGAAATTCTGCATGTCATCGGCATATTGACCGACCACGAAGCCGACGCTGCGGCTGATCGCATCGCCATCGTTCTCGGCCGAGACGACCTGCGGATCATGAGTTCCGACCGCCAGCGTATAATCGACCATCGAAGATCTCCCGATCGTTTCAGTCCATCGCATCGAACCGCATTGTCGCAGCCCGGCGAGTGCAAACGGAGGACGCACCCGGCTTGTTGCAAAGCCTCGCAGCTCTCGGCTGGCCTCACCCTGCGGGCTTGAGGCCACTCGCGAGGAGGAGATCGGCGGCCTCGCTACATTTCGGACAATAGGTGACCGTCTCTTCGCCTGTTTCGGTATTCACCTCGACGACGTCGCGGTGCATGTCTTTTTCGACCAACCCATCGACGATCTGGACCACGACCGGATGGCCGAGTTCGCATTGGATCGTCGCGGATGCCGTCACCAGGCCTGCCATCGATTTTCTCCCGCGCTCGCCTCGATCGACGTCGTCGCGACTCAATCGTAACGAGCGCGAGCGGCTTATCATAGAGCCGAGGCCGCTCGGACCACGGATCGAAACGCGTTGATTGAGCACAACGGGTTCATGGTCAAAACGTCGGCGGCGTGCAGGCGCTGACCACCTCGCAGGCGTGCGGGCCAACGCAGCGAAACCGGTGCGGGCGGTGGCTTTCGAAATAATAGGCGTCGCCCGCCCCCAGAATCTTCCGCTCGTCACCGACCGTGACCTCGAGCCGGCCGCTCAGCACGATCCCGCCTTCCTCGCCCTTATGGGTCAGGGGGACGCGTCCGGTATCGGCACCCGGCTCATAGCGTTCCTTGAGGATCTGCAGCGCGCGTCCGAATAGCGTGTCGCCGACCTGCCGGAACGAGATCGGACCCTTGCCGATCTCGACCAGATCCTCGGCCGCATAGAACACGGTTCGGCTCGGCTGCGGCTCGAAGCTGAAGAAGGCCGCGAGTCCGATTGGGATGCCGTCGAGAATGCGCTTGAGCGCGCCGACCGAGGGGTTCATCTGGTTCGATTCGATCAGCGACAGGGTCGAGTGAGCAAGGCCGACGCGCTTGGCGAGTGCGCGCTGCGAGAGCTGGTGCAACTGTCGGACTGCTTTGAGACGGGCCCCGAGTTTGAGGGTCTGGTCGAAATCCGGGTCGAACGTCATGCGTTGCCTCGCCTCCGCGTGGTGCAAGTGGTGCGTATCGACTAACACATGAAGCTGCGTCTCTGCGATTGAAGCATGTTGCCGATGAGCAGAAACCATCTTGTTGAGGCGTCCGGCCCCGCGCATTGTTGGGTCCGAACCGGAACCCAACCGCATGACCCTCGACGCCATCGACCGCCCGGGCTCGAACGAGCCGAATCTCGAAAATTTCTGGATGCCGTTTACGGCAAACCGCCAGTTCAAGGCGGCGCCCCGCATGCTGACCTCGGCCAAGGGCATGTATTACGAGAGCGCCGATGGGCGCACGGTGCTCGATGGGACGGCGGGCCTGTGGTGCGTCAATGCCGGGCATGGCCGACGCCAGATCGCCGAAGCGGTCGAACGGCAATTGATGGATCTCGATTTCGCGCCGACCTTCCAGATGGCGCATCCCATCGTGTTCGACTTCGCCGAGCGCCTCGCCAAGATCGCGCCCGCCGGGCTCGATCGGGTTTTCTTCACCGGGTCGGGGTCGGAATCGGTCGATACGGCGCTCAAGATCGCGATCGCGTATCAGCGTGCCATCGGGCAGGGCACCCGCACCCGGTTCATCGGTCGCGAGCGCGGCTACCACGGGGTCGGGTTCGGCGGCATCTCGGTCGGCGGCATCCTCAACAACCGCCGGGTTTTCCCGCAGCTGCCGGGCACCGACCACCTGCGGCATACCCATGACCTCGCGCGCAACGCCTATGTCAGGGGCCAGCCGGAGCATGGCGCAGAGCTCGCCGAGGATCTCGAACGGCTGGTGGCGCTGCATGGCGCCGAAACCATCGCGGCTGTGATCGTCGAGCCCGTCGCAGGGTCGACCGGGGTGCTGATCGCACCGAACGGCTACCTGGATCGGTTGCGCGCCATCTGCGATCAACACGGCATTCTGTTGATCTTCGACGAGGTCATCAGCGGGTTCGGACGCCTTGGCACCCCCTTCGGGGCGGATTATTTCGGCGTCAAACCCGACATGATGGCGACCGCCAAGGGCCTGACGAACGGCTGCATTCCGATGGGCGCGGTTTTCGCAAGCCGCGCCGTACACGATGCGCTGATGCGGGGGCCGGAGAATGCCATCGAGCTCTTCCACGGCTACACCTATTCGGGCCATCCGGTCGGCTGCGCGGCCGGCATTGCCACGCTCGACATCTATGCCGAGGAAGGCCTGCTGACCCGGGGCGCCGACTTGGCCGAAACGTGGCACGACGCGATCCACAGCCTCAAAGGGCTGCCGAACGTGATCGACATCCGCACCATCGGTCTGATCGCCGGGATCGAGCTTGCACCCCGGGCCGGCGCGCCGGGCACGCGCGCCTACGAGGCGTTCGTGAAGGCCTTCGAAAAGGGGCTGCTGGTCCGCACCACCGGTGACATCATCGCGTTGTCGCCGCCGCTCATCATCGAGCGGGAGCAGATCGCGACCCTCCTGTCGATGCTGAGCGACGTGCTGAAGCAGGTCGCCTGACCGTCGCATGTTTCAGATGTGGCGGCGCTTCTGGATCGCCGCTGCGCTGAGGCAGAGGAGTTCGAACAACACCTGGGCCGCGATCTGCGCCGTGTTGGTGGTCGGATCATATTGCGGCGCCACCTCGACCACGTCGCCGCCCACGATATCGAGCCCGATCAGGCCGCGCAGGATCGCCAGCGCTTGGCTTGACGTAAGGCCGCCCACCTCCGGCGTGCCGGTGCCGGGCGCAAAAGCCGGGTCGAGACTGTCGACGTCGAACGTCACATAGGTCGGCCCATCCCCCGCGATGGCACGGGCCTGTTTGATCACGGCCTCGAGACCCATCCGATCGACCTCCTCGGCGTGGATCACGGTCATGCCGCTCGCATACGAGAACTCCCACAGGAATTCCGAATTGCCGCGGATCCCGATCTGGATGGTCCGTTCCGGGTCGAGCACGCCGTCGAGAACCGCCTGGCGGAACGGGCCACCATGATGAAACTTGCAGTCTTCGAACGACCCGCTCGTGTCGCAATGGGCGTCGATGTGGATCAGCCCGACCGGGCGATCACGGCCCACCGCGCGCAACACGGGAAGGCTCATCGAATGATCGCCGCCGACCGACAGCGGGACGACACCGGCCGCTACGATGCGGGCCACGCAGGTTTCGATATCCTCATGGGAGGCTGCGAGATCGAAGCGGCTGCGGAACGGCACGTCTCCGATGTCGGCGACCCGGACGTCACCGGCCGGCACCGCCTTCAGAACATGTTCGTAGGGGCCGATCCGCTCGACATTGCGGATCGCCTTGGGGCCGAACCGCGCGCCGGAGCGGTGCGTCACGCCGAGGTCCATCGGCACGCCGAGCAGCGCGATGTCGAGATCCGACAGGTCGCGGTCGGGCCGGTAAGGCGAGCGGAGGAGTGTCGGAACACCGGCATAGGGTGCGGGGCGTTTGTCGCCGTCCTTGAACACGAGATCGGCGACGCGCTTGAACGTCGGATCGAAGGTGTCGCTGCCGGTCGCGTTCGCGTATCGGGCCCTGAGCGCGGCGAGTTTGTCGGCATCGAACATGGTCGGGTCCTCCCGGGTTGGGTATGAAACGGCTCAATAGCCGAGCGCGGCGCCGTCCTTGCGATGGTCGGAGGCGCCAATCAGCACCCCGGTGTCCCAGTCGATCGAAATAGCTTGCGCCCCGCCGATCGCCCAGGACGGCGGCACGATTCTAAAGCCGCGCCGTTCGAGCTCGATCCGGGTTGCGGCCGGCAGCGTTGCTTCCGCTTCAACGTCGCGTGTGCCGGGCTTCGGGAAGAGGCGCGGCAGATCGATCGCGGCCTGCATGTTCAGGCCATAGTCGAGCAGCTTCGAGACGAAATGCGCATGCCCCATCGCCTGATAATGGCCGCCCATCACGCCAAACGGCATCTCGACGCGCCCCTCGCGTGTCATCATGCCGGGGATGATGGTGTGTAACGGCCGCTTGCCGGGCGCGATGGCGTTCGGGTGGCCTGCCTCCACGACGAAACTCTGGCCGCGATTGTGGAACAAGACGCCACTGTTCGGCTCCACGATGCCGCTACCGAACGGATGAAAGATCGAGTTGATGAAACTGACAGCCATACGGTTCTTGTCGACGACGCAGATATAGACCGTGTCCTTGTGGTCCGGCGGCAAGAAGGCCGGGATGTCGTCGAGACATGAGGTGAGATCGATGCGGCTCCGCAACTCTGCCGCGAGCGTGTCTGACAACAGCCAATCGATCGGCACGTCGGCCTTGGCCGGGTCGGCCAGCACGGCGTCGCGGATCGAATAAGCCAACTTCGTGGCCTCGATCTCGATGTGCAGTCGATCAGGCGAGAGCGGGTCGCCACGACCCTCGAACCCCGAGAGGATATTCAGGATCATCAAGGCGATCACGCCCTGGCCGCCGGGCGGACATTCAAAAATGTCGTGGCCCCGAAAGCGGGTCTTGATTGGCATCTCGTAGGTGCCGCGCGCGGAGGCGAAATCCTCGGCTGAATGCAGGCCGCCAAGCTTCCGCAGATGCGCCACCATGTCGGCGGCGCGTTGGCCCTTGTAGAAGGCGTCCGGGCCGTCCTGTCCGATGGCCTCCAGCGTCGCCGCGAGTTCGGGTTGGCGATGCACGGTTCCGATCTTCGGCGCATGGCCGTCCGGCAGGAAGATCCGCGCCGCATCCGGATCGGCCCGCAGCAGCGCCTCCTGGTTGATCCAGTCGCGCCCGACGCGTGAACTCACGGCATAACCGTCCCGCGCCAGTGCGACGGCGGGCGCCAGAACCTCCCCCAGGCCGCGCGTGCCATGATCGTGCAGCAAGCGCGCCCAAGCCTCGACCGCTCCCGGCACCGTGACCGCATGGGGCGACTGACGCGGGATCGTCGTGAAGCCCTGCTGTTTGTACCAGTCGGTCGTGGCGGCGGCGGGCGCGCGGCCCGAGCCGTTATAGGCGACGATGCGGTCGCTGCCGTCCGGCGAGATCAGCGCGAAACAATCGCCGCCGATGCCGGTCGAACCAGGTTCGACCACGCATTGGACCGCGCAGGCCGCAATGGCGGCGTCGATCGCATTGCCCCCGGCCTGCAGCATGTTGACGGCGGCGAGACTGGCGGACGAATGCGATGTGGCCGCCATGCCGTGACGGGCCATGACCAAGGATCGGCCCGGTTTTTCATAGTCGCGCATGTGTGCTCCGCCCGGCTGCACCGGCCCATGATTTGCAGAAAGCATACTCGATCGATACCGCGAGACATGCCAGTATACGAAATCGTATCCAATTACGGGCGCACCACAAGGATGTTCGGACCATGACGGTCACGCGGAGCGTGCGAGCAGCGCCGCCGAAGACGTCTCCGGCTCGGCCGTCGGGCCGTGCGGCGCCCGTCGAGTCGGTCGCGTCGAGCCCGTCGGTACGGCAGACGACCTATTTGGACCTGAAGGAGATGATCCTCAGCGGCCAGCTCCGCTCGGCCGAACATCTCTCCGAAAGTCGGCTTGCGGCCCATCTCGGGGTCAGCCGCACGCCTTTGCGCGAAGCCTTGATGAAGCTTGAACAAGAGGGCCTCGTGGTCGGACGGCGCAACGTCGGCTACACAGTGCTCGATCTCGACGTTGCGGCTGTCTGCGATCTTCTCGCGGTGCGCGAGGCCCTCGACGTTTGCGCGGCGGAACTCGCCTGCGTCAACGCAACCGAGACCGATCTGCAGCACATCCGGGCGCTGGTCGAGCAGATGCGCGTTCTGCATGCGACCAAGAAATCGACGCCGTCCGACGCCGCGCGCGACCTCGATCTTGGATTGCTGATCCATGAGGTGATCGTGGTCGCGACCCGCAACGAGGCGCTCATCACGGTGACGGGCCAAATTTATCAGAAGCTGCGGCTCGCTCTTTGGCTTGAAGTGCTGTGGGTCGATTGGGAAGACGTCGGCTTGTCGGAACACGAGGCCATCGCGGCCGCCATTCTGGCACGCGATGCCGTGGCCGCAGCCGCAGCCGCCCGCGCCCATGTGCGAACCTCGTTGCGCAACATGGCCAAGGTGCGGGACATCTACAATCATCGTCGACAGCGGCGGGGCGATCGAGCCCCGGCTGGATCGAAGGAGGCTTCATGACCCATCATCTGCAGTTCTACATCGATGGCGCTTGGGTCGATCCGATCACGCCCAATCCGATCGAGGTGATCGACCCTTCGACCGAGCGTCCCTACACGAGCATTTCGGGCGGCGCACCCGCGGATGTCGATCGGGCCGTCGCGGCGGCGCAAGTGGCGTTCGAGACATTTTCGCAGACCAGCCGGGCCGATCGCCTCGCGCTGCTCCGCCGCCTGCTCGATGCCTATAACGCCCGCTACGAGGATATCGCTCAGGCGGTCAGCCAGGAGATGGGGGCGCCGATCGAGTTCGCGCGCGGATCGCAGGCCTATGTGGGCCGAGCCCATCTCGAAGCCACGATCGAGGCGCTCGAGGCCTTCACGTTCGACGAGACGCGCGGCTCCACCCGGGTCGTCAAGGAGCCAATCGGCGTCGTCGGTCTGATCACGCCGTGGAACTGGCCCCTCAATCAGATCATGTGCAAGGTCGCGCCGGCGCTCGCGGCGGGCTGCACGATGGTCCTGAAGCCGAGCGAGATCGCGCCAATCAGCGGCATCATCTTCGCCGAAGTGATCGACGCCGCAGCTGTGCCGAAGGGCGTCTTCAATCTCGTCAATGGAACCGGCCCGGACGTCGGGCAGGTCATGGCGGGTCATCCCGGCATCGACATGGTGTCGTTCACCGGCTCGACCCGCGCCGGCATCATCGTGGCCAAGACGGCGGCCGATACGGTGAAGCGGGTCAGCCAGGAGCTCGGCGGCAAATCGGCCAATATCATCCTGCCGGATGCCGATCTCGAAAGTGCCGTCCGCAAGGGGGTCGACGCATGTTTCGGCAATAGCGGGCAATCCTGCGACGCGCCGACCCGGATGTTCGTGCCGGCCGATCGCGAGACCGAGGCGCTGGCCTTCGCCAAAGCGGCCGCCGAAGCGCTGCGGGTGGGTCCCCCGCTGGATTCCGGCACCGATCTCGGCCCTGTCGTCAGCCAGACCCAATATGACAAAATCCAGGGGATGATCGAAGCCGGCATCGCCGAAGGCGCCACGCTGGTGACGGGCGGATTGGGGCGTCCCGAGGGTCTCGATCACGGCTATTACGTCAAGCCCACCGTGTTCGGCCACGTCAAACCCGACATGCGGATCTCCCGCGAGGAGATCTTCGGTCCGGTGCTGTCGATCCTGTCCTATACAGACGAGGCGGACGCGATCCGGCTCGCCAACGACACGGTCTATGGTCTGGCGGCTTACGTTCAGGGCGGCGATCTCGCTGCAGCGCGTCGCGTCGCCGGTCGGTTGCGGGCCGGGCTCGTCAACATCAACTATCCCGATTGGGATACGCGCGCTCCGTTCGGCGGCTACAAGCAGTCGGGCAACGGCCGCGAATATGCGGATTTCGGCATCCACGATTTCGTCGAGACGAAGGGGATCGCGGGCTATGGCGAGGATTGATCGTTCTAGCTTTGAAGGTCCCGCTTCATGACGATCGACACCTGCTCGAAGCCGTGACGCTCGAAAAAGTGGTGCGCACGGTCGTTGCTGGCACCGCTTTCCAGAAACAGCCGCAAAAATCCGGCTGTTCGGCAGGTCCTTGCGATCCAATCCAGCATGGCGCGCCCCGCGCCCTGGCCACGAGCGCCCGTGACCAGCAGATCCTCGAGGGTCGCAAACGGCGTCCTGACGCCCGGCATGAAGGACACGAAGGCGAAGCCGATAATGGTGCCATTCGCGGTCGCGACCGCCAGTTTCGTATGCGGATCCGTAGTCGGGCGAGTTGCGTCCGCGATGGCTTTGGTGGCCGAGGAGAGGATGATGGCGCCGAGGTCGGAGGCCCAGCGATCGGGCGTTTCGGCGCGGCCGAACTGAAGCTCGGAATGGGAGATATAAGAGGGGTCCGCACCGGCCACGAAAAGCCGCGCGATGTCACTCGCGATGGCGGGGTCACGACACCATCCTGTTTCGATCTCGCTAACGGGTTGGGACAGGTCTTCCATGGTCAATCCAAGGCTACGGTGAAGCGGCTCGACAGGCGATCGGCAGGGTCGCTCGAAGGAACGCGCTCTAGCACGAAAATTGTATCCGATTTTGCATCCAAGAGCCTCCGGCGTTTGAGGGCTGGCGCGGATCGATCGAACGGGCATTGGGGACGGCATGACGGGCAATGATCGGATGGGGACGATGTCGACCGATACGGCAATGACAGGAACCAGAAGCCGGCTGCCGCGCAGCCTTTATGCCGAGACCGCGCGTGAGCGGGCCGACACCGGCCCGGTCGTCGCGCCCAAACGCGTCGATGTCGCGGTGATCGGCGGTGGCTTCACGGGCTTGTCGACCGCGTTGCATCTCGCGCAACGCGGGGTCGATGTCGCGGTGCTGGAGGCCAACGAGCCCGGCTGGGGCGCGTCGGGTCGCAATGGCGGGCAAGTCAATTCGGGCCTGAAATACGAGCCGGATCAGATCGAGTCCGATTTCGGCGCCGAGCGGGGGCGTCGCATGGTGGCGTTCTCGGGCGACGCTCCCAACCTCGTCTTCGACCTGATCCGTACCCATCAGATTCGCTGCGAGGCCAATCAATCCGGCACCATCCGGGCCGCCTTCACCCGAGGCTCGGCGGATTATCTTCGCCGCGCCACCGAGGGGTGGCAGCGGCGCGGCCTCCCGGTCGAGGGGCTCGATCGCGATGCTGTCGCAAGGGCGTCGGGCACCGATCGATATCAGTTCGGGGCGCTCGATCGACGCGGCGGCTCGGTCAATCCGCTCGGCTATGCGCGGGGGCTCGCCGATGCCGCGATCAAAGCAGGGGCCGCGATCCACGGACAGACGAAGGTGACGGCGCTGTCGCGTCAGGGCGACGGCTGGAGCGTTTCGACCCCGAACGGTGTCGTGACCGCCACCTGGGTCGTGCTGGCCACCAACGGCTACACGGACAACCTCTGGCCCGGCCTTCGCCAATCGATCGTGCCGGTCTATAGCGGTATTGTGGCGACCGAGCCTCTCCCCGCCGCAATCGCCGATCGGATCCTGCCGCATCGCTCCGTGCTCTACGAGCATGAGTCCGTTACGGTCTATTTCCGCCTCGATGCACAAAACCGCCTGTTGATGGGGGGGCGCAGTCGTTTGCGAAATCTCGAAGGACCGGACGGCTTTCGCGACCTCACGGCTTACGCGAAACGGCTCTATCCGTTCATCGGCGACCCCGCCTGGTCGCATGGATGGAACGGACAACTCGCGATCACGCCGGATCACTACCCGCATCTGCACGAGCCGGCACCGCAACTGATCGCCTGCCTCGGCTATAATGGACGCGGCATCGCGATGGCGACCGCCATGGGCGGGGAGATCGCCAGGCGCGTCACGGGAACGGCGGCGGCCGATCTCACCATGCCGGTGACGCCCATCAAGCCGATGCGCCTGCATGCCCTTTGGCCTATCGCCGTCAAGGCGCGGATCGCCTACGGGCGAGCCCGCATGGCGCTCGGCCTCTGATCAGGCGGCGTTGCTCCCGTCGAGAGGGACGAGGCCGCACCAGTCCGCCACGAAGGCCGCAATCACCAGCGTGGTCTTGCGGACGCTGTCGAGATCGGACCATTCGTCGAAGCCGTGTAGGCCCGCCCCGCTGGGGCCGTAGCAGAGGCCCGGAATGCCGTAGTAGAGACCATAGAATCGCGTGTCGTTGACGCCGGTCGAAGCCCGCTGCTCCATGGCACCGCCGAACACGCCGTGATGCGCCGCGCCGAGGACCGCCTCGGCTTCGCCGCCCGGCTCCAACACGTAACCGTCCGCCTGAAAGCCGTTCCAGGTGACCTCGGGCGGGTGGTCGGCCATGAACCGATCCTGCCTGGCGGCCTCGGCGATCGTCTCCAGCACCTCGGCTCGCGCCTCGGACAGCGCCGTGCCGGGCATCAGACCGATCCGACAATCGACCTCGCACCACGCCGGCGTCGAACTCGGCCAATCGCCGCCCCGGATGACGCCGGGATTGAACTTGACCGGGTTCTCGATCCCCTTGAAGACGAGATCGTCCTTGGCTCGCGCGTTGATCCGTGCCGTCAGGGCTTCGAGCGCCGTCAACACGCGATAGGCCGACATGATCGCATTGGTTCCGGTCTGGCTGTTCATCACGTGCACAGGCGCGCCTTGCACGCGGATGCGGAACCACATCACTCCGACATGACCGCGCGTGATGGTCTGGCCGGTCGGCTCGGGGATCAGCGCCGCATCGGCGCGATACCCGCGCGCCAGGGTCGAGAGAGCCCCGTTGCCGGTGCATTCTTCCTCCGTGACGGTTTGCAGGTAGACGTCGGAGCCGGGCGCGAAGCCCGCGTCGCGCAACGCCTGCAGCGCGAAGACGAGGCATGACACGCCCGATTTCATATCCTGCGCGCCGCGCCCGTTCATGCGGCCGTTGCTGATCGCGGGCTCGAACGCCGGGGTCGACCACATGCTGGCCGGGCCGGGCGGCACGACATCGACATGGCCCTGCAGAATAAGGCTTTTGCCAATGGCATGGGGTGCACGCAGGGCCGCCACGACCTGCACGGCCCTGGTATAATCGGTATCCATCACCGGCGAGAAGCCAGGCAGGTGGCTCATCGCGACCTCGCTCAGCGTATAGCGATCGACGCTCCAGCCGCGTGCCGCGAAATCGCGCGCCAGCCAATCCTGGCAGGGGGCCTCTTCGCCTCTGATGCTCGGGAAAGCCACGAGGGTTTGCAGCCAGGCGGTCTGCTGGTCGAAATTGGCGTCAACGGCCGCCGACAAGCGGGCCATCAGGTCGGGATCGGGCATGGAGCGGCCTTCTGTGTCTTGTCGCCGTCAGTCTGAAAACGTCAGTGGGTCGAGGGGAAACCAGCCGCAGCTTTCATCTGATGCGTCCAGTAGATCATCTGGGCTGGTATTTTGCCGAGTTTGCCGCCCGCATAGGGCAGGCCGAACGCCTCGAAGAGCGTCCACGTCTCGTCGCCTTCGACAATCGCCTTGGCGATCACGTTCCCGACCGCCGACGTCAGCGAGACGCCAAGGCCACCGAAGCCGGTGGCATACCAGACGTCCGGCTCGATCTGCCCAATGACCGGCATCTTGTGCCGGGTGAACGGCATCATGCCGCCCCAAGCGACCTCGACATGCGCCTCAGCCAGAGCCGGATAGAATTTCACCATGTCGCGCCGCAGACGGGCGGCGATCCGCTTCGGATCGGGCTGCCAGGCGAGGACACGGCCCCCCCAGAGCAATCGGGTATCGGCAAGCGGGCGGTAGTAGTTTACCGCCACCGTATTGTCGAAGATCGCATAGGGAACCCGGATCGCATCCTTGAGCCTCTCGCCGAGCCGTTCTGTCGCCATCACGAAGGTGGCGATCGGCACGGTGGCGCCGGAGATCGCGGATTGCAGACCGTTGATATAGCCGCCGCAGGTGATGACGATGCGATCCGCCCGGATCGTCCCCTTCGCGGTGCGAACCGTCTTGCGGCCCGGGCCGGTCTTGAGATCGAGCGCCGCGGTGCGCTCAAACAATTTCACGCCGCGCTCCGCGCCGGCCCGCGCTAAACCGCAGGTGAGGTTGAGGGGATGCAGCGCGAGTGTCGAGGGCACGAACAGCGCATCCGAATATTGTGTGGTCGACAGCGCGTCGCGCAGTTTGTCGGCCGGCCAATAGTCGTAGGTTAGGCCGAACTTGTCGGCCATATAGGCCTGTGTTTTTCGCAGATCTTCGCTCTTCGTCGCGATGTTGCACTTCAGCGCTCCCGTCTGCACAGGCCCGCAATCGATGCCGTAATCGGTGATGCGCTTCCGGACCAGCGCGAGGCCATGGCTGGCGATGGCCTGGAATTCCCGCGCACGCGACAGGCCGACCCGGTCGACGAGGGCTTCACCGCCATTGGGGAAAATCTCGGACGCAAAGCCGCCGTTGCGCCCGGAGGCGCCCCAGCCGATCCGCTCGGCCTCGATCAGCGCAACCGAATGCCCACGCTCGGCCAGATCGAGCGCCGTCGCGCAGCCGGCCAGCCCGCCCCCGATCACCAGCGTCTCGACGTCGAGGTCGCCGTCGAGAGGTGGATAGTCGCGCGTTTCGGTTCGCGTGCGGGAATAATAGCTGTCGACATCCGCCATGGCGATCGAAGATCCTTCGTCAGATGTTGGCCGGCGCAGCGCTTCGTTTCAGCGGACTGCGCCGGGTTGTCGATCAGCCCGTGGCCGGCTTGTGGATCGCGTAGAATTTCCGCACGGGCTCGAGATTCTCCCATGTGCCCTTAAAGCCGGCCGGAACCACGAAGCTGTCACCGCTTCGGAAGATTTCGGCATGGCCGCCTGCATCCGTCAATCGGACGGTGCCCTCGAGCACGAAGCAAATCTCGTCGATCGCGTAGGTCACCTCGGATCGGCTCGGCTCGCTCGACCAGAACCCGGCCTGAAAATGGCCGGTCGGGTCGGCGTACAATTGCTTCGTCGTGGTCGTGCCCTGACCATCTGGCTGCTGTCCCGCGTCGAAACGGATCGGGCGGACAGGGTCGGTCGTTTCGGTCATCGATGATCCCTCGGAAGTCGGTGTGGCCGCGACATCAGCGTAGGAGCCGCGTCCAGATCTTGTCGCGCAGGTCGAGCGCGGCTTTCGAGCAATCCTTGACCGGACGGAACAGCGCGATCGTCTCCTTCGAGACATTGACGGCCGGATCATCCTTCAGGCTGGCATCCATAAATTGATCGGAGCCGGTGATCGCATTGTTATAGCCGGTAAAATTGGTGGCTTCCGCGGCGTTCTTCGGCTCGAGCATCCAATTCAGGAAGATCTTGGCGTTTTCGACATTCTTGGCACCTTTGGGGATGACGAGGTTGTCGCCCCACAGGTTCACGCCCTCTTTCGGGAAGACATAAGCGACGGTCGGCAGCTTTTTATGGGCGCGGTGAAACGAACCGTTCCACATCTGCTGCATGGCGACTTCGCCGCTCGCGACACGATCCACGGTGCCTTCGGCATTATAGACCTTGACGGCCGGCTTCTGCTTTTCCAGCAATTCGAGGATCTTCTGACCCTCCTTGGGGTCGGCGGTGCAGTAATCGTAACCGAGATAATAAGCAGCCGCGCCGAAGACCTCGCCTGCATCCTTCAACATGCCGATCTTGCCGACCAATTCGGGGCGGGGCTCGAAGAGTTCCTTCCAGCTGTTGTCGATCTTGCCGCCCGTCACCTTGGCGGTGTCGTAGGCGATGGCGGTCGTGCCCCACATATAGGGCACCGAATAGGCGCGGGCCGGGTCGAAATCAGGATGATCGAAGGGCGCTTTGATGTTCTTGTAATTCGTAAAGGTCGATGCATCGAGCTTCAGCACGAGGCCGTCGCGGATCATGGCTTGCACGGTCGGCCCGGTCGGCACCACCACGTCATAGCCCCCGCCGCCCGCCTGGATCTTGGCCAGCATCGACTCGTTGGTGTCATAGGTATCGAGCGTGACCGCAATTCCGGTCTCGGCCTCGAACCGCTTCAACAGGTCGGGCGACATGTAGTTCGACCAATTGTAGAGCACCATCTGCTTCGTTTCGGCGAAGGCGGAGATGTGCGGCGACAGGGTCGCGGCGGCCACGAGATATGCTGCGATGAACCGGCTTTGCATGGCTAAGACCCTCCAGGATATCGGCGCCGCCTTCATTGAAAGCGTCGGCCGATGAGATAGGACGCCGTCAGCAAGGTGACGGAGACGGCGATGAGAATGGTCGAGATGGCATTGACGGCGGGCGTGACGCCCATCCGGACCATGCTGAACACGTAGACCGGCAGCGTCGTGGAGCCCGGTCCAGAGACGAAATAGCTGACCACCACATCGCCGAGCGACCCGATGAAGGCCAGCATCGCGCCCGAGATGATGCCGGGCCAGATGAGCGGCAGGATGATGCGCCGGAAGGTCGCCCAAGGCGGCGCGTAGAGATCGGCGGCCGCTTCGGCCAGCGAGGCGTCGAGCCCCTGCAGGCGCGCCCGGATCGGCAGATAGGCGATCGGGATCGCGAAGACCGTATGGGCCAGCATCAAGCTGAACAGGCCGAGCGGAATGCCGATCGCGACAAAGAAGAGAAGGATCGCGATGGCGGCGACGATGTCGGGAACGATGAGCGGCATGGCGAGACTGGCCTCCGCGACGCCCTGGCCACGAAACCGGGCCTTGCTGGTCGCCAGGGCCGCCATGATGGCGATCACGGTCCCGGCCACCGTCGCGACGCTCGCGACCACGAGTGAATTCTTCAAGGCCCGCAGCATGTCGGCGTCGCCGGCCACGACGGCGTACCATCGCGTGCTGAACCCCTCCCAGCGCGAGAGGGAACTGTCCCCGGCGCTGAACGACAGCACGATGAGGACGATGATCGGCACATAGAGGAACGTGAACACCGCCATGGCGGTGAAGCGTGTGGCGGGAAACCGCCAGAGAGCCTGACCTTCGCTCATGAGGCAGCCTCGCCGCCGCGGCGGTAGCGCATCGCGTGCAACCAGAGCGCCAGAAGGATGAGCCCGAGCAGCACGAAAGCCAGCGCCGAACCGAAGGGCCAGTTCCGCGCCTGCCCGAACTGCTGCTGGATGAGACTGCCGATCATCATCGATTTGGCGCCGCCGAGCAGTTCCGGACTGACGAAGGAGCCGAGGCAGGGCACGAAGACCAGGATGACGCCGCCAGTGATGCCCGGCATCGCGAGCGGCAGGATGATGCGGCGGACAGCCTGCAGGCGGTTGGCGCCGAGATCAAAGGCTGCCTCGACGTAGCGGCGGTCGATCTTCTCCATGCTGACGTAGATCGGCAGGATCATGTAGGGCAGGAACGAATAGACAAGGCCGATGCCGGTCGCCAGAGGCGTGTACAGGATCTCGAGCGATTGGGTCCGGAGATGAAGGCCCATCAGGACCCAATCGACGACCCCGTCGCTCCGCAGCATCAGCACCCATGAATAATTCCGCACGAGAAGGTTCGTCCAGAACGGAACCGTCACTAGAAAAAGCAGAAGCGTTCGGCGCGAGGGCGGTTGAAATGCCATCCAGAGCGCGGTCGGGAAGGCCAAGATCAGCGTGCAGGCGGCCGTGATGGCCGCAAGACCGATGGAGCGTAGGAAAATCTGGATGTAGTCGGTATTGACGACGAGATTGTCTTCGAGGTCGCGCTCGAACAGAAACTGCAGATAGGCATCGGCGGTATGCTGACCCCAGAGCACGCCGCCATCGGGCCCGCGCTGCAGCGTCGACACATAGGCCATGAAGCCGAGCGGCACGAGGAAAAGGATGCCCACCGTGAAAAGGGCCGGAAACAGCAGGCCCGTGCGTTCAAGCTTGAGGGTCATGCACCGAGAACCCTGATGGCGTCTGGCGGAAGCGTCACGCTGACGGCCGCGCCTTGCGGGAAACGCGGTTTGGAATTCGTCCGGTTCTGTTCGCAGATCCGGAACCGGCCACCCTGCTGGAGCGCGACGTAGTAGGTCGTGTCGCCGCCCTCGTAGACGACCTGATCGACCGTTCCGGGCAAGGCGCCGAGGCCCCGCTCGCTGAGCCAGGTGCGCTCGGGACGGATCACGAGCGCGACGGTCTGCCCGATCGGACCCGCGCCGGCATCTGTCTCGACCACGTTGATATCCGTGCCGGACGCGGTGCGGTAGACCTGCGGCGTGATGCGCGTGGCTTCGATCAGATTGGTATCGCCGATAAAATCGGCCACGAAGCGCGCGGCCGGACGCTCATAGATGTCCTCCGGCGATCCGATCTGCAGGATCTTGCCGCCGCTCATGACCGCGATCCGATCCGACATCGTCAGCGCCTCATGCTGATCGTGGGTCACGAACACAAAGGTGATGCCGACATCGCGCTGCAGACGTTTCAGTTCGAGCTGCATCTCGGTTCGCAGCTTCTGGTCGAGAGCCGAAAGCGGTTCGTCGAGAAGCAGCACACGGGGGCCGGGTGCGAGCGCACGGGCGAAGGCGACGCGTTGCTGCTGGCCACCCGAGAGTTGGGAAGGCATCCGCGATCCCAGCCCCTCGAGCCGCACCAGGGCCAGCATTTCGGCGACGCGCGGCCCGATCTTCGCCTTTGGATGGCCGCTCATCTCGAGCCCGAAGGCGATGTTCCGCTCAACCGACAAGTGCGGGAAGACGGCATAGCTTTGAAACACGGTATTGACCGGACGGCGGTAGGGCGGAAGCCCGTCGAGCGCCTGACCGTGAACTTTGATCGAGCCTGAGTCGGGGGTCGAGAAACCGGCGATCGACCGCAACAGCGTGGTCTTGCCGCAACCGGAGGGGCCGAGAAGGGTGAAAAACTCGTTCGACCGGATCGTCAACGAGACCTGATCGAGCGCCCGCATGGCCCCATAGGCCTTGACGAGATCGCGGCAATCGACTGCAGCCTCGACGCCCTTGCTGGCCCGCGAGAGGCGCCCAGGTTCGACCGACGTCACCGGATCGGAATGCACAGCCCCCAAGAACACTCTCCCAAATCCCGCATAACCAAACGGCGCGATTGGCTGCAATTGGTTCAAGATTGGCATAGTTATTCGATCGTCGAAAGCGCAAATTTATACCTGAACTGCTCGTTATCGTGACGCAATGCAGCAATAAAGGGCGGTTTGACGCTATGTAATGTTGCAGCTTGCCGCGACACGGGATTCGCCTTAATTGGTCTAGTGTCGATCGAATTTAGCGAGGGATGCGTGCCCAGCAAGGACGAAACGGGACGTGCAGCACCCGCCGCAAATGTCCGCGCCCGGGCGCGGCAGCAGGTCGATCAGCTCCATGCCATGATCGAGCGGACGATCGACCAAGGCCGGATCAAACCCGGCGAGCGGATCGCGACCGAGCGGGCACTCGCGGCGCAATTTGGTGCGTCGCGCAGTGTGGTGCGGAGCGCCTTGGCCGAACTGCACAAGGCCGGCAAGATCGTCCGCAAGGTCGGCCATGGCACGATCGTTCAGGAAAGCCCGCAACTCCCGCGCCCCGTCGATACGTTTCGCCTGCTCGACACGAGCCCGGCCGACATGCTCGATTTCAGATTGGCGCTGGAGCCCGGGTTAGCCGACATCATCACGCTGCAGGCGAGCGATGCCGACCTCGCCGCAATCGTCGATTGCGTGAACCAGGGCGATCGGGCCAGTGGCCTGCAGGAATGGGAGGAGTGGGACCGCGCGTTCCATCGCTTGGTGGTGGCCGCATCCCATAATCGACTCGCAATCAGCGTTTACGACGCGGTGATCGGCATCCGGCATGAAAAACCCTGGCTGCTGACCAAACAGGGCCACACCGATCTGGACCACTGGAAGCGCTACCAGGATGATCATCGCCGGATCGCTTTGAGCTTGTCGAATCGCGATGCCGTCGGCGGCGCTGTCGCGATCCGCGATCATCTCCTAAGGGTCCGGCTCAAGATGCTCGGGATCTGAAGGCAACAAGCCTGACCTCAAAAAAGCATCGAGGCCCCCATGCATTGCGCTGACTTGCCGTTTGCGGAGGACGCCTTTCTGGAAAGGCTGCAGCGGTGGACGACCTGCGAGAGCCCCACCTGGGACGCACCGGCCGTCGACCGCATGCTCGACATCGCGGCCCGCGATCTCGTACTTGCGGGCGCGAGCGTGGAACGGATCGCCGGGCGGATGGGGTTCGGGGGCGCCGTGCGAGGCCGGTTTCCGCACCCGAAGGCGGCTGAGCCCGGCCTTCTCGTTTTGGCCCATCTCGACACGGTCCACCCCGTCGGCACGTTGGGGACGCTACCCTGGCGCCGCGACGGTGACCGTTGCGAGGGGCCGGGCATTCTCGATATGAAGTGAATATGAAGGCAAAACCTTGCGCGAGAACCTTGGCCTACCGCGCCCCGAGAACCGGTTCTTCCCGACGGTCCGGTAAAGGGCAGGGCGCCTTGGCTACCACAGGCCAAGGCGCGCCCGCAGATCCTCGACCTGCTCGGGCGTGAGGGGATTGATCGGCTGGTTGCGAAGCAGCAGGAACAGCCGCGCCGTCTCTTCGAGTTCTTCGGTCGCGTAAACCGCATTATCGAGGCTGGTGCCGGCCACCACGGGACCATGGTTCGCCAGCAGCACGGCGTGATGCTCGCCGGCCAATTTATCGACCTCCCAGGCGAGGCTCTCGTCGCCCGGCGGGCAATAGGGAACGATCGGCAACCGTCCCACCCGCATCACGTAATAAGCCGTCAACGGCGGCAGGCAATTGCACGGATCGAGCCCGTGCAGGCAGGACACCGCGACCGAATGGGTCGAGTGCAAATGCACGACCGCCTCGGCCTGGTGCCGCCGCGCATACATGACCCGGTGCAGAAAGGCTTCCTTGGTGGGCTTGTCGCCGCCGATCAGCGTTCCTGCCTCGTCGAGCCGCGACAGCCGCGCGGGATCGAGTTCGCCGAGCGACGCATTGGTCGGCGTCATCAGCCAGCCGCCGTCCGGATGTCGCACCGAGATATTGCCGGTGGACCCGAAGGTCAGGCCGCGCCGAAACAGTGAAGCGCCGACCGTGCAGATGCGTTCGCGTAGCGCCGCGTCGCTCATGTCAAGCTGCTCCAAGCCTTGAGGAAGAAGTCCGGCGTGCCGAAATTTCCCGATTTGAGCGCCAGTGCCATCGGGACACCATCGAGCGTCCGGGTCCATGGCACGCCGGGGTCGATCTCCGGACCGATCGCCAAGGCTTGTGCGCCGAGTGCCTGGACGACAGCGCCCGAGGTCTCGCCGCCCGCGACGAGCAGCCGCGTGAAGCCGCGCTGCCGCAGGCCGAGGGCGATGTCGGCGATGGCATGTTCGACCATGGCGCCGGCGGCGTCGCGTCCGAGCCGCGCCTGAGTGTCGCGAACGACGTCAGGGTCGGCGCTCGAATAGATCAGAATCGGTTGCGGGCCGGCCTGCTGGTCCACCCAGTCGAGCACATGGGTCACCGACTGATGCCCATCCGCCAATTGCCCGGCATCAAGCCGGAAGGTCGGAACGCCGGCCTCGACCGCAGCCGCGACCTGTCCCCGCGTCGCGGCCGAGCAAGAGCCGGCCAGGATCGCGGCCCGCCCCGCCGGCGCCGTCATGGTGCGCGGTGGCGGTGTCAGCGTCTCGATGAGACCGGCCGCCAGATAGGCCGCCGGAAGCCCCATGGCGATGCCCGATCCACCCGTCACAAGCGGCAGATTGACGATCGCGGCCCCGATGTCCCGCAGATGCTGGTCCGTCAGCGCGTCGACGATCGACAGCGGCCGCCCCTCGCGCGCTTCGCGAGCCAGCGCTTTGGCGATGCCGTCCGGTCCCGCCGCGACATCGGAAAAGCCAATCAGTCCGACGGCTTGCCGGGACTGGCGGCCGAGCACGCGCCGAAGGTCGCTGTCATGCATCGGATTGAGCGGATGGTCTTTCATCGGGCTTTCGCAGAGCGGCACGCCGTTCACAAAAAGCTGTCCCGCATAGATGGTGCGTCCGGCGCGTGGAAAGGCCGGGCAGGCGATCGTCTGGCCGCCGCCGACGATCGCCAGCAGCGCTTCGGCGACAGGTCCGATATTGCCCTCGTCGGTCGAATCGAAGGTCGAGCAATATTTGAAGAGAAGCTGACGAGCCCCGAGGGCGCGCAGGCTTTGCGCGGCCGCTACCGATTGCGACACCGCATCGGCGGCCGGGATGGAGCGCGACTTGAGGGCGATCACGAGCGCGTCGATGCCGGTGAGGTCGAGAGCCGGGGACGGCAGGCCGGTGCATTGGACGGTGCGGAGCCCTTCCTGCGTCAGCGTGAGCGACAGGTCCGTCGCGCCGGTCAGGTCATCCGCAATGCAGCCCAGAAGCATCGTTCATCTCCTCGATCAGGTGCGATGCTCAGGCGGTCTGGCCGAGCGAGACGCCGAGTGCCTGTGGCCAGCCCAACCCCGCATCGGTATCGGCGGCCGGCTTGTATTCCGCGCCGGTCCACCCTCCATAAGGCAATCGATCGAGGGCCGCGAAGACGTCGCGATAGTCGAGATCGCCCAGGTCGGGTTCGGCCCGGCTTGGCACCGCCGCGATCTGCACATGACCGATGACCGGGAGAAAGCGCTTGAGATTGCCGAGCACGCCGCCTTCGTTCGACCCAACATGATAGCAATCGAACATCAGCTTGATGTTGGCGCGGCCGGTCGCCTCGATAATCGCGGCCCCCGCGGCGGCGGTGGAATAGAAATAGCCGGGCGCGTCGCGCGGATTGAGCGGCTCCAGCAGCAATGTCACGCCGTGCGGCTCGGCTTTGGCGGAGGCAGCGCGCAGATTGGCGATGAAGACGTCGCGCGCCGCTGCGCGCTGGTCCGGTGGGACCACCCCGGCCATGCAATGGATTGCGGTGCCGCCCGCTTCGACCACATAGGCGATCGATTGATCCACCGAGGCCTGGAACTCGGTTTCGCGACCCGCGAGCGCGCCGAGCCCGTTCTCGCCCGCGGCGACGTTGCCCCGAACCGTGTTGATGCCGAGCAACACCAGCCCGTGCTCGAGGCAGCGGGCTTTCACGTCGCGGGCCGGCACATCATAGGGCCAATGCAACTCGATCGCCTTGAAGCCGGCCCGGGCCGCCGCGTCGATCCGGTCGAGCAACGGCCGGTCTGGCCAGAGAAAACCGAGATTGGCCGAGAAGCGCAGCATGGGGCACCCTGAAGATGAGAGAGATCGCGGGCGCGCCAAAGTCGGCGCGCCCGCCGTTCGTCAATGTCCGAGATGCTTGCCGAAAAAGGCCGTGATGTCGCCAAAGGCTTCCTTGGTCTCGGGCACCCGGTCGTCGAACTGATATTGCGCGTGGGACTCGCCCTCATAGACATTGAGGTCCGCTTCGACGCCGGCGCGGCGCAGCTTGCGATGGACCCGCACGGTGTTGCTGAGCAACTGATCGCGCGTCCCCGTGGTCAGGATCGCGGGCGGGAAGCCGCTCATGTCGGCATTGACGGGCGAGAGCAGCGGATCCTTCATGTCATGGCCATGGGCGTAGAAAGCGGCGGCATCGTCGCAAAACCCGTTCGGTGAGACCAGGACATTGTCGACAAATTCGTTCGTGTAGAAGCTATCGCCCGTCTTGGTCACATCCGCCATTGGCGTGCCGGGTGCGATGGCGCCGGGCATCGGCAGATTGTCCTGCTTGGCCTTGACGACCATTTCAAGCGTCAGCGCGCCGCCTGCCGACGTACCGATGATGCCGACGTTCTTGGGATCGGTGGTCTTCAGCACCGATTTATAAACCGTCATCGCATCGTCGAGCGCGGCGGGGAAATAGGCTTCGGGCGGCATGCGATAGTCGACAGCGATCACCTTGTAGTGACCGAACCCGGCCATCATGATGGCTTCCGTGGTGCCTGATGCGCCGGGAAAATAGACGTAGCAGCCGCCGTGAACGTGGACGATGACCTTGTCCTTGTTCTCGGCCGGCATCTCGTCCGGCGTGACGATAAAGACCCGCACGCCGTCGATCGTCGATGGCTCGACCTTGACGTGCATGCGCGCCTCCATGGCGGGGAGGCCCGGTACGACGCCGGCCGCGATCTTATCGGCCATGGCGCGCCATTCCTCACCGGTCTTGGGGTGGAAGTCCCAACCCGGATTGAGCGGCGCGCCGATGAACTTCTGCATCTCGGGGCTGATATCGGCCGTCGGGATCTGCAACGTCTTGGCCGGCACTTTCAGGGGAGAGAGCGCGGCATCATCTGCCCGCGCTGCCACCGAGCAGCTTGCCAGAACGGCCAAACTGGCCGCGATCGTTCGTGATAAAACCATCGATAATCCTCCCTGAGAGTGCACGGTGACGGCCTTATGGCCGGCCCGGCCGGCGTCATTTTGTCAGTGACGTTCCGTTCATTGTCGCGACGATGTCCGAGAGCATCGGCACATAATCTTCGCCGTGGCCGGCGCCGACCGCGAGCGCAAAGCTGTTGCGCACCGCCGCACCCACAGGATTGGCGACCCCGAGTGCCTGCGCGAAGCCGGCCAGATAGGTCACGTCCTTATGGGCGTTGGCGATGGTGAACTTGTGGGCATTCGGGTCCCGCTCGATCACGTAGCGCCGGAAGGTTTGATAGAAGGCGCAGTCCATGCGTCCGTTCTGGATGACGCTGTCGAACACCTGCGGGGTCAGTCCCGCCTTCGCGCCGATCATCAGCGCTTCGGAGTAGAGCGCCGCGTATCCCATCGACAGGAAGTTGTTCAGCAGCTTCATCGTATGTCCGGTTCCGACCGGCCCGGTCGGCACGATGCGGCCCGCGAAGGCCTCCAAGATCGGCCGAGCCCGCGCGACGGCATCGTCCGCGCCCCCGACCATGACGTCGAGTGTGCCCTCCCATGCGTCTTTCGGCGTCCTGCTCAGGGGCGCGTCGATCAGCGTAATGCCGCGCGGCGCAAGGCCGGCGGCGAGCCGGATCGTCGAGGCCGGCTCGGCGGTCGAGCAATCGATGATCAGCAGCGGCTTACCGGCAGAGGCCAGCCCGTTCTCGCCCTCGATCACGGCCTCGACTTGCGGCGAGCCGGTGACGCAGAGCAGAACCACGTCGCAGGCGTCGGCCAAGGCGCGAGGTGAGGTCACCTCGGTTGCGCCGCGCTGCTTGAGGTCGTCGATCGCGTCGCGCTTGCGATGCGCCAAGACCGCGAGCGGCCATCCTTTCTCGATGATATTCTTGGCGATGCCGTGCCCCATGAGGCCGAGGCCGATGAACCCGATCTTCTCCTTCATGGCTGGCGTCCTTGCAGGGCGGAGGCCGGCACGTATTTGCGCCAATTATGTTGCTCCTCGAAGCCCAGCATCTCGCGGGTCTTCTTGTTCGACATCAGCGATTCATACTCACCGAGGGGGCGCTTCACCGGCACGTTGGGGTAGTAGCGCTTGAGCAGTTCGGCGGTCGGCAGGTCGGAGGAGCAATCGTTCTGCGCCGCGTTGAAGATCTGGAAGCCAAGACCATCCGTCTCGATGCTGAGCCGGATAATCTCGCCGAGGTCGCGCGCGTCGATGTAGCTCCAGGCGATGCGTTTGCGGAAGGCGGGGTCGGCGAAGAAGGCCGGGAAGTTGGCATATTCATGCGGCTCGATCACATTGCCGATGCGGATCGCGTAGATGTCGGAGCCGGTGCGCTGCTGGAACGCATGGGCGGTCCGCTCGTTGCAGATCTTGGACAAAGCGTAGCTGTCCATCGGATTAACCGGATAGTCTTCATCGAGCGGGAAATAGGCCGGGTCGCGCGGCTCGTTGGCGAAGACGAGCCCGTAGGTCGTTTCCGACGAGGCGATGATGGTCTTGCGGATACCGAGCTTCTCGGCCGCCTCGACGATCGCGTAGGTCCCCATCGTGTTGATGCGGAACACCTCGTTGTCGGGCACGATCATGATGCGGGGAATCGCAGCGAAATGGACGACGGCGTCGATCTTCGGGGCCCGCAGCGAGGGCGCGAATTCGTGCAATTCGAGCGTGCTGGTCAGCGCATTGAACACCTGGCCGGAATCGGTGATGTCCGTGATCAGGGTTCTGACCTTCGGATTGTCGAGGGGTTTGGTGTCGAGATTCAGCACGTTGTAGCCGTGCTCGACGAGATATTGGACGACGTGCCGCCCGGCTTTGCCGCTGCCGCCCGTGAAAACGATATTTTTGGCCATGTGTGCTTTCCTGTCTGTGTCGGCGGCGCGGCTTAAGCCGTCGCCGCTTCCATGATGCTTTCCTGCGAGGCGTCAGCCCGCTCGACCACGCGGCTGACCCGCCCATCCTTGATCACGACGACCCGATCGCTGACGGCCAGCACTTCGGGGAGATCGGACGAGATCACGATCACGCCCATTCCGTCGCGAGCGAGACGTCCGAGCAACGCATGAACCTCGGCCTTGGCTCCGATGTCGATGCCCCGCGTCGGCTCATCGACAATCAGAATCTTGGGCGAGCGTGCCACCCATTTGGCGATGACGATCTTTTGCTGGTTGCCGCCGCTGAGATTGTTGACGCGCTGTTCGGTCGAGGGCGTCTTGATGCCGAGCGAGGTCACGAAATCGCGGCAACGCGCGGTTTCGCGGGTTCGGTCGACGAAGAAATACGGCGAATAGGCCTCAAGATGGGTCAGGCTGAAATTCTCGCGGACCGTCATCCCGAGCACGAGCCCCTGCTCCTTACGGTCCTCCGTGACGAAGCCGATCCCGAGCGCGATCGCATCGGCCGGCTCCTTGATCGCGACATCGGCCCCGTCGATGCTGATGCGACCGGTCGAAGGCCGCATGCCGAAGATCATCTCCATGATCTCGGTCCGGCCGGACCCGATGAGGCCGAAGAACCCCAACACCTCGCCTCGATGCAGGGTGAAATCGATGTCCTTCACCTTGGCCTGATGCGGGCGAGGCTCCTTCAGGGTGAGGCCGCTGACGCGGATCAATTCCTCCGACGTGGCAGAGGACGAGTGGATGCCGTAGAGTTGGCTCAATTCCCGGTCGACCATCTTGCGGACCAGGATGTCGCGGGTCACGGCCGCGATCGGCAGGGAATCGACCGTACTGCCGTCGCGCAGGATCGTGACACGGTCGGCAATCTCGAAGATTTCGTCGAGCCGGTGCGTGATGTAGACGATCCCGATACCCTGTTGGCGCAAAGCGCGGATGAGCCCGATCAACGTCACGGCCTCGTGGTGGCTGAGCGAGGCGGTCGGCTCGTCCATGATGATGATCTTGGATCGATAGGAGATCGCTTTGGCGATCTCGATCATCTGCTTCTGACCGATGCTGAGGTCGGCGACCGGCGTCGTCGGCGCAATGGCCATGTCGAGCGTCGCCAGCACCGCTCGGGCTTCGCGATTCATTCGCTCCTTGTCGAGGAACCCGCTACGGCGCAGCGGCTCGCGCGACAGGAAGATGTTTTCGGCGACCGTCAGGTTCTCCACCATGGAGAGCTCCTGGTAGATGATGCTGATGCCGAGCGAGCGGGCATGCACCGCGTCGGTGATCTCGACGGGCTTGCCCTCGATCAGAATCGTCCCGCCGGGGTCGGCCTTGTAGACCCCGGTCATGATCTTCATCAGCGTGCTTTTGCCCGCGCCATTCTCACCCGCCAAGGCATGGACTTCGCCGAGCCGCACTTGGAGATCAACCTTGTCGAGCGCCCGCACGCCCGGAAAGGTCTTCGAGACGTCGCGCATTTCGAGAAAAGGTTGCATGAAGGCTGACTTCTCGGGTCCGAGAAAGCCGGGGGCGCACCCCCGGCCGGTCCAATGATGCTACTTGGTGTAGCCATCGAGGTTCGCGGCATTGACCACGGTCACGCCGGTGTCGATGTTGGCCGGATCCTTCTCGGTCCCGTTGACTTGGTTGACGAGATTCTCGACCGCGAGCTTGCCCATTGTCACGGGTCGCTGGACCATGATGCCCTGAATGAAGCCGTCCTTGACGCCCTTCACGGTATCGGGAAGATCGTCGAAGGCGAAGACCTTCACGGTGCCCTTCTTGGACCCGAACTCCTTGGTGTCCATGACCTTGGCCACAGAGGGACCGCCGACCTGGCTGACCCCGAAGATGCCCTTGAGGCCCGGGTGCCCGCGAAGAAGCGCCTCATCGACCGAGACGGCCTTGGCGAGATCGTCGTCGGTGCCCTCGGTCGCCACGATCTTCATGTCGGGATATTTGGCCAGCGCCTTCTTGATGCCCGTGATGCGCTCGTTCAGGTTCGAGGCACCCAATTGACCCGTCACGATGGCGACTTCGCCCTTGCCGTCGAGCGCCTTGGCCATGGACTCGCCCATCGTCGCGCCGGCGGATTCATTGTTGGTGCCGATATACATGCTGCGAGCGCTCTTGGCGCTGTCGCTGTCGAAGGTCAGCACCTTGATGCCGCTGGCAACAGCCTTCTTGATGACGGCTTCTACCGACTTCGGCTCGTTGACCGAGATCGCGATGCCGTCGACCTTCTTGCTCATCAGATCTTCGAGAATCTTGACCTGCGTCGAGCCTTGCGTGTTCTGCGGCACGACCCACTGGTAGTTGACCCCGAGGGCCTTGGATTCTTCACTGGCGCCCTTGTTGCAGTCGTCGAAGAACGGCACCGCCACTTTCGGCACGACCGCGATCGTGATGTCCTTGGCGTCCTTCGCGAAAGCGGCAGGCGCGCCACAGATGGGTAGGATGGCCAACACAGCCGCAAGTGAAAGCGAAATATTCAAAACCTTGGTCATGATCGTTTCCTTTTTTCCCGTTGTGGTCTTTGACATTTTTGGATTGTTGTCTGGATCTGTCGTGCCGCTGCCCCCGGCCCTAGCCTCCTCTGGCTCTGTTGCGCCACACGTCGAGGCTCACGGCGATCAGGATGACGGCGCCGGTGATGGCCTGTTGGGCGTAGGTGTCGATATTCATCAGCACGACGCCGTTGGCGATGATGCCGGCGAGCGCCGCCCCGATAATCGCGCCTTCGACGCTGCCGACGCCGCCGGCGAGGCTCGCGCCCCCGATGGCGGCGGCCGCGATCACGTCGAGTTCGGCGCCGAAGCCGGAAGCTGGTTCGGCCGACAGATAACGCGAGAAGCTGATGATGCCGGCAATCGAAGCGATCAGGCCGGACAGCATGTAGACCAGCAGCTTGACGCGCGCCGTCTTGACGCCGCTGAGCCGCGCCGCCAACTCGTTCCCGCCCGTGGCATAGACATGCCGTCCGAACCGCGTCTTCCGCATCAGGATCGAGAAGATGATCGTCATGGCCAGCATGATGACCACCGGGATCGGCACCAGCCCAACATAGCCCTGCCCAATCTGCGAGAAGATGTCAGGCGTATCCGGCGTCAGCGGTACGCCATGCGTGATGATGTACATCAGCCCGCGCCCGATGCTCAGCGACCCGAGCGTCGCGATGAAGGGCGGCAGCCGGACGACCGTGATCAGCACACCGTTGAACAAGCCGAACAGCAGGCCCGTCACCAAGCCGCCGAGGATGCACACGATCGTCGGCAGGCCGGACTGGAAGCCGAGCGCCGTCACAAGGGACGACAGACCCATCACCGAACCGACCGATAGATCGATGCCGCCCGTGATGATGACCATGACCATGCCGATCGACATGATGGCGATGAGCGAAAACGACCGGAAGACGCCCATGAGGTTGTCGGTCGTCATGAAGTAGGGCGTCGAGAAGCTGATGAGCGCCACAACCAGGAGGAGGGCCATCAGCACATTCAATTCGCGCACCTTCAGCACGGCGGTCCAGCCGAGGCTAAGGCGCGAGGGGCCGACCGGGACGGCCGTCGCTTGGCGTTCGAGCACGGTGTCTCTCCTCCCTAGCCTCCACCTTTCCGGTGGATGGCGGTCTGCCGCATCAGGTCGTGGGTGTCATTCCGGGGAGGTCGAGCCCGGTCATCTTGGCGATCATTCGGGCCACCGAGGCATCGTCGTCGCGCCCCATGCCGGCCGCCGAGGTCATCAGGAACAATTGCAGCGCGTTGGCGGCGAGGGGCGTCGGAAATTTCTCCGAGCGGCCCATATCGGTCACGATGCCGAGATCCTTCGAGAAAATGTCGACGGCGCTGGCAGGGCTGTAGTCGCCGGCCAGCACATGCGGGATGCGGTTTTCGAACATCCAGGAATTGCCAGCCGAGGCAGTGATGACCTCGAAGACCTTATCCAGGTCGAGACCCAGCCGTTTGGCAAAGGTGATGGCCTCGCAAGCGGCCGCGATATGGACCCCGGCCAGCAGTTGGTTGACCATTTTGAAGGACGCACCGATGCCGGGCTCGTCGCCGAGGCGATAGACGGTTTTCGCGATGGCCTGAAGCACCGGTTCGGCTCGCGCGAAGGCGTCCGGCGTGCCGGAGGCCATGACCGTGAGCTCACCGCTTGCGGCGCGTGCGACACCGCCACTCATCGGCGCATCGAGGTACAGCATGCCGGCTTCGGCGCAACGACGGCCAAGCCGGCGCGCATCCTCCGGCGCCATGGTGGCCGATGAGATGACGATGCCGCCGCGCCGCATCGTGTGAACAGCGCCCTCGCGGTCCCCGCCACCGAACAGAACCGTCTCGGTCTGGGCCGCATTGACGACCACGACGACCACAATGGCCGCATCCTGTGCCGCATCCGCGGCATCGGTCGCGGCCCGTCCGCCTGCGGCCGCAAATTTTCCGAGTGCGTCCGTATTGGGATCGAAGCCGCTGACCGGCATGGACGCTTTCAGGATCGACAGACCGATGCCAAAACCCATCGAACCGAGGCCGATCACGGCAATCGCGTCTGTTCCGCTCATCGGCATTGTCCTCCGCGATCGTGACCCGGAGCGTGTCGCGCTGCGCGATGACGCTCTCTCGACAGGCTCTAGCGGCCCACTCACTTCATAAATGCACGGGATGGCAGCGCTGTCATCAAAAATATGACAGCGCTGCCATCTGTTCCTTAACGCACAGGGGGGTTGGCCACATGGCCCATGAGGGAGCTTGACCGGAGGGCGATTAATGCCGAAGCCTCTGAGGGAGATAGCAGGAACCCTGCCCACCTGGACCGGGCGTGACACGCAAGAGCATCGGCATGGGGCCCACCGGGCCGAAGAGGCGTTTCGCCGCAGGCAAGTCCACCACCGTCACCCTGGCCGATGTGGCCCGGCTCGCGAACGTGAGCGAAATCACGGTGTCGCGCATCCTGCGGAATATCGGACCCGTGGCCGATGCGACCCGTGACCGCGTGCTGGCGGCGGTCGCCGACCTCGGTTACGTCCCGAACCGGGTGGCCGGCACTCTCGCATCGGCGACCTCGAATCTCATCGGCGTCATCATCCCGTCCTTGTCCAACATCGTCTTCGCCGACGTGTTGCGCGGCATCGATGCCGGGCTGGAGCCATCGGGTTTCCGGCCCGTCGTCGGCATTACCAACTACGCGGCCGTCGCGGAGGAAAAGCTGGTCGGGTCGCTGCTGGCTTGGAAGCCCGCCGCCATGATCCTGGTCGGCTTCGACCACACGCCGATCACCCGGCGCCGCTTGCAACAAAGCGGCATTCGCGTGGCCGAACTCATGGATATTGATTCTGAGCCGATCGATCTCGCGGTCGGCCTGTCGCATCGCGCCGCCGGCTACGAGAGCATCCGCTATCTTGTTGGTCGTGGGTATCGGCGGTTCGGCTATGTCGGTCATGACTGGGACACCGACCGTCGTGCTCGCCTGCGCTGGGACGGCATGGTGGAGGCGCTGGCCGAGGCGGGTCTGACCTTCGAGGCCGAAGCCTTGTTCGAGGGGCCGAGTTCGACCCAGGCTGGACGCACGATGTTGGCTGGGCTGCTTCGCAAACCGCATGATCTCGACGTCGTCATGTTCTCGAACGACGATATGGCGGTCGGCGGTGTGTTCCACTGCATGGCCGAGGGCATCTCGCCGAAACGCGATCTGGCGCTCTTCGGTTTCAACGGTCTCGATATCGGGCAGGCTCTCCCGACCCCGCTGTCGACGATCCGCTCCAACCGGTTCCTGATCGGCAAGACAGCGGTCGACCGGATCCTCTCGCAACCAGACCGCGATGGCGCGACGGCCGTCATCGATACAGGGTTCGAGATCCTAACGGGCGAGACCGCTTAGGGTCGCGCGCGATCAGCGTCAAAGCAGCGCTGCTTTAACGCCAAAGCAGCGCTCCAAAAGCGCCAAAGCTGTTGCCGATCTGCTTCGCGGTGCGGAAAAATGCCAAAACCAAGGCACGGCCGGGGAACACGCCACCTGTTGCACACATTCGGCATCGACAAGGCGTTAACTGGGTCGGTGCAGGTTGGCGCAGTCCTTTCAAACACATCGAGCTGAGGCGTTCGGTCGGCACCCCGCAGGACCGAGCGCGAGCAGACGGTAGGAGTTCAATCGATGGTCAATCCGAGCCGGCGTTCCTTGTTGTTGGGAGCCGCGAGCCTTGTTGGCGCGTCTTACGGTGCCGCCTTTTCGCCAAAGCGGGCGATGGCGCAGGAGTTCGCCGATCCCGCGCAGCTCTACGCGCAGGTGGATGGCGAGCCCTTCGCGGTTCCGGCCGTCAACCTCAAGCGCATCAACCCCCACTTCCTTCGAACGGTCGTCGAGTATAATTCCAACGAGGCGCCCGGCACCATCATCATCGATCCGGCGACCCGCTATCTCTACGTCGTCAACGGCGATGGCCGTGCGATCCGCTACGGCGTCGGCGTCGGCCGCCAGGGCTTCTCGTGGTCCGGCGTCGCCACCATCAATGCCAAGCGGGAATGGCCGGATTGGTACCCGCCGAAGGAGATGATGGCTCGCGATCCCCATGTGATCCAAGCGGTCGAGAAGCTGCAGGGCGGTCTCGGCATGCGCGGCGGACCGGGCAATCCGCTCGGCGCTCGCGCCATGTATCTCTACCAGAACGGCAAGGACACGCTCTACCGCATCCACGGTACGATCGAGCCCTGGACGATCGGCACCAGCGTGTCGTCCGGCTGTATCCGCATGATCAACCAGGACGTCATCGACCTCTACAGCCGCATTCCGGTCGGCACAAAGGTCATGGTCCTCGGACCGAATACGAATGGCGGCCTCGAGGCGCGTCAGGAGCCGCAGGCCCGGCGGGCGCAGCCCGTCCTGCAGGACGACCAGACCTACGATCCCAATTACGACATGATGCCGCCCGACGCCGATCAGTAAGGCGTCTCGGCCTGCGTCTCAGCTGTGGGCGAAGTCCCAGTAGAGCGCGCGGGCCTTGGTATAGAAGGGGCCGGGCTGCAAAGCCCGGTCATCCAGCTTCGTGACCGGCATGACCTTGGCGAAATTGCCCGATGAGAAAATCTCGTCGGCGGCTTGGAATGCCGCATAAGTCAGGCTGGTCTCGACGACGGTCACACCGTCGCGGCGCAGCAGGTCGATGACGCGCTGCCGCGTCACGCCGTTCAGGAACGTGCCGTTCGGGGCCGGGGTGTAGACGATGCCGTTCTTGGCGAGGAACACGTTGGAATTGGCGAGTTCGGCTACATGGCCGAGCATGTCGACCAGCAGGCAATTGCCGAAACCCCGCCCATGCGCCTCGATCAAGGCGCGGGTGCTGTTGGGGTAAAGACAACCGGCCTTGGCGTCGACCGGTGCCGTTTCGGCCGTCGGGCGACGAAAGGGCGAGAGGGTCGCCGAGATGCCACGCGCCGGGTCGGGCATCGGCGCCTCGTAGACGCAGAGGCACCATCGGGTCGAGTCCGGGTCGAACCGGACGCCACCCCCGGCCGCGCCCGCATCGGCCCAGTACATCGGCCTGACGTAGAGCGCCGCCTCTCTGTCGAATTTGGCGATGCCTTCGCGGGCCAGCGCGATCCATCGATCCACGGGCACCACGGGCTTGAGCAGGAAGTTCGTGGCCGACCGGTTGATCCGCTCGCAATGATGTTCGAGGTCGGGCGTCACGCCCTCGAACATCCGCGCGCCGTCGAAGACCGTCGATCCGAGCCACGCGCCATGGGTGCGTGGCCCCATGATGCCGACATTGCCCTCGTGCCACGCCTCCTCGAAGAAGGTCCAGGTCCGCGAGGTTTCATTGGTGGTCACGCGGGCCATGCCGGATCCTTCCTCGTGCCGTCCGAAACGGTCGGCCAATCATTCCATGCTAGGTTTATCATGCCTCGCGTTGCCGTCTCGTTGCGGTCACCACAAATCCGGACCTCTATGCCGCTCGATCCCCGCGCTCAGCGCCTTCTCGCCATGCTGGCGCTTTCGAACCAAGCGCAGGCGCTTTCAAACCAAGCGCAGGCGCTCTCAACCGAAGCGCAGGCGCTTTCGAACCAAGCGAACCCGGCTGAAACCGGCCTCGATGCGGCCGAGCGGCGGCGCAGCTTCACGGCCCTGATGAATCTGTCGCGGCGTGCCGAAGTCGTTGCCTCCGTGACGGACGGAATGGTCCAGGGAGCGGACGGAGCTTTGCCGGCCCGATGCTACACGCCGATGGATGCGCCGGACGGCCCGATGCCCGGTCTCGTCTTCTTCCATGGCGGTGGTCTCGTGGCGGGTGATCTCGACACGCATGATGCGTTCTGTCGCAGCCTCGCCGTAGTGGCGGCATGTCGCGTCATCGCGGTCGCCTATCGGCTTGCGCCGGAGCATCGCTTTCCAGCGGCGGTCGACGATGCGGTCGCGGCCACCACCGCCATCTTGGGCGATGCGTCGGCGTGGGGGCTCGACCGAGCGCGCATCGGCGTCGCTGGGGACTCAGCCGGCGCCACCCTGGCCACGGTCGTGGCGGCTGCCGACTCGGACACTGCGACGCCCCGCTTGCGCCTGCAGGTGCTGCTTTGCCCGGTGCTCGATCTCGTGGTTCGGCGTCCCTCGCGGCTGGACTTTGGGCAGGGTTATATGCTGGATCAGGTCACGATGGATCGCGATCTTGCTGCTTATCTCCCGCCGGGCATCGATCCGGCCGATCCGCGCGTTTCCCCGCTGCATCGGGATGATCTCGCCGGCCTTTGTCCCGCCCTGATCCACACTGCCGCCTTCGATCCGCTCCGTGACGAAGGTCTCGCCTATGCCGAGCGGCTGACGGCCGCCGGCGTCCCGGTGCGCCATACCTGTCACCCCGGCATGATCCACCATTTCGTGGCTTTGACGGGCCTGATCCCGGCGGCCGCGATCGCTCTTTCGGCCATAGGGGCTGAAATTCGCGCGGCGCTCGCGCCATGAGCGAGGTTCTGGGATGGTCTCCGGCGGATCAATCGGGCATGGAACGCCCCTTGATGCAATCGGACGTCCCCTTGGTGTTTCGCTCTGACAATCTTGCGGTTCGCGCCCATCTGGGGCGGGGCTCGCGCGTGTGTTTCGTGACCTTCGATCCCATGTCGGACGATCTATCGCTCGATCGGCCGGCCTTCGCCGAGGCCTACCTTGCTGGGCTCGGCATCGATTCCATCCACATTCTGTCGGCCAATAATCTCTGGTACCAGGACGCCGATCTCCCCGCCGTGCTCGATCAGGTGCGTGACCTCGTCACCGGATATGACAACGTCGTGGCCTATGGATCGAGCATGGGGGGCTATGCCGCCTTGCGCTTCGGCGCCCGGGCCGGCGCCAAGACTGCCATTGCGATCTCGCCGCAATATTCCGTCATCGACGCTCGCGTTCCGCACGAGACGCGATGGCGCGAGCTGCGTGAGAGCGTGCAATGGCTGCACGAACATCCGGGCGACACGCTGCCGGCCTTCGACGATGCCGTGATCTTCTGCGACGACCGGGAGAGCGATGGGCGACACGCGATGCTGATCGCGGCCGAAATCCCCACCGCCCGAATTGTTAGTTTGCCTTATGCGGGCCATCCGGCCGGGACGTTCCTGGCCGAGACCGGCGTTCTGTCGTCGGCCATCCTGGACGCTGCCTATCGTCGGATCGACCTCGAAGCGCTGTATCGCACCGTTCGGCAGCGCCGCCGTCGCTCGGGCCATTATCTCTATACGCTGGCGCGCCGTCAGCCGCTCTGCCGCATGCGAACGAAGCTCGGCCTCATGGAATTGGCGCTTGTGGCGCAGCCGTTCGAGCCGGTCTATCTCAGCTATTCGGCCCTGGTGCTGGAGGCTGCCGGCCAGGGTGTGGCGGCGCTGGAGCGGCATGAACGCGCGACCGCCAACCCCTTGTTCGGTTTGGCGCATATCCGTCGCGGGCGGTGCTTGTGGCGAGCCGGCCGCCGCGCCGACGGCATGGGCGCGATCGCTCAGGCGCGCGTGGGTTTGCCCCGCAGTGTCGGCCCCATCGAAATCGGGGCGCTGATGCTGGCACTCGATCGCCGCGCCGCGGACGCCATGACGCTGCTGTTTCGTTTCGATGAGCGGCGCCCCGCCTCCGTGATCCCCGCCGCCCGGCAGCGATGGATCGACGTCGCGGCAAAATATCCGGCCATCAGTGGCAGCATCGGCCGGGTGGTCGGCTTCTACCTGACGCGACGAACCAAGCTGCTGCAACGGTCTGCGCGGGACGAATTGACCGAAGCCGACCGCGAATGAGCCACTCACGATGGCGGGTCGGCGGCCGTGACAAGAGAGATGCAACGTCGCGCCGCCTTTGTTAGTCTCACGTCATGAACGCTCCACTCCGCTCCATCCGCCGGGCATCCGCTTGCCCGCACGATTGCCCCTCCTGCTGCGCGCTGGAGGTCGAGGTTCTCGACGGCCGCACTATCGGACGGGTCTACGGCGCGGCCGACAACAGCTACACGGCGGGTGTGATCTGCGCCAAGGTGGCGCGCTATGCCGAGCGGGTCCATAATCCGAATCGGCTGACCCACCCGATGCTGCGAACCGGCCCGAAGGGCTCCGGCCAGTTTGTCCAAATCTCATGGGACGAGGCGCTCGACCGCACGGCCGACGGCCTGCTCGACGCCGAACGGCGGCTTGGGCCGGAGGCGGTCTGGCCCTATTACTATGCCGGCACGATGGGCCTTGTCATGCGCGACGGCATCAACCGGCTGCGGCACGCCAAGCGCTACTCGGACCAATATTCCACCATCTGTACGGCCCTGTCCTGGGCGGGCTACATGGCGGGCCATGGGCGGCTGACCGGCGCCGACCCGCGCGAGATGGCCCAATCCGATTGCGTCGTCCTTTGGGGCACCAATGCGGTCGTGACCCAAGTCAATGTGATGACGCATGCGGTGCGGGCCAGGAAAGACCGCGGTGCGCCGATCGTGGCGGTCGATATCTACGACAATCCGACCATGAAGCAGGCCGATCTTGCGCTGCTGGTCCGCCCCGGCTCCGATGCGGCGCTGGCCTGCGGGGTCATGCACGTGCTGTTCCGCGATGGCTATGCGGATCACGCCTATATGGCGCGTTACGCCGACGATCCCGTCGGCTTCGAGGCGCATCTCGCAAGCCGCACCCCGGCCTGGGCTTCGGCCATCTGCGGCGTGCCGGAGGCCGATATCGAGGCGTTTGCCAAGCTGCTCGGGCAGCGGCCCCGCAGTTATTTCCGCATCGGCTACGGCTTTGCCCGCTCGCGCAACGGCGCGGTGGCGCTGCATGCGGTGAGTTCGATTCCGGTCGTGATGGGCGCTTGGCAGCATGAAGGCGGCGGCGCGCTTCACTCGAATTCCGGCATGTTCGGCTGGGACAAGACAGCCATCGAGGGGCTCGATCTGCGCGATCAGAGCATCCGCAAGCTCGACCAGTCGCGGATCGGCGCGATCCTGACCGGCGACGCCGAGGCGCTCCGGCATGGGCCGCCGGTCGCGGCCCTGTTCATCCAAAACACCAATCCGGTTTCGGTCGCGCCCGATCAGGAGGTGGTCAAGCGCGGCTTCGCGCGTGAGGACCTGTTCACCGTGGTGCACGAACAGGTCATGACCGACACGGCCCGCATGGCCGATATCGTGCTGCCCGCCACCATGTTCGTCGAGCATGACGATCTCTACCAAGGCGGCGGCCAGCAGCATATCCTGCTCGGGCCGAAGCTGATCGATCCGCCCGGCGAATGCCGCAACAATCACGAGGTCATCTCGGCGCTGGCCAAGCGCCTCGGCGTGGAGCATCCGGCCTTCGACATGACGCCGCGCGATCTGATCGACCAGACCCTACAGGCCTCGGGTCGCGGCACGCTCGACAACCTCGAGCAACATCGCTGGATCGACTGTCAGCAGCCGTTCGAGAAGGCGCATTTTCTGGACGGCTTCGGCTGGCCGGATGGCCGCTACCGCTTCAAGCCGGATTGGTCGAGCGTTCCGGGCATCCAGAGCGCCGATCGGCCGGCCGACATGCCGACCTTTCCGGATCAGTGGAATGTGATCGAGGTCGCGGATGCGGCGCATCCGTTCCGGCTTGCCACGAGCCCGGCCAGAAATTTCTTGAACTCGTCCTTTACCGAAGCGCCGACGGGCCTCGCCAAAGAGGTGCGGCCGAGCGTTCTGGTGCACCCGGACGATGCTGCAGCGCTCTCGATCCTCGATGGTGACAAGGTCGAACTCCGCAATATGCGCGGCGCGGTGAGGCTGCACGCCAAGGTCTTTGCCGGGTTGCGACGCGGTGTGCTGGTGGCCGAGTCGATCTGGCCGAATGACGCTTACGAGGATGGTCGAGGCATAAACACGTTGACGGGCGCCGATGCTCCGGCGCCGGTCGGGGGCGCGGCGTTCCACGACAACAAGGTCGCGCTGACCCGCCTTTAACGGGTCGCCTCGACCAAGACGATCGAGGCGGCGGCTTTGCGCCTTACTTGATCGCTTCTTCCTTGCCGTCCTGACCCCAGCGGGTGTGGAACGAGCCGTCCTTATCGAGGCGGCGATAGGTGTGGGCGCCGAAGAAGTCGCGCAGGCCCTGCAACAGATTAGCCGGACCGCGCGAGCGGCGCAGGCCATCGTAGTAGCTGAGCGAGGACGAGAAGGCCGGGATCGCGACGCCATGCTGGACCGCCAGCACGACAACCTTGCGCCAGGATACCTCGGCCTTCAGCACCGCATCGCGGAAATAATCCTGCAGCACGAGGTTCGGGATCTCGCCGCCCTTGGCATAGGCTTCGACGATGCGATCGAGGAAGCGGGCCCGAATGATGCAGCCGCCGCGCCAGATGGTGGCGACCTCGCCGAGTTTCAGGTCCCACCCATATTCCTTCGAGGCGGCGGTCATCTGCTCGAAGCCCTGGGCATAGGCGATGATCTTCGAGGCGTAGAGTGCCTCGCGGATCGCGTCGATGTCGGCCTGGCTCGGCTTCATCTGTGCGGGAGCCTCGTGAGGCAGGATCTTTTCGGCCTCGGCGCGAAGCTTGCGCTGACCCGACAGGGCACGCGCATAAACCGCCTCGGTGATGCCGGTCAGCGGCACGCCGAGATCGAGCGCGTTGCGCGCCGTCCAGCGGCCGGTGCCCTTTTGTTCGGCCTCGTCGACGATGAGATCGACCAACGGCTTGCCGGCCGCCTCGTCCTGCTTCCGCAGCACCGTGGTGGTGATGTCGATGAGGTAGCTATCGAGATCGCTCGACTTCCACTGCTCGAAAATATCGGCGATGTCTGGAGCGCCGAGACCATAGACCGTCTTGAACAGGTCATAGGCTTCGGTGATGAGCTGCATGTCGGCATATTCGATGCCGTTATGGACCATCTTAACGTAATGACCGGCACCACCGACGCCGATATAGGCGGCGCAGGGCGTGCCATCGACCTGGGCCGCCATCTTGGTGACCATGGGCTCGATGCGCCGATAGGCATCATGCTCGCCGCCCGGCATCATGCTTGGGCCTTCGAGCGCACCTTCCTCGCCGCCCGACACGCCCATGCCGATGAAGCGGAGCTTCTTGTCTTTGAGGGCGTCGAAACGGCGGTTGGTATCGGTGAAGAGGGAATTGCCGCCATCGATGATGATGTCGTCGGCTTCGAGCAGGGGCACGAGATCGTCGATCACGTCGTCGACGGGCTTACCGGCCTTGACCATGATGATGATGACGCGAGGCTTGCTCAGCGCCGCAACGAAATCCTTGAGCTCCTTGGTGGCCGTGAACCGGCCCTCATGGCCGAACTCCTCGACCAGCTTGTCGGTGCGCTCGCCGTGACGATTGTAGAGCGCGACCCCGAACCCCTTGCGTGCGGCGTTCCTGGCCAGATTGGCGCCCATGACGGCAAGGCCGAGCACGCCGAGATCAGAAAGTTCGGTCACTGGTGTTCCTCCGATGATGCGGCGCGCGACCGCATGGCATGCGGAGGCTCGGCCGTCCTCCGACATGTAGAGGGTCAGGCATAGGCTTCACAGAGGCTGATTGCGATTGGATCGCGCGTCATCCCATTCCGTGCAAGAAGGCGATCAGGCCGTGCAAGAAGGCGATCATGCGCTCCAAGCCAGACCGAGACCCAGGATCCTCCGCTGCGCGAGACGCCATCGCGCGCGGTCCGGTCTGGACGCTGCGCGGTACGCCGGATTATCGCCGAATCAACGCGGCATTGTTCGTGGCCGGGCTGGCGATCTTCTCGCTGCTCTATTGCGTGCAACCCTTGCTGCCGAATTTCGCCGCCGAATACCAGGTTGGGGCCGCCGAAAGCTCCCTGGCGGTTTCACTCGCGACCGGCCTGCTGGCCTTGTCGATCCTGGTGGCCGGAACACTGTCGGATACGCTCGGACGCAAGAACGTGATGGCGGCCTCCCTCCTGGCCGCGGCGGTCCTCAATCTCGCGATCGCGTTCACGCCCAATTGGCCTCTGCTGCTGCTCGGCCGCGCGCTCGAAGGGATGGCGCTCGGCGGCGCGCCCGCGGTCGCCATGGCCTATCTGGCCGAGGAGATCCATCCTGGCGGCCTCGGTTATGCGATGGGGCTCTATGTCGGCGGAACGGCGATCGGTGGCCTATCGGGCCGCGTCATCACGGGATTCGTGGCCGAGCATTTCGGCTGGCGCGCCGCCATCGGCACGATCGGGGTGCTCGGCCTCGTGGCCGCCATCGGCTTCATGGTGCTGTTACCCCCATCGAAGAACTTCGCCGGGAAACCGCCCGCCCGGTTGGGGTTGCATGTCGCCAGCCTCCTCCAAAACTTCGGCAAGCCCGGTCTGCCCTGGCTGTTTCTCTGCGGCGCCTTGTGGATGGGCGGCTTCGTGACGCTTTACAACTACGCCGGCTTCCGTCTGCAGGCACCCCCCTATAGTCTCGATCAGGCGCAGAGCGGGCTGGTGTTCAGCCTCTATGCACTCGGCACGCTCGCCTCGGCGTCGGCCGGGGCGGCGGCGGATCGGATCGGGCGTCCCACCGTCTTGCTCGGCACGGTCGCAACCGGGTTGATCGGCCTGGTCATCACGCTTGCGGCTCCGCTCTGGGCCATCATCGTCGGAATCGGGCTGTTCACGGTCGGGTTTTTCGGCGGCCATGCGGTCGCGAGCGGCTGGGTCGGTCGCTTGGCCGGCCCCGCCAAGGGACAGGCGGCCTCACTCTATCTCCTCGCCTATTACCTCGGATCGAGCCTTCTCGGCTCGATCGGAGGCCTGTTCTGGACAAGCGGCAAGTGGCCCGCCGTCGTCGGCTTCATCGCGACCTTGCTGGTCACGCTGGCGGTCGCGACCTCGCGTCTGTGGTCGCTGCCGACTCCAGACGCCGACCGGTAGACTTACTTGGACGGAAAGCCGCCCTCGAACGCGAAAGCCGACACGGGATTGCGGCCGTTCGGCTGCTCGCGCGCCTGCATGGCCTCCGGCAGGATCGATTTGTCGCCCGGACGGCCGACCGCGATGGCGGCTTCGACCCGATGGCCTTCAGGGACGTTCAGGGTCGAGAAGGCGGCATCGAGGTCAAAGCCCACCATGGCATGAGCCTGCAGGCCCATATGGCTCGCCTGAAGCGCCAGGCTGGCCCAGGCTGCGCCGGCGTCGAAGGAGTGACTATGCGAGGGCACCGGCTTGTCCTTGCCGGGCGGCAGCATCAGCGAGTTCGAGACCGCCACGATAAGAAGCGAGGCGCGCTCGGCCCAAGACCGGTTGAACGGGTTCAGCAGATCGAGAAAGGTCGTCCATTGCGGCGTGTCGCGGCGTGCGTAAAGAAACCGCCACGGCTGCGAATTATAGGACGACGGGGCCCAGCGGGCGGCCTCGAAGAGCGTGAGAACGTCGGCTTCGCTGATGGGCTGACCGTCGAAGGCCCGCGGTGACCAACGGTTGAGGAACGACGGATCGATCGGATGATCGGCGGTACGGCTGTTTGCTGTTGTCATGATGCTGTCTCGCTGGCGGAAAAGCCGGTTGCGTCGCAGCATTTTAGCCGAGCCGGAACCGCGACGCCATCGTCGCAGTCCGATCGAGGATCAGGCGACCCGGTCGGTCACTTCGCGCAATTCGCGGGGTAACGGGAAGAACATCGTCTCGGTCGTGGTCGCGACCGTCTCGACTTCGATCTCGTAGCGTTCGGCAAAGGCGTCGATGATCTCCTCGACCAGCACCTCAGGAGCGGAGGCGCCGGCCGTGATGCCGATCGTCCGGATCGCGCCGAGCGGCGACCAGTCGATATCGCTCGCACGCAGCACCAATTGGCTGTTGCGGCAGCCGGCCCGCTCGGACACTTCCTTCAGGCGCTGCGAATTGGATGAATTCGCCGAACCGACCACCAGCATCGCATCCACCTTGTCGGCGATCTGCTTGACGGCTTCCTGCCGGTTTGTGGTCGCGTAGCAGATGTCTTCCTTGTGGGGACCCACGATGGCCGGAAAGCGCCGCTTCAGGGCTTCGACGATCCCTTGCGTATCGTCGACCGACAGCGTCGTCTGCGTGACGAAGGCGAGGGGATTGCGGGTCAGCTCGGGTCCGGCCGTATCGGCAAGACGATCCACGTCCGCGATGGTCTCGACCAGAATCACGGCGCCCTGCGGCAATTGACCGAGAGTGCCGACCACCTCGGGATGGCCCGCATGCCCAACCAGAATGATCGTGTGGCCGCGTCGAAAATGCAGTTCAGCCTCGCGATGCACCTTGGTGACCAGAGGGCAGGTGGCGTCGATGGCGAACAGCTTGCGCTCCGCCGCATGCAGCGGCACGGCTTTGGGAACGCCATGGGCCGAGAAGATGACCGGAGCGTCGGTCGGCGGGATCTCGTCGAGCTCCTCGACGAAAATCGCGCCCTTTTTCTTCAGGCTCTCGACGACATATTTGTTATGGACGATCTCGTGCCGCACGTAGACGGGTGCGCCATAGACCCGCAGCGCCCGCTCGACAGCGTCGATCGCGCGGATCACGCCGGCGCAGAATCCGCGCGGAGCGCAGAGCAGAATTTTCAGCGGCGGCTTGGTCATCTCGTTCGTCCACGTTGTTCACGCCCGGATGGCGTTGTGATGGAAGCGTGCAGCAGGGTCAAGGACGATACGGATTGCGCTGCGGCCTTTGCGCGGCGCCGTGTCATCTTATGACATCTTTAAACCGCCAACCCGACTTAAGCAGGGCCGTCATTCGACGAAGATGACCTATATAGCCGCGCATGAGATGCCGGTCATCGCGGTTGAGCCGCGCGTCGCGTTCCGGTAAGGCCGGGGGCTCGGGAGCGCGACACGGCAGGGCCGAGCCTTCGACAACAACAGAGGTGCCTTATCGACACGCAGCCAGAGCTGGCGCCGGACGCGGCCACCCGGGCGATCGCCGACCCGGATACGGTCGTCGAGGCGCCCATCACGGGACTGGCGTATCGCGGCACCTTCACGGAAGGCTCGATCCTCCGGCACGTCCTGGTGATGACCGGCACCAGCACGATCGGCGTGATCGCCATCTTCGTGGTCGACTTCCTCTCTCTCGTTTATGTCTCGCATCTGCATCAGATCGACCTGACCGCAGCGGTCGGGTTCGCGACGCAGGTCCTGTTCTATCCCGTCTCGATCAACATCGGTCTCACGATCGGCGTGACGGCCTTGGTGGCCCGTGCGCTCGGCGCGGGGGATCGCGACCGGGCGCGGCGGCTGGCCGCCTCCGGCCTCGTTCTCTCTTGTCTGTTCAGCGCTGTCGTGGCGAGCGTCGTCCTGATTTACAGCCGGCAGATCCTCAGCGGCCTCGGAGCCGTGGGTCCGCTTCGAGACGTCGCCGAGCGATTTTTGCAGATCACCCTGCCGGCCAATGTGGCATTTGCGGCCGGCATGGTGCTGTCCGGCATCCTGCGTGCCGTCGGCGACGCCCGTCGCGCCATGTATGTGACGCTGGCCGGCGGTATCGTGACCGGCATCATCGATCCGATCCTGATTTTCGGCCTGCATTTTGGCGTCTATGGCGCCGCCATTTCGACGGTGGTGTCGCGGCTGGTGTTTCTCGGCGTCGGCTATTGGGGCGCGGTGCGGGTCCATAACCTCGTCGGCCGGCCGAGCGTCGGAGCGCTAATGGACGATCTCCGCCCCGTGATGAACATCGCGCTCCCGGCCATGGCGACCAATCTCGCGACACCCGTGGCCAACAGCTATGTGCTGCATGTGTTCGCCAAATTCGGCCAAGCCGCCATTGCGGCCACAACGGTGACGGACCGCGTCGTGCCGGTGGCATTCGGCGTCATCTTCGCGCTGACCGGCGCGGTGGGGCCGATCCTCGGCCAGAACCTCGGAGCCGGGTTGCTGGAACGGGTGCGCCGCACGTTGACGACCTCGTTCGTCATGACGGCGGTCTATGTGCTGTCGGTGTGGTTCATCCTGTGGGTATGCTCGTCGCTGATCGCCAGCCTCTTCGACGCGACGGCCGAAGCGCGCACCTATATCGAGTTTTTCTGTACCTTCGGCGTCTCGGCTTGGCTGTTCATCGGCTTTCTGTTCGTCGCCAATGCGTCGTTCAACAATCTCGGTTATCCGATCCTGTCTCTGGTGTTCAACTGGGGACGCGCCTCGCTCGGCACCATTCCGTTCGTGACGATCGGGGCCGCCTATGGCGGCGTCGAGGGTGGGCAACTCGGCATCGCTTTTGGGGCCGCGATCTTCGGGCTTTCGGCTCTGGCGACCGCTTATGCGGTATCCGGGCGACTCGCCAAACGGCACGCGCTGCCTTAGCTGAACGGAGCGGGAGCATTCCCATGCTGTCGCGGCCGGCGCCCGACTGAACAGCGCGGCCCCAACCCAGGGGAAGGATGCCAGCATGAGTCTCAACGACATCATCCAATCGGCGCAGGGCGGCGAAGCCGTCAACAATCTCTCGAGCCGCTTCGGCCTGACTCCGGAACAGACCCAGAGCGCCATCAATGCTTTGCTGCCCGCTTTCCAGATGGGGTTGCAGAACAAGATGCAGGGCGGCGCGGGCGGGCTCGGCTCGATCCTCGGCCAGCTCGGCAGCAGCACCCATCAGGGTGCTTTCGCGGATGCCGGAACCGCGACGTCGCCGACAGCCGTCCAAGCCGGCTCGTCGGTCCTCGGCGATCTCTTCGGTGGTCAGCATGCCAGCACGCAGGTGGCGCAGCAGGCCTCGGCGGAATCCGGCGTCTCGGCCTCTGTCATTCAGGCCATGTTGCCGGTTCTCGCCTCGATCATCATGGGCGGTCTGTTTCACTCGGCCCAGAGCGGCAGTTGGGGCGGGATCCTATCGCAGGTCATCGGCGCCGCGATGGGCGGTCAGACTGGCGGTCTTGGTGGCAGCCTCGGATCGATCTTCGGCCAGGGTAGCACAGCGAATCAGGGCGGTGCAGCGACGCCGACCCAGGGCCAACCCACGGCACAGGACAGTGGCCTCGGCGGTCTGATCGGCAGCGTTCTGGGCGGGTTGCTGGGTGGCGCGGGGCCGCAGACGGCGCCACGACCAAGTGGCTATGCTCCCAGCGCGCAGGCCGACGAGTCGGTCGCCGAGACGCGATCCGACACCGGCATGGCGCCTGCCGGTTCGACATCGGAGCAAGCGGCGCTCAACGATCTCAGCCAAGCTTTCGAGGCCGGAACGCCCGCCTCGCCGCAACATCAGGCCAATCTGGCCAATATCCTCGGTCGCAACGGCTGATCGTCACGGTCAAACAAGGCCGCAACCCTCTCGCTTACGACCGCATTTGGTGGAGGCGACGCCGTTCGGCGTCGCCGCGTCGTGACAGATCAGGCGGCACGACGTGTCACGCCGGCGGGCGGCATCATGGCCCGCGTCTCCCGCGAAATGGCGCGATGAGCCCTCCGGGTCTCGTCGGCCCGTTCGGCAAGGCGTTTGGACGGGTCCCGGTATAGCGGCTCGGCGAGCACCGAGGCGACGTCGAAGCGGGTGATGCCGATATCGCGCAGCATGTAATCGTCGAGCGAGCTTAGTTGCCCCACAACGCGACGCCGCTCCAAAATTGCCCTGAATGCCTTGAAAGCATTTCGGAATCTGAATGGGCTGCTGGTCGTGTCGGACATGATCTCCTCCTGCGTCATCAATGACAGACACTCTGTACAACGCTCGTCTTGATGAATAAAACGAATGTTTGTGATCCGAAACATTCGCTAGAATGATGATTAGCGCGGCGCACCGAGGCGCCGCCACCGGACCGGAGGCGAACCCATGACGGCCCTGCTGGACGTCGACCAACTGAAGACCTTCATCGCGATCGCCGATTCGGGCTCGTTCACTCGCGCGGCCGAGACGGTTCACAAAACACAGTCGGCCGTCTCGATGCAGATGAAGAAGCTGGAGGAACGCCTCGGCAAGCCGATCTTCGAGCGCGATGGGCGCGGCTCGAAGTTGACCGAGGAAGGCGAGCGGATGCTCGACTATGCGCGCCGCATCGTTCGGCTCAACCTCGAGGCCCTGGCCAGTTTCGCCGATGCAGAGCTAGCCGGCCGCGTGCGCCTCGGCGTTCCCGACGATTATGCCGATCGCTATCTCCCCGAAATCATGGCGCGTTTCTCGCAATCCAATCCGCGTGTCGAGGTCACGGTCATGTGTGAGCCGACCCCGATGCTGGTCGAACGGATCTCCGCGTCCGATCTCGACCTCGCGATCATCACCCACACCGAGAACCGAGGTCCGGCCTCGATCATCCGGCGGGAAAGGCTTCTCTGGGTCACGTCGAACCGGCACGACATCCACGAGATCAGCCCGCTGCCACTGGCGCTCGGTCGCTCCTTCTGCACATGGCGGCATGCCGCGACAGTCGCGTTGGAGGGAATCGGGCGCCCGTTCCGCGTCCTTTACTCGAGCTGGAATTCGACGGCCGTGGGCGCTGCCGTGCTGGCCGGCCTCGCCGTATCGGTCTTGCCCGAGAGCGCCGTCCGTCCGGGGATGCGGGTGCTCGGCTCGTCCGACGATTTCCCCTCGCTCCCGTCTTGCAAGATCGCGCTTCTTCGCAACAAGGCCGAACCCTCGCTGCTCGCCGATGCTCTGGCGGGCCACATCATCACCAGTCTCGACAACATCTCCGGCGCGAGCCTCGCGGATCGGATCGCCATGGCGGCGGAATGATCCGAGCAGAGATCATTTTGATTGATCGATTGCGGTCGAGAACCAAATGCTAATGATGGGTTAACCCTTTTGCGTCGCGGCTTGCGGGCGCCCGGGCAACAAAAAACCCGGCCCGCGAGGCGGACCGGGTCGAATTCATCGCGAGACGCGATGCTTACATCGCTGTCTTCTTCTTCATGTGCTTTTTGGCCATGTGCTTTTTCATCATGGTCTTCTTGGGAGCCATCGCGTCGCCAGCTGCGGCGTCTGGGGCCGCGGTCGCGCCTGCGGCCGGTGCCGCCGGAGCAGCGGCGGGGTCGGTCTGCGCCATCGCGACGCCGAAGCTGAGCACCGAGGCGGCGCAAGCCAGAACAATGGTCTTCTTAAACGAAGTCATGTTTTTCTCCCTAAGAGGCTGCCTTCCGAGACGTACCGGACCCACTGCAGCCCAATGCGGCTTATGTCCGCCCCACAATTTGTTGCTCGCCAGATGAACGGTACATGAATTCGCCCAAGCGGCTTTATTGCCTGTTGCGGTTACGCCGCCTATCTAGTTTCAAATCCGGCGCGACGCCGTGTGTCGGTCACGGTTCGCCATGACCGCTTTGTGAGATGCAGGTCAAAGCATGGCGCGTGATGTTACCGACTCGGCTCCGTTGGACACGCGAGATGCCTTGGTGGCGTGGTTCGAGCAGGGCAACAAACCCCCCGATCAGTTTCGTGTCGGCACCGAACACGAGAAATTCGGCTTCTACCGCGCTGACCACGCTCCGGTTCCCTATCTCGGCTGCTCGGGGCAGGGTGGCATCCAGGCGATTCTCGATGGCATGGCGGCGGGGGGCGTCTGGCAACCGATTAGCGAGGGGGACGAGATCATCGGCCTTCACGACCCGGTCGGCGGCGGCGCCATTTCGCTGGAGCCGGGCGGCCAGTTCGAACTTTCGGGTGCTCCCCTCGAGACGATCCATGAGACAGTCGCCGAGCTTCGCGAGCATCTTGCCGAGGCCAATCGGATCGGCTCCGACCATGATATCGCCTTTGCGGGTCTCGGCATGTCGCCGCTCTGGTCGCTGGCGCAGACGCCCGTGATGCCCAAAGGGCGGTATCGCATCATGGCCAATTACATGCCGAAAGTCGGCACACGCGGCCTCGATATGATGTTCCGCACCTGCACGGTGCAGGCCAATGTCGATTTCGCGAGCGAGGCCGACATGGTCAAGAAGCTGCGGGTTTCGCTGGCCTTGCAGCCAATCGCCACCGCTCTCTTCGCCAACTCACCGTTTACCGAAGGACGGCCGAACGGCCTGCTCAGCGCCCGTTCGGAGATCTGGCGCGATACCGACACGGCACGATCCGGCATGATGGCTTTCGCGTTCGAGCCGGGGATGGGGTTCGAGCGCTACGTCGATTATGCGCTCGACGTCCCGATGTATTTCGTCAAGCGCGGCGATCGCTATTTCGATGTCGCCGGCGGAAGCTTCCGCGATCTTTTGGCGGGTCGGCTCGCTCACATGCCGGGCGAAACCGCCACCTTGTCGGATTGGGCCAATCACCTGTCGACCATCTTCCCCGAGGTGCGCCTGAAGCGCTACCTCGAGATGCGCGGCGCCGATATGGGCGCGTCCGACATGGTGGCGGCCTTGCCGGCATTGTTCGTCGGGCTGCTCTACGACGAGCTCGCGCTTGATGGCGCTTGGGAGATCGTGAAGGGCTGGACCGCATCCGATCGGCAGATGCTTCGGGATGATGTGCCGCGGTTGGCGCTCGGCGCCACGGTGGCGGGCCGGTCGGTGCTCGATATCGCGCGCGAGGTGGTTGGCCTCGCTCACGGCGGTTTGGCGCGACGGGCTCGGCTCGATCCGCAGGGCCGAGACGAGACGACCTTTCTCGCTCCGCTGCACCAAATCGTCGATCGCGGTCGAACCCGTGCGGACGATCTGCTCGACCTGTTCAACCGCGACTGGGGCGGCACGATCACGCCCGTCTTCGACGCGTGCCGCCTATCGTAACGTGAGAGAGAGCGGGCCCGCTTGGGCCCGGCACTCTATTGGCCGTTTAGGCCTTCAAATCATCCGGAACCTTGCCGCCGTTGGCCGCGAGCTTTTGCATGACCTGGTGATGCAGCCAGATGTTCATGCTGGCTGAATCGTGCATGTCGCCGGTGTAGTTCAGCTCCTTGGCGAGCTCCTGCCGCGCCGTGAGGCTGCTGTCGAGATCGAGCAGCTTCATCATATCGACAATCGAATGTTTCCAATCGAGCTTCTGGCTGTTCTTCGCCGCAAGCCCATCGAGCACCTGTGCGACGTCGACGGTCTGGGTCGCGCCTGTGGTGGAGGCCGAAGCGCCGGTCGAGGTTGGATTATCATTCTGGGCGACCTGGGTCGGGGCGCCACCGACCGATGTCGAAGTCACCGGCGTGCTGGGACGGCCGGCATTGTCCATGGCGGCGCCTGCGCTCGGCTGCGGGCTGGCGGTCGATCCACCCGGCGTCGGCGTGGCGGCCGCTGCGTCGTGGTGGAAGATCTTCGACATGATGGTCCCGAAGATACTCATTGGATGGCCTCTCTCTCTTACGCTCACGCGAGCCTCTGCCAACGCGCGCAAACGCGAAAAGGTCACGACCAAGCTGGAGCCCGAGGCTGAGACCGGGGCGCAGAAGACTGTCGCGCTGTGCTGCGTCGCGGTATAGATTGATCGCAAAGGTCGAGGGCCGATGCGGCTTGCGCATGACGGATGGATCGGTTTCAAGCCGAAACGGTGTGATCCTCCATCGAGGCGTTTTGGACCAAAGAGGTGCATATCCAATGACGAGCCGTGTAATTCCCGTCGAGCCGTTCACGCTCGTGGTCTTCGGCGCCACGGGTGATCTGTCACGCCGAAAGATCCTGCCGGCGCTCATGCACCGCGACCTCGCGGGGCAAATTCCCGCCGACGCCCGGATCATCGGCGTGTCGCGCCGTGAGATGTCCGACGCCGAGTTCCGCGACATGGCGCGCGAGGCGGTCAACAGCCACGTGCAAGCCGACGAGCTGAAGGACGACTCGCTCGAACGTTTCGTCGAACGCCTCGTCTATGTGGCGGCGGATGCGACCTCCGACGCCGGCTGGCCCGATCTCAAAGCGCTGCTCGAAGAGCGGCCCAACCACATCAAAGTGCTCTACCTCGCCACCACGCCGGATTTGTTCGGCCCGATTTCGGACCGGCTCGGCCAGCAGGGCATGGTCGATAAGAACACCCGCGTGGTTTTGGAAAAGCCCATCGGCAAGAACTTGGCTTCGGCCCACAGCGTCAACGAATCCGTTGGTCGCGTCTTCCCCGAACAGGCGATCTACCGCATCGACCACTATCTCGGAAAAGAGACGGTGCAGAATTTGATGGCGCTGCGCTTCGCCAACGCCTTGTTCGAGCCGCTGTGGACCTCGGCCCATATCGATCACGTCGAGATCACGGTTGCCGAAGAGCTCGGCGTCGAAGGCCGCGCTGGCTATTACGATACGGCGGGCGCCATGCGCGACATGGTGCAGAACCATATGCTGCAGCTGCTGTGCCTTGTCGCCATGGAGCCGCCGACCTCGATCGCGGCCGATGCCGTGCGCGACGAAAAGCTGAAGGTTCTGAAGAGCCTGAAGCGGATCGACGCATCCAATGCGGCGCAGATGACGGTGCGGGGGCAGTATCGCGCCGGTGCGTCCGCCGGCGGGGCCGTGCCGGGCTATGCCGATGAACTCGGAGAAGCCAGCAACACCGAGACATTCGTGGCGATCCGCGCCGAAATCGCCAATTGGCGTTGGGCGGGCGTGCCGTTCTATTTGCGGACCGGCAAGCGTCTTCCCTCACGCTTGTCCGAGATCGTGATCAATTTCCGGGCGGTGCCGCATTCGGTGTTCGAGGGTGTCTCGCCGGAGCCGAACAAGCTGGTGATCCGCCTGCAGCCGGACGAGGGCGTCAAATTGTGGATCATGATCAAGGATCCGGGCCCAGGCGGCATGCGGCTTCGGCACGTGCCGCTCGACATGAGCTTTAAGCAATCGTTCGGCGCGCGTAATCCGGATGCCTACGAGCGATTGATCCTCGATGTTGTGCGTGGCAATCAGACGCTGTTCATGCGCCGCGACGAGGTCGAGGCCGCATGGTCTTGGGTCGATCCGATCATCGAGGCCTGGACAGCCTCGAACGAGGCGCCGAAGCCCTACACGGCCGGCACCTGGGGTCCCTCCGCAGCGATCGCGCTGACCGAGCGGGATGGTCGCAGCTGGTACGAGATCAACTGACGCATTTCAGACTGAGAAATGCGGACAAGCTCAGGCATGCCGATCGGGATGCCTGAGCCCTGATGAGCCGGAGCGGATTGGGCGGATGTCCGCTTCTCTGATGGCTTTTTGCTACGCCGAGCAACTCCCATGACGGCTCCCGGCGACCGATCACCCGGTTGGATCGCGACGACGTTGACAGCCCCTCGGGGCAGTCCTAAAACCGCAGCCGTTGGGGCTGTAGCTCAGATGGGAGAGCGCTGCAATCGCACTGCAGAGGCCAGCGGTTCGATTCCGCTCAGCTCCACCAATTTAATTTCAGCTAGCGACGCGCGCGCCGCAGACATCCTGCCCGTCATCCAGGCGATCGGCGAGACCAAAAGCCTGCGCCAAATCGCGGCGGCTATCAACGCCAAGGGCATCCTGACCGCCCGTGGCGGAACATGGTCCGCCGTCCAGGTGCAGCGCGTGATTGCTCGATAGACCGGCCTCGATTGTGGCATGGAAACCATCATCGACTGAAACTCGATGATGTCGAATAGGCCCAATTAGAAGGCCGGTTGAAAAGGGGCTTAACCCGGTTGCTATGCCGGTCTAGTCAGGTGAAGATCGCATTGAGCGCTTCCTTCGGCCTCACACCGAGTGAGATCGATGTGAGGCCGAAGTTGGGGGTAGTAGCTCGCCATTGTCGGCTCGGTAGAGTTTTAAGCTTGTCAGGCAGTCTACCGAGCCGGCACCGTATGCCTTCTAAGGCACTACAGACGCGCATAATGCGGTATTGCTCCAAGGCGAATCCATTTATCTATCATGTGGACGGCATCGACTCGATGACGGTCCCGTCTTGACTCTTGTTACTTGCAAGCGCTTGGCGCGCCACGTTTGATTTTTGAAAATAAAAAAACGTGCGTTTTCAAAAACTTGTAAGATTGATGACGATCCTGTCTCTCAAATAACGCATCCCTCAGCGCGTCGAATACCGCGTGTAAGACAGCAAGTGACATGCCTTTACTTGGTGGAGCGCCCAAACTTTTCGTTCAGAATATACTGTAGATTGATCTTCGATCTAAACGATTCATCTGAAAGCAGCTTGCGGCGAGACGCGTACCGTAAACGCCTTACAGTTTTTGAAACCGGGTTCAAAAAGCTGTAAACGGTAAAACGTAAGATGTACGCGGTAAGACGCGCGGGCGGTTATGTCAGTAGGCGACAGCGCTGCCGCGCCACGCTGAGACGTAGAGGAAATTTCAGCGGATAAAGTCAACCACAAACGTTGTACGATCAAGCGTCCCGCTGGTTGATTATGCGCAAAAATTTGCTAATGAAATCAATGAGTTTAAATGCCTGTTGCGCTTCCGCTCAGCTCCACCAGCAGGAGCAGACACATAGGTGTTTCGTTCTGACCGGTTCAAGTCGTGTGTAAGCGCCAGGTCAGCAGCATAGGGTCGCTCAAGCCGCGCCATCGGTCACGGTGAACTGCAAGTGGAACACGATCGCACCGGCAGCGCCCATGATATTGAGCCGCCAATCGTTCTTGACGTATTTGGGAAATGCCGAGAAGCGCACCTGCGAGGCGGGCCGCCACGATCTAAACCAAAATGGCGAGGAGTTACATGTGCGCCGCATGGCGCGCCGTCGCATCGGCTATCGTTGAAGCGCGTTGCTTCTTGTCCTGGCGACCAGTGACGTAAACCAGTGCCGCAGCTGCTAATACGACCGCCCCAGGAGCGACGAGAAAAGCGATGAGCCAATCCTGGGTCATATGTCTAGCCTCTCCAGCACCATCCTTGCGAGAAGGTGCAAAGCGATACTCGATATGATCAGCGTGCCAATCTCAAGGCAAGTTTGCCACCACGGCCGAGAAGGTTGGATCGTCGTGCCATATCAATAGGATGCGATTGGTCCAATCACACCGGTTACCGCGAAACCTGCTGCTATCGTGTTCAGATAAGTCGCAAGAAGCTTTGTCTTCTCCACATAGGACGGCGGATCGACAAACGGACCACCGCCGTTCAGCTTTGAATGAAGCATCGACCCCGCCGCAGACACGTCGTTCGTCAGTTCCGAGAATGCGTCTTTTAAATCTGGCAAACTCTGACCGGGTTCCGATAATTCATCGTACCGTTTTGGTTGAGCGCTCATTTCCCTCTCTGGGCTTTCGGCATAGTCAGTCCCGTCAAACAACTAGCGACGGGCAAACGACGCGCGCACTACCTCAAACAACGTAAATGAACCCACCGCCCGCGGCCAATGCCACACCGTACACGTCACTCGTGTATAGACTGCGCGCAAAGATGTGCTTTAAAAAAAAAAGCAAAGATCGAGAGCGACCTCAATCGCACCGTAAAGCAGTCCACGCGCGATTTTCATTGGTATCTTAAAGGCATTGAACGCCTGTCCTATTTCCGCTCAGATCCACCAGCCGCTATCTCGACCAACTTTCCTTTGTATTGAGCAGGGCTTTGCGCCGCTCGACCGATGTCGCGGCGAGCGGCTTCGGCGCCGACTAGGCTTTCCGCGTGTTTGCGACATGCTGCTTGAGCGCATCGAGACCGGACTGGAACACCCCTTTCGCGAAGGTGTCCCGCATCGCCGCCTCATCGGTCTCGGCTGCCGTGAACGTGGCGGACCACTCGACAAAACTTGCGTCGCCATCCGTGACGGGCAGCACCCGCAGGGTGGCTTCATAGTCGCGCACCGGAAATGGGCTGGCCTGAAAGTCGTAGCTCATGCTGCGATCGACATCCGACAAGGCGAGCAGCTTTTCGCGGATCGACGCGCCGTCCTGCAGCACGAGGGTGCGGATACACCCGACGCGATCGGGCGGCAGGCCGTCGTCGATGCTGCTTTTCGCAATGCCGGTGTGCCATGTCGGCAGTCCGTCAAAATCGCGGATGATGGCCCACACTGTGTCGGCCGGCGCCGGGACGATGGTGCTTGCATAGGCTTTCGACATGATCAGTGGCCCTCCTGGGCGGGTGGTCGGCGCATGGCCTTAAAGGCGCGCGTCTGCGCGACGAGCGCCTGTTCGGTCGGCAGCCGCTCCATACTGCTGGCTCCGTAGAAGCCGTGGCAGTCGGGGCAGCGGCTCAAAATGAAAGCGGCATCCTCCGGCATCGCGATCGGTCCACCATGACAGAGAAGGATCACATCCGACCGTACCGTTCTGGCCGCTTCCGCGATGGCGTTGATGCGAGCGACGCAATCCTCCAGCGTGAAGGCCGTCGCGGCCCCGATGGTGCCGCCCGTCGTCAGGCCCATATGGGCCACCACGAGATCGGCGCCAGCCTCCGTCATCGCGGTCGCCTCGTCCGGCGTGAACACGTAAGGGGTGGTGAGGAGGTCCTTGCTGCGCGCGAGGCGGATAAGGTCGACCTCGAGCCCATAGCTCATGCCGGTTTCTTCGAGATTGGCTCGGAACGTCCCATCGATCAGACCCACGGTCGGGAAGTTCTGAATGCCCGAGAAGCCGATGGCTTTCACCTGGTCCAGGAAATAGTCGAAATTGCAGAACGGATCCGTGCCGTTGACGCCCGCCAGAACCGGCGTGTGGCGCACCACAGGCAGGACCTCGCGGGCCATGTCCATCACGATCTCGTTGGCATTGCCATAGGCCAGCATGCCGGCCAGCGATCCACGTCCCGCCATGCGATAGCGGCCGGAATTGTAGATCACGATGAGGTCGATGCCGCCTTCCTCCTCGCATCGAGCCGAGAGGCCGGTTCCGGCGCCGCCCCCCACGATCGTGCGGCGTTCACGCACCATGGCGTTGAAGTGCTGGAGCAGGGCTTGTCGCGGGATGGCAGGCATGACTGTGCCTTTTAAAAGATGGCGCGGAACTGAGACGCGGCGGCTTCGGCGAAGGCCGCGTCGTTGATGTGGTGCGGAACGCGGATCAAACGGCGGTCGTCGGTCTGCCGCACCGTTTCCTCGAGCGCCGCGAATAGAGCCGCATCCGCCTCCGGGTCATGGAACGGAAGGCCAGGGGCATCGAGCGCCGAAACGCCGCCCTCCGGCAGAAGAAAACGGACCGGGCCGTCGCAGCGGTTCAGCTTCTCGCCGATCCAAAGCCCCATCCGCCTATTCTCCTCGCCGGTGGTCCGCATCAGCGTCACCGACGCATTGTGCTCGTAGAATTTGCGGTCGCGGAACGCCGACGGAACGCTCGAACGCGCGCCGAAATTGACCATGTCGAGCGCCCCACAGGAGCCCACATAGGGAAGCCTGCTCGTCGCGACGGCGTCGAAGCGCTCCTCTGTGCAGGGGAAGACGCCACCCATCAGGAGATCGCAGACCTCGGTGGTGGTGAGATCGAGAAGACCGCTGACCAGTCGCGACGCCGCGAGCTTCTCCATCGATTGACCGCCCGTCCCGGTCGCGTGAAACACGAGGCAATCGAAGTCGCGGTCGAGGAGGCCGACCACCTGGGTGATGCAACTCGTCGTGACCCCGAACATCGTCAAGCCGATCGCCGGCTTGTCTGACGTTTCGAGCGGAATGGGATTGCGCGCCATGCCGACGATCGCGTGGGCGGCATTGCCAAGGATGACGCGAGAGATCCGGTTCAGTCCAGCGATGTCGGTCACCGAATACATCATGGTGACGTCGCTCGGCCCAACGTAACCCGCGACATTGCTCGACGCGACGGTCGACACCATCAGTTTCGGCGTGCCGATCGGCAAGGCGCGCATCGCGGCCGTCACCAGCGTCGTTCCACCCGAACCACCGAGGCCGATCAGACCCGCCACATCGTCCCGCGCCATCATGAAATGCTGAAACGCGACCGTCATGCCGTTCACCGACGATCCGCGATCCGCCGTGAACACGGCCTGCGGCCCATCGGGGTGATGGCTCGCGACCTCGGCGGCTGCGACGTCGGCATCGGTGCCGGACTCCCTCGTCGAGAGATCGACGAGGCAGGTCCGCAGACCCTCTTGGGCGATGATGTCGCGGACATAGCGCAGTTCAGGGCCCTTGGTGTCGCAGGTTCCAGCGACGTAAACGCATCCGTCCCTCATCGTCATACTCCCTTTACGCCGGGTTCAGTTCGCATGGGGCCCGACCAAGAGGGGGCGCAAGGCAGCGCGGCTTTGATGTGGTGCGAGCGCATCCTTGTCGATCGGACGAGGCATCCGCACCAGAGCGCGCCTGTCGCGGTGTCGACGAGCTTGTGACCACCGACGACATCTGTCGATTTGGTGCCTCTCATGCGTTTCGCTCCCGCTATCTTGTTTATAGCGGTTCGACCGACAGAGCTATCTCGATCGATGGCTCGTCGATCCGTCGGATCAACGCGGTCGCGGCGAGGATGCCAAGTCCTTCTCGAGAACGACAAAGCTGAGATCGTCGCGCTGTGGTGTGCCGAAGCGATCGTCGCCGTAGGGAAACGGATTCGTCTCGCCGGTCTGAACATAGCCGCGACGCCTATACCACGCGATCAGCGCCTCCCGGATATTCACGACCGTCATCCGGACGCGTGTTCCAGCGTGGTCGCGGACCCATTGTTCCGCCGACGACAGAAGAACGTGACCGAACCCGCCGTTCTGTCGCTGCGGGTCGACCGTCAAGGAGCCGAGATACCAAGCTCCGTCGCCGAGCGGCTCCAGCCACACGCAACCGATCAGCGTGCCGTCGCTTCGATCAAGCCACGTCAACAACGACGCATCGGGCTTCTCGGCGATTTCGGCGCGCAAGAGCGGCTCCGTGATCCGGCTGCCTGTAATATAGCCGGCCTCCGTGTTCCAACCCGACGAGGCGCCCGACCCGCGATAAGCGCGGTTCATCAGCGCGACGATGCCGGCGACGTCGGCGTCTTTGGCCGGGACGAGGTCGGCGGCCGCGAGCGAGGCGGCGCGCTCGGCGAGCGAGCGGTCCGCCATCGCCCGTTCGATCGCGTCGATTTGGTCCAGCAGCGAGCCCGATAAGGGCGCGACCACTTGCCGAACGGCGGCCTCCACCTGAGGCCAGACCAGCGCCCGCGAGCGGTCGATCGTCCGCGCTCCGAGATCGGTGAGCGACGCGATCCTGCTACGCCCGTCGGCGCGCGATCGATCAACCTGCACGAGAGCCGAGGTGACGAGCTTGCCGATCGCTCGTGTGGTCGCTGGCTGGCTCAGACCGAGGCCGTGCGCGAGGTCGCCGATCGATTGGGGCCCATGGTCGGCCAGAATCGCGAGAAGGGGATATTTGCCGGGCGGGATCGCCAATCCGGCGCGGTCCGACACGCGACTGACATCCTCCTGCATCTGCTCGGCGAGCCGCTTCAACCGACTGCCGAGAAAGAGATAGCCGTGCTCGGCGATGTAATCCGTCATGGATCTGGCCTCTATTCATACCCAGGTATGAATAGAGGCCAGACCGGCGTCTGTCTACGCGTGTTCGGTGTCACGGCTGTCGTCCGGTGCTGACAAGCAAGCGCCCAAGTAAGACGACGTCGCACATATCCTGGCCCGTCGCGGCTTCGCCGAAGGACAGCTTGCCGATCGTGCGCCCGATCAATCGTCGAGACCGCGTGGCGGCATGGCTCGAGCGTGCGGCGTCAAACCTGCGTCGCAGCACCGTCCGGGCGAGCGATGGCACGCGTCTCGGCACCGACCGGCACGCGGTCGACGACATGACGCGGCGTCGACGTCATCGACCGCATCGTCCATCGCCCGAGGCGAACCACGAAGCGGAGCCAGCGCTGCAAGGCCCAATAAAGACTGGGGTCGGTCGAAATCCTCCGGAGCGCGAAAGCTTTCTCGATCGCCACGGTGTCGGAAGCGGTCTTGATCGGATCGGCGTAGAAGGCCGCGATCTTATCGACGACCATGCCCGGCGACGCCAGCCATTCAGGGATGTAGCGGTTGCAGAGTTGGCTGACGTCGTTGAACACCTTCAACGTGCCGGTGCCGGTCGCGGGGCAAGGCGTCGCGAAGGCGTCGCCGATCATCACGACCCCGGGCTGCTCGACATGTCGCATCCGGTAGAGGTCCGTCGGTCGGACCTTTATCGGACCCTGGACGACCGTTTCACCGATCAGGCGGGCGAGGCCCGGCAGAAGACGTCGGAGTGCCGCGTCCGGATCGGTTCTGAAGGCCGCCACGAGCGGGCTCTTGAGCGGCTGATAAAGGAACAGGTTGGCCCGCAGCGTGCTGCCGATGTGGAACAGCGTAATATAGGCAACGCGGTTGCCGATCCCCTCGGGGTTATATTGCAGGGCCGGAAAGGCGAAATCGGCGCCATCGACACGCTTGAGATCGAAGCCGATCGTGATGGAGTGGCAGGGGCTGACGAGCTCGCGTTCGACCCCCAAGGATTCGCGTAAGCTCCAATTGAGGCCCGTCGCCAGGATCACGAGCCGCGTCTCGATCGTGTCGCCATTCGAAAGCTGGATCGTCTGTCGATCGGGGCTGGTCTGAAAGCCGGTCGCCCAGCATCGCACGATCGGGACTGTTGCAGGGATTTGCCGCCTCATGGAACCGACGAGACCCTCGTAGGCCATGGCATATTGGGTGAACGGCATCTTGTCGACGAGGCGGCCGAAGCGCGCGATCCAGAGCATGTCGGTGCGGGTCGCCGATTCGATAACGTGATCGGCGAGGCCCGTCTCGGCGAGCAGGTCGATGTGACCATGCTCGAGCTTCTCGCAGCGAAAGTCGGTCGGGACAACCTCGTGCGGGTCGACGACGATCACATCGCGTCCTGCCCGGCCAAGCAGGGCGGCCGCCATCGATCCCGCAAGGCCGCCCCCCACGATTGTGATATCGGTCTTCACGTCGGCACCTTGTCGTAAGAGCAACGAAATTACGCGGCGACGCTATTGAGTTCTCTCACGCCTGGATGATCGCCCAGGCCGGTCACATGGCCGCCATGACGCGCGTCGTCGCCGCCCTCCGCGGACGGGGCCGCGAGGCGTCCGAGGCCGACATGCTCGAGCCCGAACCGCGCGAGCGCCGGCCCATCGAGACAATTTCGGAGGTCGAAGACGACGGGCCGGTTCATCCGCAGCGCCAGCGCTTCCCAGTCGAGGGCGCGGAATTCCGGCCACTCCGTCGCCACCACGATGGCATCAGCTCCCGCAACGGCTTGCCCGGCACTCTCGGCGCAGGTCAACCCCGCCAGATGACGATATTGATCGTGACTGCCCGAGGGATCGTGGACCGCGACATCGGCGCCAGCGTCGATGAGATCGCCGATCATCGAAAGAGCCGGCGACTCACGGGTGTCGTCCGTCCCGGCTTTGAAGCTGAGACCGAGAACCCCGATCCGCAACTGGCGGACGTCGCCACCGAAAAAGGCGATAATCTTTTCGGATGTGAAACGCTTCTGGCGTTCGTTCGACGCGATGACGGCTTCGGCGATCGGCATCGCCATGGCCATGGATGCTGCCAGCCCCACAAGGGCGCGAAGATCCTTGGGAAAGCATGAGCCGCCGAATCCTGGCCCGGCTCGCAATCCTGCCATACCGATGCGCTGATCGAGCCCGATTCCGACCGCCAGTTCCTCGACGTCAGCACCGCTCCGCTCGCACAGCCGCGAGAATTCGTTGATGAGCCCGATCTTCGTCGCGAGAAAGATGTTCGAGGCATATTTAATCAGCTCGGACGTTTCGACCGACGACACCTCGAAAAGACGCGATCCCCGACGCGTCAGGGGCGCGAACAGATCGCGCATCATCGTCAAGGCTTCGGCGGACCGCGATCCGACGACAATGCGATCGGGTTCCATGAAGTCGCCGACGGCCGAGCCCTCGCGAAGGAACTCGGGGTTAGAGACGACAGCGAATTCGTCCGATGAGAGGTGACGCGCGATCACCGCCTCGATCGTGCGGTTGGTCCCGACCGGCACGGTCGACTTGATCACGAACGCCACGAAGCCGCGCAAGCCCGAGGACCGTCGGCTCCTGGCCGCCGATTCGACCGCCGCGAGCAGCGGGCCGAGTTCGGCCGTCGCTCCATCCCGTCCCGTCGGCGTTCCGACCGCGATCATCAGCACGAGCGACGGCGACGCCATAGCGCTCGCGAGATCCGTCGTAAAATGCAGACGATGGGCAGCCGCATTGGACGCGACAAGATTTTCGAGGCCGGGCTCGTAGATCGGGATCCGACCATCCCGCAGCAGGTCGATTTTGCGACTGTCGGAATCGACGCAGATCACGTCATGCCCGATCTCAGCCAGGCATGTGCCGCTCACCAGCCCGACATATCCCGTCCCGACGACACAGACTTTCATCATGGTTTGGCTCCGATTCGTATCGCGAGAGGGAGACCGCGGACGCGCGATCCTTGAAGTCAGCGTGCGCCTTTGCCGAAGACCACGGCCGGCATTGTGTGAAGCAGGATGTAGAGATCGAACCAGATCGACCAATTGCGCACGTAGAACGTGTCGGCGTTCTTTTGGATCTCGAGAGTGCTGTCGCTGCGACAGGTGATCTGCCAATAGCCGGTGAGACCGGGCGTGACGCTCGAGCGTAAAGCGCGAAACGGTTCGTCGAAGCCCGCAAGATGATAGGCCGGAAACGGGCGCGGCCCGACGAGGCTCATGTCGCCGCGGACGATGTTCCACAATTGCGGGAGTTCATCGAGGCTGGTCCGGCGAATGAACTGGCCGAGGCCCGGCAGGATTCGGGGATCGCGGCTCAGTTTAAAGCTCCGCTCCCACTCGGCCCGCGCCACGGGATCGCTGGCGAGATGCTGCTCGAGCCGGCTTTCGGCATCCTTGAACATGCTGCGGACCTTCCAGACCCGCACGATGCGACCGCCCAGCCCGATCCGGGCCTGTGCGTAGAACGGGTTGTGTCGGTCCACGCACCAGACCGCCGCGGCCGTCGCCGCGACGATCGGGAGAGCGCTGAGCAACATGATCGTCCCGATCAGGAGATCCATCGCCCGCTTGACCACCAGATTGCGAGCCAGAAGCGAGCGCCGAATCTCGATACCGATCGCGCTTCCGATCATCCGACTATTCAACCAGAGCGTCTGCATATCGCCCGCGTCGCGGGCGATAATGACCGACGCGAAATTCAGGCTTTCGGCCCGCTGTGCATCGAGGTGACCATCCCCCGATGATAAAAGCACAGCAAGTTCGGCCGGTTGGTCCGCGAAGCCGGCGGGGTTGCGGAGGCGCGGATCGTCGAACGCCGCGCGCGCCAGAACACGCATCCCGAGTGCCGGGGCGGTCTCGAGCATCGCCGCAAGCGTTCGCGTCTGTCCCGTATCTCCCACCAGGACGACACGGGCCTGCCAAATATCGAACCGGGTCAGGATCATTTGGGCTAACCCGCTCGCGATCGAACCGAGCACCACCACCAGCACCACGAGCGTCGCCCACCCGGCGACCTGCGCGAGCAGGCTTAGGGACCGCCCGAGCGTGAGGTCGACGACGATGGCAAACACGAAAGCCGACAGGACCCGAAGCCGAAAGATTTCGACGGGATTGGAGCGCGACGTCTCGTAAAGACCGAGCAGCAGGCTCAAGCAAATCAAAAAAGCCGCCGGGGTCAGGAGGGCGGCCATGCCGACCGGCGTTGTGTTACCGAGGCCAAAGAGGCGAAACAGGCCAGTTTCGAGCGCGACGGCCGCGATAGCGGCCACGCCGTCGCCGATAGCCAATACGGAAACGACCGTCAGGCGACGATAACTGATCGAGGGAAAGTGACGGAGGCTCGGACTCGCGGCAGTGTAGGAACGAGCGTCCAAATGCCCAAGCCCGGCCCTCACTTCGACTTCCGACATTACCAATCTCCAAACACGGCATGCGTCGATGCGGGCGCGCGGCGTGCCGTCCGTCGTCGAAAGTCGGATTCTGCGGTCGTGTCGACAGCGGTTCAGTGCGAGCGATACGGTCTGAACAGACAGCGTCTTTTCGGAATGAGCCCGGCGTCCGGAGACGCCAACCCGCGCTCTTCGGCTACAGTCGTCGGGGGACCGATGCTCCGTGGTTGGGCTCCGATCCGAGCGAAGCGGCCCTGCGCCGAGAACACGACGCCAGCGCAGGGCCGGTGATCACCGACGCATCATCGGGTCGCAAGAACCCGATGACCTCGTGATCAGCGCGAAGGGGCCGCGACGGCCGCGAGAGGGTAGGCCGACTGTGCCGAACCCTTGTCGAGCGCGCTGAGTTGCTCCGCAATCCATGTGTAGGTCGGCACGATGCCGGTCCTCAAATCGATCTTTGGCTCCCACCCGAGGACATCACGCAGTCGCGTATTATCGCTATTGCGACCCCGCACGCCCTGCGGACGTGTTGTATCGTGGCTCTTGCGGATGCGCTTGCCAGCCGCTTCGGCGACGATGTCGACGAGCTGGTTGATGGTGACGAGCTCATCGGTGCCGAGATTGAGCGGCAGCGAATAGTCGGACTTCATGATCCGGACCAGCCCTTCGACGCAATCGTCGATATACATGAACGAGCGCGTCTGCTCGCCATCGCCCCAGATGTCGATCATGTCGCCGTCGAGAACCTTGGCGATCTTGCGGGAGATCGCGGCCGGAGCCTTCTCGCGGCCACCGTCGTAGGTGCCGAGCGGGCCATAGACATTGTGGAACCGCACGACCCTCGTGGCCATGCCGAAATCTTCGGTGAAATATTGGCAAAGCTTCTCAGTATAGAGCTTCTCGAGACCATAGCCCTCTTCCGGAGCGGCCGGGAATGCGTCTTCTTCCTTCAGAGCGACGACATTGGCGTCGTGTTGCAGGAACTGCGGGTAAACGCAGGCCGAGGACGAATAGAGGAACCGAGAGACGCCCGCCTTATGGGCCGCGTCGACCATGCCAACGTCGATCAGCGTGTTGTTTAGGGTAATTTCGGCATGCGATTGGCTGATATAGCCGATTCCGCCCATATCGGCCGCGAGATGGTAGACCTCATCCATCCCCTCGACCGCCGCCGCGCAATTCACGCGATCACGCAGATCGACCTGCATGAACTCGTCGGCATGTGTGGCTTCATATTCGGGTTGCTTGATGTCGGCTGCACGGACCCAGCATCCCATTTCCTTCAGGCGTGTCGTCAGGTGATGAGCGATAAACCCACCCGCGCCTGTGACCAAAATTTTCTTCCTCGAGCTTGCAATCGACATCGGGGCTAACCTTTCGTTAACGTCTCGCTAACTTTGCTGGAGTCGCGCCGTGATTGAAGCCCTTCAGAGGGAGTAGCCCTCTTTCTCCGTTCAGTCCTTTTCATGACAGAATTTCATCTGCGACAATTCAGTCTTGGAACTAAAAGGGAGGTTTGGATGAAAGTATTCCGTATCTTTCGAGAGAACCGTGATTGGTGCCTCGCCAGATGTTGTTTACGAGAGCTGACGATGGAGCGCTCTGGCTGGCGCCTCTGATGGATCGCCGGCCGCATCATTGACGAAGAAGGATGTCGCGGGATTGAGAGGCGCGACTGCACAGGCGGTCATCCGGCTCGGAAAAAGCGTCATGGATGACAGGGTGGTGCCGCGTGGCACCGGTCGCGCGGATTATCGTCGATGTCGCGCCTGCCCTCCCGCTTGCGCGCGATAGACGTCGTCATCTGTCAATATGAAGCTGTCTGCTGACCATCTCGTCGCCAAAAGCGTCGAGCATCAGCCAGCCGTCTCGCGATGCTCGAGATTGCCGACCGGGCGTTGAACGTTGTCCGATCTCAGGCGGATGACGGTGTAGACGATCAGCACGCTCGAGCGGATCGCGAAGGCCGCGAGAAGTGCGAGACACGCGCCTTTCAACCCATAGAGACCAACGAGGACCGGTCCGGCGACGGCCATTGCCAGCGTCGCGATGACATCCGCGATAAGCGCATCCCGACCACCGAGAACGCCATGCAGGTAGGCGCAGACCGTACTTCCGACGTAGTAGAACATCGCGCCGATCGCCAGGATGCGAATTGGCCCGACCAGCATCGCCGGGTCGGCCCGTGATCCATAAACAAGAGCCAGAATTTCACTTGGTGCGATCATCAGCAGCGCAACGAAGCCGCCGACGATCGGGAGTCCGGCAGCGATCGAGGGCCATGAGGCGCCCCATGCAGCCCGATAGCCTCCACGCATGGCACGCGACGCCAGTTGAGGCACGACGTTACAGACGCCAAACACGATCGGGTTGACGACGTTGACGAGATTCATGCCGATCTGAAATGCGCCGGCGAGCGATGGCCCGGAGAGAGCAACGAGAAGCCATGGAAGACACATGGTTCTGCCGATGCCGAGGACGTTCGTGGTGAGAGACCAATGTCCGATCGACCAGAAATCCGCCATCATCTGACGGCGCGGCAACAGGCGTGCGCTCCCCAGTGAAAGTTGCGACCACTGGGCCACAGCACCGATCAGCGATGTTGCGGCCATGATCCACAATGCGATCGGCAAAGTCATCCCGATGCGATGAGAGACGAGCGTGAGAACCGCCGCTTGCCCGAAGAAACTGAGAATGTCGCCCGGGATGGCCGAGAGATACCGGAATTCGGTCAGCAGGCCACGTCGCATCAATTCCTGAACCTGGCTCGCCGCCAGCATCGCAAAGGTCGGCAGCAAGAGATTCGGGTCGACCAACCATGCAAAGCCTAAACTCAAAATTGCCGCCATCGGCAGCAGGATCATCGGCGCCAAAGCGATGACCGAGACGATCAAGTTCTTGCGCCCGACCTCATCTTGAGCCGCACCTCGAACCGATAGCGGGTAGAAGATCAGCGAGCCGCAGCCCGCTTGCATCAGAGCCAGTATGCCAATCACGATGGCGAAATGGCCGTAGCTTTCGAGCGGAATCGCTCTGGCCAGGAGGACGTTGAACAGAAATGTCCCGGCGCTGACAATGCCCTGATCCATCAGAGGGATCGCGATTGCCGGGGGACGGAGGGCGCGTCGAGCCCAGCGGCCGAGCGAAGCGGATGCTGTCGTCACCACGGATTCGCCTCGGCTCTCAGATGGGCCACTCGTTCCCGGCAGAGCGCCTCATAGGCCAGCGATAGACCGATGCCGCTGCCAAAGAGCACCCAGAACAGCACGCCGACCATCGGTCCTTCGAGGGCAACGTCGAACGAGCTGTTGATGACGCAGCCGATCCAGTCGCACAAAACGAAGATCAGCATGCGGGACCACAGATCGTCGCCTCTGCGACGCGACAGGTAGATGCTGCGCCCCATCGTCCAGAGCCAGGCCAGCCCGGTTGCGATCCATAAAGCGAGCCCTGGCACTCCGGTTCGGGCCAGGATGGTCATATGCGCGCTATGCGGGCTGCGGAGCGGCGGGCCGACGCCGCCCGTGCCAAGAAAGCCATCGCTTTCGGCCAAGCTGATACCGAAGCCTTTGCCCTTCCAGAAGTAAGGACCATGAATCGTGTAGTCGATGACCTTGTTCCACCACCGCAAACGCCAAGCTTTGGTATCGTCGAGAGTTTTGTCGCTGGAATGGGTGGTCACAAAGATACTGGCCGCATTGTCGACCAATTGCGGCACCGTCACGGTGCGCCGATCCGACTGCATCGGAACTTCGAAATTGGTGACGTAAAGCACGAAGACGATCGGCAGAACGCCAAGCATGAGGAGGAACAAAGCCTTGAATCGCCCGGTCAGGACGGCGGCCAGGAGGAGCGGAACCACCACGGCCAGCATGCCGCCCCGGCTCTGCGCCGACACAACCACGACACCGAGAAACAACATGACGACCCAGGCAAGCGTCGACCGTTTGAGGCCAAGCAGCCCGAAGAGCGCCGCGCCCCCAGCCTGAACCGCGACCTCACCGCCGCGCAAGGCGATAAGAGGCGTGTCCGACCCTGGCCAATGCGGGATCACATTCCCCAGATATTTCTGCGACACGTAGATCACGGCAGCCGCAAAACCATAAATCGTAAAGAAGGTGCCGGCCCAACGCATCGCCTGATCGATGCGGGTGGGTTTCTCGAGGATGAGATTGGCGATGACGAAACCGAAGATCCCGTACATGACGATCACGGTGTCACGCAGGGCGTCGATCTTGTAGATCCCGATGAACGGAATCGTTCGGGCGATCGTCAACACCATCAGCATCGCCAGCAAGATGCTGGGCGGGCTGATGAACACCGCCAAGGATGGGAACGGCAGCAGGAATGTGACCAATCCGGCCAGCAGCATGATTTCGCCAGGGAAGAAGGGGGCGATGCCGGCATAGGCAAAGCCCTTTCCGGTCAGGCCATAGGCAGCGACGCACAGCAGCAACGCGGCGAAATAAATGTCGTGATACCGGCCTTTGGACGGCAGTCTCTCGGCGAGAGCGGGTGCGGGAAGTGTCGAGACAAAGCTCACAAGGTCCCCCGGTTCAAGGTGGCGCGGCTGAACGCGACGTCCGATTGCGAGAGCTCGCGACGACGGGCTGCGAACAGCCGGCCGCCGTCTCCGTTTCCGCCTGCGACGACAAAGCGTGTCACGAACAATCTCCTGCGCAACGAGAGATCAGGCCGGCGCGCTGTTGCGCGCGGCATAGCGACCCGCAAAATAGAGCTGGTCGCGTTTGCCGAGATGGCGATGTGCCGCAAGATCGACGTCGGTCAGCACCACCATCGCGCTCTGGCCCGGGGCCGGCGTCAGTTGCTGGAAAGCGGAGGCGGCCGCTTGTCTTGGGGTTGATCGCCACTGCACAGCGAACAGCACCAGATTGGCCGAGCGGGCGATCAGCAGCGCCTCGGGATCGCTCAGGACGGCCGGAGCTTCGACGATCATGACATCGAAATGCGAGCCAACCTTATCGATCCACGGCTGCAGCCGATCGCGGCATCCGACGATCGCCGAAAGATCGTCCGAGGTGCGGTGGTAAAGCGAGACGGCGCTCCCGGCGATCCGCTCAAGCTCTTGCTGGCCGGCGGCACCGTCCGGTCGACCGACCTCCCGACGCCCTGCATTTTCAACGATCAGAACGCGACGTTGAAGTGCGCCGAGCGCGGTCGCCAGCCCACGCACCAAATCGGTCTTGCCCTCGCCGGGACGCGCGGATGTGACAACGACGACGACGCAGCCATCGCGAGGTTCGGCCAAGCCGCTCGTGATCGCCAGCGCCTTCATGGCATTGAGGTAGATTGGACGGGGTTGCGGCTGATCGGCTTTCGTTCGCCGAGGAAGCATTCCGGCGCAGGCGATCCCGAGGTCGCGCGCGGCTTCTGCGCTTGTCGAAAAACCAGTGTCTCGCAGATGAAGAAGGAACACGAGCAGCAGGCTGGCTCCGAACCCTGCCATGGTGCCGAGGATCCCCACCAGGATCAGGCGGGGGGAGGCCGGTAAGGCGAGCGGCTCGGCGCTGCTGACCAACTGTGCCGCGATCGGCTTCAATTGGGTCAGCGCCTGAGCCTGGCGAAGCGCCTCGCGCAGCCGGTCGAGATTGGCTTGCGCCGTGGTCTCGTCCGCCTCGAGCGATCGCATATGATTGCCGAACATCTGGCTCCCGAGAGCCGCGTTCTTCAGAGCCGCCAACTGTTTGTCGAGCGCGGCCTGGGACGAGCGCATGCTGTCGATGTCGGCTTGGGTGATCCGGATCGCTTCCGCAACCGCATCGACAAGCTGCTGACGGGCCGCCTCGAGTGTCTTCTCGGCTCGGATGTAGAGGGGATGTTTGGTACCGATCATTTGCACCAGACGGGAGGCCTCCTGCCGAGCCGTCACTTCGGCGTCGATCAAGCGCTGCGCGTCGGTCGAGCCCTGCAGGTCGAGGGCCGAAGGGGTCTGCCCCGCCGCCGCCGCCGCCGTCAGGCGCTGCAAGCGCCCTTCGAGCCGCAACTGATCGGCTTGCGCGGCCGACATCTGGCTGACGAGATCACGCATCTGTTGTTCGTTGGCTTGTGGGTTGGCCGTATTGGCCGCGATGACGTCGGCGCGCTGACGGAAAACGCGGATCGCCTCGGCGGCCCGCTCGCGCGCCGTAACGGCTTGGGACACTTGCGTGGCCAGCCAATCGCTGGTGCGACGGGCCGCGTCGACGCTCACCTCGACGCGACTTGCCAGGTATTCGTCGGCGAAGAGATTGGCGATCATGGCGGCCCGGACGGGATCTTTCGCCGCATAAGACACGTGGACCAGATAGGTCTTTCCATCGGTCTTGACCGTCAGGCCTTGCTGCAATGCCACCAGCTTCCGGTCCGTTGCGATCGTTTCGGCGGAGTCGGTCGTCTTGGGCGATGCGATCACGGACTGTGATCCCGCTGCTGTGGGGGACTTTGCCTCGCCTTGGCGTTCGAGCTGCTCCAAAACCCGGCGCGCGACGGCGCGCGACCGCAGGATTTCGGCCTCGCCCTCGACGACCGCGAGGGCATCGACCGTTGCGACGGGTGTGCCGGCAACCGCCCCCGAATCGGTCCCGAATTTGAGCTCGACCAGGGCCTCGCCGACGTAGGTTCGTCCGAGCAAGACGGCCGCCGCGATGGCGGCGAGAGCCACGAGCGCCGTCACGGAGGCGATCAGCAGCTTGCGGCTCCACAACACACGGAAGATGTTGACGAGGTCTGACTCATATTGCGCCCGCAGATCTTGTGGAGGCGAGACAAGACGCGAGAATTCGCGGGGGGACGCCATATTCATGCGCTGTTCCGTACAAAAGGAGCCGGCCGCTGAGCGTCGGCTGGTCAGACAACCTCACGGTCCCGCAAGTTTGAAGCAGAGTGACGTTAGAAGAGAAGACGAGCGTAGGGAGTAGCCCGTCTGGCCGTAAGGAACCTAGGAGGTAGTCTGACTGCTTGTTCTGCCTTTGCTGCACCGATCATGTAGATTGAGGAATAATTTTAGCGGTCGATGATTCGCGATTTACCAAGTCGGCATTTTTAGCAGTTGCGGAATTTTCAATGTACACTCAGCCATTACGCTGTCGTAGCCAGGGGTCGATGGCCGCGGCACGCGTGCGAGAGGGGCGTCCGACCCTGATGGCATTGCACAGCCGCAGGGGCCTGACCCTGGTTCGGCCGAGCGCCGCCAGGACGTTATGCCGGCTGGAGGAGGCGCGCTGCAGGCAGAGTGCTCATGACGCGATCCGACGGTTTCCCCAGTCCGCAGTTCAGTTCCGAACACCAGTCTGCCTTCCCTCCTGCATGACAGAGTGATGATGACCGACGTGCTAAACACCGCCGAGAGGCGCGATTTGGAGTTTGTGTCGCTGACGCTTGATCGCGTCGATCCGTTCGATCGGCCGCGCGCCTCTTTGATCCAAGACCCAGGCGAGATCCTCGACGCTTGGATCGATCTGCATTCTCGCGTGACCTATGCGGCCTTTTATCAGGCGCCGCAGTGGTGTGCCGCCTGGGTGGCAGCCTGTGCGGCGGCCGGCCGGCCGGAAGACGTGCGGATCATCGCGGTCTATGATTTCGGCCGCCTCGTGTTGATCTGGCCGCTGGCGGTGCGTCGTCTGGGTCCTTTTTCGGTTTTGCACGCTCTGGCCGAACCGGCGACGCAATATTGCGATCTGTTGGTCGAACATTCGTCCAAGGCCGCCGATTGGATCGGCATCGCTTGGGCTTTGGTGCTGGCGCAGCCGGGTGTCGACCTCGTTCATCTCCGCAACGTCCGAGAAGGATCGGAGCTGCAGCGCTACGGGGCTCACTGGCTTGACGGGCACCGGGTGGCGACCGGCGTGGCGCCCTATCTCAACCTTTGCGCCTCTGCCGACGGCAGCCGTCGGCAGCGCAGTGGGCGAAGCGTGAACGCTCTTCGCCGCCACCTCAAGCAATTGAGCAAGCGCGGACCCGTCGTGTTCGAGACGGTCCCGCCCAGCGGCCAGATCGCCGCCCTCAAGCTCGCGCTCGCATTGAAGCACGATTGGTCGAAGGCGCGCGGCGTGCGGAGCGCCGGCTATGAACATCCGGCGAACGAAGCCACGCTCCTGACCCTCGCGAGCAGCGGCCATTTTGTCATGCGCCAGATTCGGGTCGGCGGAAAAGTCGCGGCGATCGAGATCGGAGCCACCGAAAAAGGTCACTATTACTCGATGATCCAGAGCTACGACGCATCGTTTTCGGCCCATGGGCCCGGTCGCATCCTGCTTTGGCGGCTGTTCGAGGACGGCGACCCGGAGATTACGACATTCGACTTCCTGCCTCCGGCGCAACCTCACAAGACCGAATGGGCGGCCGAAGCGGTGCCGGTCCACACCTATGGCGTCGCCACGAGCCTGAAGGGTCACCTTGTTCTTGGCTACTTCCAACATCTCAAGCCGCGCCTGAAGGCGCTATACCTCAAAGCCCCGCGATTTCTGCAACAAGTCGCACGTGATCCGCGCCGCGCGTTGCTCGATGCTGCGAATGGTGTGCGAGGCAAGCTCCAGTTTCGCTTCAAGTCTGTTCAACTGACTCTCGACCAGACCGGCGGCGACGGCGACGGCGCGTCGCGGATCGCGGGCGTGCCGCACGGGTCGGTCACCGAGCCGCAAGGCTGAGACCATGGTTCCACCCAACCGATGCACCTACATCCTTTGCACGGTTGGTCGCGAACCAATCGAACTCGACATTTTCAATCATCAGGATCCGTTTAATCATGTCTATCTCACCTACTGGGTCCGAATTTTCCAGTGGATCGAAGCCGCGACTGCTCTCAGTGGTCTGACCTTCTACGTCGTTTGGGACTTTCAACAGATCCCCGATTTGCCCTCTTATGGCGAGCATGTCGTCGCTCTTCTGTTACTCGACGAATATTGTGCGATGCCGCATTATCTCAATCGCGTGCGGTTCGTGTTCAAAAACTATGGATTTTGGCCGTGGCTCAGCCCGACCCTGCGTGGCAAGTCGCTCGTCACGATGCTGAAATTCATAAAAGATGCGGCGAATTGGGCTGGTCATTACGCCCGCGCCGCAACGCGGAATCGACATTTACGACCAGGACCGAACCGGCTCGTGATGCCGCTCGGCTATGCCCGGCAGACCGATGTGCCGGTTCGACGCTTCGACGCGAGACGCTATGTCGTTTCGTTTCTCGGCAGCGTGGAACAGAGGCGATATCGTCCTCTATCGCCACAAGCCTGGCTGGGAACGCCGAAGAGTATCGCGAGGAGCGTGATGGTCGACGGTTTGCAGGCTTTAGCAGCCCGGATGCCGAACCTTGTTTATCTGGGCAGTACCGAATCGTTCGACGACAGTATTTTGTCAGATGGGCACCGCTATTCCGAGCTGATGTCCGAAACGAAGATCTGTCTTGCCCCGCGCGGGTCATCGGTCGAAACATATCGCTTCTTCGAAGCCATGCGACAGGGTTGCGTGATCATCTGCGATCGCCTCCCGCCACACTGGTTCTACGAACAATGTCCGGCGATCCAGATCGACGATTGGCATGATCTCGAAGAAACAGTCGATGGGTTGCTGGCCGATCCGGGCAGCTTTCTCGCCCTCCACCTCAAGACCCTGGAATGGTGGAATGCGATCTGTTCGGAAGAGGCGGTCGCCAAAATCATGGCATCTTGCCTCGATCCTACCTTTGACCGTGCTTCGCCTGCGGCCCGTTAAGGCGATCGACGACCGGATCAGCCGCCGTTTTGCGTGACGACCGTCGAGGTCACATCCTGCCCGAGAGCCTGAAAAGCCGGCAGATCGACGGTTTGCCGACCCCAACCAAAAGAGACTTCGCAGTGAGGCGGCACGACGTAAACATTTCCGCTAAAGAGGTTATGCCCATTCTCGATCATGTGATCATTCGGTGAACCGCGAGCCACGTCGCTTACCGCGCCCATGCGAGCGTCCTTCGACCCGGTGAAACGGACCACATTGGCTTCGATCCGGTTTCCCATGGTCTTGTAGAGCCCTCCATTATCGCGCGGACGGCCCTGGTCGATGAGAGCGATGCCGGTTCCCCCCTCCGACACGACGACGAGATTATGCTCGACCGTCACATCCTGCGAAGCCGCGATCAGAATATTGGCGCCCCAATACCAACTCTGATCGGCGACACCATTGCGTCGCGAGATGTTGTTGCGAATTGTGGCCGCATAGCTGATCTCGTGAAAGATGCCGGCACCATCATTGTCTTCGACGAGGTTGTTGTCATAAAGCGTGTTGCGGCATTCGATGTCGCACCACAGACCCGGGCCATGATTGCGACGGGCCACATTGCGTCGGATCACCAGATTGGTGGTGACGGCCGCCTTTAGACCGCCGCCCTCCCAGCCCGGATCGAAGCCCCTCGTGTTGTTTCCAGAAATTTCGTTGCCGTCGATGAGACCATTCTGCAGCGTCGCGCTGATCCCGAGTTGGCCGTTGTGATCGACGCGGTTGTCGAGGATGCGAGAGCTTGGACCCGTCAGAATGCCGAGCCCGCTATTCTCGCGCACGTCGTTGTGCTGGATGGTCCAACCCGTCGAGCCACGGTTCTGGTCGTCGAAGATCGCCCCGCGTTGCGGCGGGTTTCCATACCGTTGGACCGTGAGATCGGACACAACAACATCGCGGGCATGGTTGCTGAGAAACGCATAGCGTGCCGCCGTCTCGGACATCTGATGGCCGGTCGGATCATCCGCTATCACGACGCGGCCCGCATCGTCGATCAGGAAGCTGCCTGGCTTCAACGCCGCTCGCGTCTCGACACGAACGAGCGCGACATCATCGAGCCAAACGACCTCCGGGTGTTCGCAGAGCGGCACGGAGGTCAGGCATCTTCGGTAGGAGACCTTGGCGAGCGGCTCGAACGGCGGAGCCCTGCTGGGCACCGACCACAGGTTTCCGACCTGCCGAAAGTCGGTGAGCGGCAATGTTCCGTCGAGCACCGCGCCGGCTTCGCCATAAAAGGCTTGGCCGTCCTTCGGCGCGATCGTTTGGGCGCGATAGCGGCCCGCCGCGATGCAGAAGACCGTTCCCGGACCTTGCCGATCGACGACCGCCTGGATCGATTGACCCGGCTCGATCCGGACGGCCGGCGATGGACAATGGATCGGCCGGGGCCCGGCTTGCGAGACATCCGGAGGAACAGGGTCGCTGGGGATCGGTGCGGTATCGGCGCTTCCGACACCCGTGGCGGATGCGAAGAGCAAAGACGCTGTCGCAATGGCGCCAAAACGGGTCGTCGACGCGTGAGTCCACCGCATCGGTCAGCGCTGGCTCAGGAGGTCGTTCCCCATCGCGGTCCGTGCCGGATTATCGGCGCTGCTCGACCGGCCAAACGTCGCGGGCGCAGCATCTTGTGCCGCTGCATTCGGTTCGCTCAGGCGTCCAGGCAAAGCCATGACACCGCCGGATCCGGTGCCGACCTGCAGAATATCGCCGGGGCGAAGCGGTGTGCTCGGGTCGGCGTCAAAGGTTTCCATCACGCCCTTGCGGTAGCGGGAAACCCGCAGCACGAGCGCTTTATTGTCGTCGTCCTTCAGCGCGAAGGGCAAGCGCTCCTTCCGCAGGCGAAGATCCTCGCGCACCAGAGGAAGAGCACTTTCGGTCGTATCGATCGAGAGTTGGACGTTGACGAGGTCGGCCGCGAGCCGATTGCGATAGGCGTTCCCGATATCCTGAAGCTTCAGGTTGGCTTCGGCGAGGGTCGATTTCGCCCGCGCCAGATCACCGATCACGCGCGATAAACTCGACTGAGTTCGGGACCGTTCGCGCTGGAGGTCCTGCACTGGCGAACGCCGCGTCAAACCGTTGACCAAAAGCCCACTGACATCGGCGACTTGGTGGTCGATGATGTCGACCTGCTCCTTTTCGAGCGTCACCTGTTGCTCGAAGGATTGGATATCGACCTCGATCGAATGCATCTGCTGGGTCAAAAGTGCGACTTGGCTCGCCTGAGATTTCACCTCCGCGTCGAAAATCCCTTGCTCCCCCGCGCTCAGACGCTTGATGGTCTCGTCATTTTGCGGATCATTGTTCTGGACCGTGAACGTTGTGGCGTTTTTGACCTGCGCCTCGAGCCGCGCTTTTCGGACACGCTGCGACAGATCCGTCAGGATCAAGGCTCGAAGCCGCTCATCTGTTCGCAGCAATTCGATCCGCTGAGCCGTCTCCTCGCCCGTGATGCGGAGGCTGCCGCCCGCCAAAGCCATCGCGGTTTCAACCGTCATTCCATCGATGAAGGCGTAACGACCGGCCCCGCGCACCTCACCGACGATCGTCAGGGGACGCAACTCGGACAATCTCACATTAATCACGGGGTGTTGCAGGTAGCCATCACTAAACCGGGCCACGAGCTGCGCCTGCAACTCCCGTGACGTGAGCGTGGTGACGTTCAAAGGTCCGAGCAATGGCAGTTCGAGCTCGCCGTTCGGCTCGACCACATAGGTCCCGGAGAGGTCCGGCTGGTCGAACACCGTGATGCCGACCCGGTCGCCCGGCGAAAGATAATAAGGATCGTCTGCCCAGGCCGCCGATGCAACGCCGCCGCTGGTCAGCGCCGCGAGGGCCACCGACATGACGAAACGCCGCGCCGGATGTGGGCCAACGAGGGCTGCCACGCGGCATCGCAAGCTGGAACGAAGCCAGGAAGGTCGCATCATGAGAAAATGCCTTTACGTCATCGGGCGTGTTCGTTGCGTCGCCCCGACTCAAATTAGCGTGGAGTGCCGCGAATCAGCAGGGCAATAACGGGCGCAAGACCAGCCGAACGGGGTACGTCCTTTGCGCTAAACAGCACGAAGCAACATTGGAAAATGGAAAAAAATGAATAAATTCGAGCCGTCTTGGAAATGCAAAATTATCTTCTAACTTGCGATCAGATATAGGAAAATTAAAATGAGGCAATTACGCCGGCTTATTGTGACCTAGGGTAAGTAGTTCCATTTTGGGATATTAAGGTTGCGCTCGCCAAAAAACCCAGTTTACGCTCCCTCATCCGATTAACTGGGATGAATGAATGGCAGTCGCGAGCAACGATGTTTTTGGACCGAGTGCGATCACTAAGCCATCAGGCGCGATCGACTTACCCGTGGGCGCAAACTACCAACAAATCATCGACGATGCCGGACCTGGCGCGACGTTCTGGTTCGCAGGCGGCGTTCACAATCTGACTACTCCGATCGTGCCGCTTGCTGGTCAAACCTTTCTCGGGGCTCCCGGTGCAGTCCTCGACGGCTCACGGACGCTGACGTCCTTTACCGAGCAAAATGGCCTCTACGTCGCGGGTGGCCAGACTCAAGAGGGCATGCGGAACGACACCGCCGTCACAGCCGCCGGCGCTGCGCGAGGCGGCTATCCGGAGACCTTTTTCCTCGACGGCAAGCCCCTGACACCGGTTGCCTCGACAGCCGATGTCAAGAGCGGCACCTTCTACCTCGATTACGATACGAAACAGGTTTATCTTGGTGACAACCCTGCCGGTCACACCGTGCAGGCGGGCATTGCTTCGGCCGCCTTTGCGTCCACGGCCGCCAATGTGACGATCAGCAACCTGACGATCCAGCATTTTGACTCACCAGTGCAGCAGGGCGCGATCCAGGGCGGCCAGAATTGGACGATCAGTAATAACGAGATCGCTTCTAATTACGGTGTTGGCGCGACCGCGCAGGACGGCAGCACCTTCAAGGACAACTATGTCCACGACAATGGCGAGATGGGCCTTGGTGGAAGCGGCGCAAATATCACCGTCGATCATAACGACATCGCGTCGAACGGCGGCTGGGCCGGCATCGACCCCGATTGGGAAGGGGGCGGTGAGAAATTCTCGCAGACCAGCAATCTCTTGGTCGAGAATAATTATTCCCACGACAATCATGGTCCCGGATTGTGGACCGATATCGACAATATCAACACGACCTATTCCGGCAATCTCGTCGTCGACAACGATGGAGCCGGCATCACGCATGAAATTTCCTATGCGGCAAAGATCACCGGCAATACGGTCGAAGGAAATGGGGCCACTCTGAAGGGTGAAGGCAGTCCTTGGGGCGCGCAGATCCAGATTCAGAATTCACAAAATGTCGAGGTCTCCGACAATAAAGTCGATATGTCGGGTGGCCTGAATGGGATCATGTTGATTCAACAGGATCGTGGCTCCGGCGCTTACGGCGAGCACACGACGACCAACAATTCCGTCCACGACAACACGATCGTCAACAGCAGTGGCTCCGGCATGACCGGCGGGTTTGCCGATTACGACAAACAGGGCCTGTTGGACGGCGGCAATAGTTTTGCCAACAACACCTATAACGCGTCGGATACCACCGATAATTGGCGTTGGGGCGACGAGACCGTCGGCGATACATTCGCCCAGTACCAGAAAGATTCGGGACAGGATCAGGGATCGACCATCAGCCCTATTCTTCCGAATACGGCGACATGGCTGTCGGATTGGAATGGCGGCGCGGGCGCACCCACCGATCCCGGCACTGCCGCGTCCACGCCGGCCGTCACAACCACGCCCACTAGTGGCACCTCGACCCCGCTCGCATCCGACCCACAGCCTGTGCTGCAGGATCCGCCGGCCACTTCGAGCACCACCACCACCACCACCCCCGACGCATCATCGGGAGGCGGGACCCCGCCGCTGATCGACCCGAACCAGGGGAGCACGTCGTCCGGAACGGAGACCGCGGGCAGCCCCGGCGATCAAACGTCGGATGGCGGAGCGACGGACCCGAGCGACGGAACGGGAGCGACCGGTGGGGCGATCCACCATCACGGCCATCATGGTCACCATTGGGCGGCTCACGTCGCCGCGCAGGGGTGATTTAGATTGCAACCCTGCCGCGCCGGGTGCCGCAACGGCAGAGCGACCTAAGCCCGACGCGGGACGGCATCGCAAGCGGTGTTGATGGCCGCGGTCGCGGCACATGTCCTGCGCGATCGTAGTGCTCCGTATGGGCGGATTGCTGCACGCGCGAGCAGCCGGAATATGGGCCCCATCGGCAAGTTTGCCTATGGGAAACATCGCAATGTCCAATGTGCTGATAACCGGGGGGGCGGGGTTCATCGGCGCCAACCTGTGCGAACGCCTGCTTCGCAATGGCGACACCGTCACCTGTCTCGACAATTTTTCGACGTCCAACCGGGAGAATGTCGCGCATCTCCTTGGCGACCCGAACTTTACCTTGATGATCGGCGATGTCCGATCGACGATCCGGGTTGACGCAGACACGATCTACAATCTCGCCTGTCCTGCGTCGCCGCCGAAATATCAAATCGACCCGGTCTATACGACCGAAACCTGCGTGCTTGGCGCCATCAATGTGTTGGAACTGGCGCGGCGAACCGGCGCGCGGATCTTTCACGCCTCGACCAGCGAAGTCTATGGCGAGCCGCAATGCTCCCCGCAGCCGGAGACTTACCGCGGCAACGTCAATCCATGGGGGCCACGCGCCTGCTACGACGAGGGCAAGCGCTGCGCCGAAGCGCTGTTTTACGATTACAGCACGAAGTATAACGTCGATGTGAGGGTCGCACGGATCTTCAACACCTATGGCCCGCGCATGCACCCGGACGATGGTCGCGTCGTCTCGAATTTCATCGTTCAGGCGCTCGGTGGCCGGCCACTGACCATCTACGGGGATGGCATGCAGACCCGGTCGCTTTGTTATGTCGACGATCTTTTGTCGGGCTTCGAGGCCTTGATGAGCGGCCCTTCCGTTCCGCATCCGGTCAACCTCGGAAACCCACACGAATTGACGATCCTCGAGATCGCCGAATTGGTGATCGACCTCGTGGGGCGCCCCGCCACGATCAGGCGCCTCCCGCTTCCGCAGGACGATCCGACTCAACGCTGCCCCGATATCGGCGTCGCCCGCTCTCTTCTTGGCTGGGAGCCGCGCGTAGCGGTGGAAGATGGTCTGCGGCGGACCGTCACCTATTTTGCCGGGCAGCTCGCAGCGTCTCAACCCCGGCGTGATCGCATCGCCGAAGCAGCGGAGTGATGCGCGCCATGTCGGCTGTTCTCGGAGCGGATCACGATCGTGATCGCGTCATCACCCCCCCTTCGACATTTGACGTCCTCGGCGTTCCCGTCAGCGCCATCGACCCCGATGTCGCCGTGGCGACGATCGAGGGTTGGATCGACGCGGGAGCCAGGCAGTATGTGTGTATCGCGGGCGCCCATGGCGTCATCGAAAGCCACGACGACCCCGAATTGCTAAAAAGCTTTCAGCATGCGGGGCTTGTGACGCCGGATGGAACGCCTCTGGTCTGGGTTGCCTGGTTGCGCGGCCTGTCCCATGTGCGGCGCGTCTATGGGCCCGACCTGATGCTGCGGATGAGCGGCACATCGGTTCGTCCCGGGCGGCGGCATTTCTATTTCGGCGGCAACGATGGTGTTGCCGAACGATTGCGCGACGTGCTCACGGCCAGCAATCCGGGCCTTCAGGTGGTGGGATGCCTCACGCCACCGTTCCGCTCCGTCACGCCGGAGGAGGATGCTGCCATGGTGGCGGCCATCAATGCGGCGCGGCCAGACATTCTTTGGATTGGGTTGAGCACGCCGAAACAAGACCTGTGGATGTTACGTCACCGGGATCAATTGCAGGTTCCCGTGACGATTGGTGTTGGTGCGGCCTTCGACTTCCTCTCGGGAAGCAAGAAGCAAGCACCTCGCTTTATTCGCGAAAACGGCCTGGAATGGGCCTATCGCCTGTGTAGTGAGCCGCGTCGTCTCTATGGTCGCTACAGCAAGATCGTGCCCCGCTTCCTGCAGGTGTTGGCGACGGAATGGTGGCACCGGAGCCACATGACGTAGTTGTCGAATCACTTTGAATCGGCGAGTAATTAAAAACAGTTTTAGTCTATATTTTTTTCCCATATATATTTCTAGTTAGCTTTTTACTGTTGAGTTAATTACAGAATAAATATTTGTCCGTTGGGACGCTCGAAACGCTCGCTCATATTAGAGCGGTTTTCAAATTGGGGATTCGGTGGTGATGAAACCTCTTCCCGTTGCTCTTTGCTTGCAGAGCCGCCTCCTTAGAGACGGCATCGCGCTTATTATTAAAGAAGCCAATTATCGTTTATTGGCTTCAAATTCGACCTTGGACGAACTCAAGGCGACGAAGTTTAAAGTCGATGCTCGCTTTATACTGCTGATCGCCGGCCAACTTGATCGCGCATCAGACATGTCGATGGTGGCTGAGATCAAGCAGAATTTTCCGAACTGCTTGACCGTCGTGCTCCTTGATTCGTGTTCGGACGAGCGGCGTTGGCAGGTGGAGCGTCTTGACGTCGCAGGGGTCCTTCTCAAGTCGATTTCGAGCGAAGCTTTGGTCGCGAGCCTGAAGTTGATCGGTCTCGGCGAATATGTCTTTGGCATCCCTTTGGCCATCAATACTGAAAAGCCAGTCGAGAAGCATGTCGAGTGGTTTGGCAAGCAAGAAACCGACACGGGCCACCGTCCGATCGTCAAAGAGGGTTCGACCGAAATCGAGGCGGTCGATCTGTCTTTAGGTCACGCGCGTATCGCGCAATCCAGAATCATGGGCCGCAGCAAGCTGTCGGATCGGGAGTTGGAGATTTTGGCCTGCTTGGTGGCCGGAAATTCCAACAAAGTCATCGCTCGGCTCTGTAACATCAGCGAAGCGACCGTGAAGGTCCATCTGAAGACCATTCTGCGGAAGACCGAAGTGGTCAACCGAACGCAGGCTGCCGTCTGGGCCATCAACAACGTGGCACTGAATGGCGCGCTTTCCCACTCTCGACTCGAGGTCGACGAGCAGGCGTAACCCCGATTCGCGGCGCGGCTTGGGAGGTCGCGCTTCGCCTCGATCCCGTGCTCGCCCCAGCGACGCTTTTCGGCTACGCTGCGGGCCAGAGTGGGAAAAGAGTCATATGGATCCTCGACACAAGCATCGTCCCGATAAGGGTCGCGACCTTCTTCTGTTGGTAGAAGCGTCGAGCCTGTCCGGAGGGATGCGATGAGGGCCGTGCGTCGACCATCGACCGGCATGCTGGCCTCTCCTGCAGCCTCGGCTCTTCCCGAAAGCGATCTTGTTGCTGCGGTTCGATCGGCTTTGACGCAGTCGCCGCATCTGTCGGATCAGCACATCAGTCGGGCGACGGGATGCTCGCCGACGACCGTCAAGAAAATGCGGCGCTCGCTCGCGCTGCCGCCGGGATCGACGTCGAGCGTCGAGGCATAAGCTTGACGCGTCGGCTCATTCGCCTCGTGGCGGTGCGCCCAGCGCATCGAGTTCCGTCACCTCGTCGTCGGTGAAAACGCGGCTGCGGGTGAGAAACCGCACGCCTTCCGGCGCTTCTGCCGAAAATCCGGCGCCGCGGCCTGGAACGACATCGATGATCAACTGCGTATGTCGCCAATAGTCGAATTGCGCGGCGCCCATATAGAAGTTACAGGCGCCGATCTGCCCCAGTAGCACGTCCTGCGGTCCCACGCGGAAATCGCCGATCGGTAAACACATTGGGGCAGAGCCATCGCAGCATCCGCCCGACTGATGAAACAACAACGGTCCGTGTTGTTGCTTGAGGCGTTCCAAGACTCCCGCAGCTTTCTCCGTGATCTCGACCCGCGCAACCATCCCGTCATATCCTTGTTGGGTCGGGAGGCGGTGTCCGGCACCGCCTCCTCGTTAAATCGACGTCAGAAGAAGCCGAGAGCCTTTGGCGAATAGCTGACCAGCATGTTTTTCGTCTGCTGATAATGATCCATCATCTTGAGATGGTTCTCACGCCCGATCCCGGATTGCTTGTAGCCCCCGAAGGTCGCATGAGCCGGGTAGAGGTGATAGCAGTTGGTCCAGACACGGCCGGCCTGAATCGCCCGTCCAAACCGATAGGCGCGCGTGCCATTGCGGGTCCAGACACCGGCTCCGAGGCCATAGAGCGTGTCATTGGCCATCGACAAGGCCTCTTCCTCGTCCTTGAACGGCACGACCGAAACGACGGGGCCAAAAATCTCTTCCTGAAAGACCCGCATCTTGTTGTTACCCTCGAGGATGGTCGGCTCGACGTAGAAACCTTCGCCGAGTTCGCCCCCGAGATCCGCGCGCTTGCCGCCGGTCAGCACCTTGGCGCCTTCCTGCTTGCCGATGTCGAAATAAGACAGGATCTTCTCAAGCTGATCGTTCGAGGCTTGGGCGCCGATCATGGTGCTCATGTCGAGCGGGTGGCCTTGCTTGATCTTCTTCACGCGAGCGACGGCCCGGTCCATGAATTTGTCGTAGATCTTGGCGTCGACGAGCGCACGGCTTGGGCAGGTGCAGACCTCGCCCTGGTTAAGTGCAAACATCGAGAAGCCTTCGAGGCATTTGTCGAAGAAATCGTCGTCTTGATCCATCACATCGGCGAAGAAGATGTTGGGCGACTTGCCGCCGAGTTCCAACGTCACCGGGATGATATTGTCGGACGCATATTGCATGATCATGCGGCCCGTCGTCGTCTCACCCGTGAAGGCGATCTTGGCGATCCGTTTGCTTTGGGCCAAAGGTTTACCGGCTTCGAGTCCAAATCCATTGACGACGTTGATGACGCCGGGCGGCACGATGTCGCCGAGCAATTCCATCAGCACCAGAATGCTCAACGGCGTTTGCTCGGCGGGCTTCAGCACAACGCAATTGCCGGCCGCCAGGGCCGGGGCGAGTTTCCACGTCGCCATGAGGAGCGGGAAGTTCCACGGAATGATCTGGCCGACGACGCCGAGCGGCTCGCGGAAATGATAGGCGACGGTGTCGTTGTCGATTTCGGAGAGGCTGCCTTCCTGAGCGCGGATGACGCCAGCGAAATAGCGGAAGTGATCGACCGCCAGCGGCAGGTCGGCGAGGGTTGTCTCGCGAATCGGTTTACCGTTGTCGAGCGTTTCGATCAAAGCCACGAGATCGAGCTTTTGCTCGAGCGTGTCGGCGATGCGGTTCAGCACCTTGGCCCGCTCGGCCGCTGAGGTCTTGCCCCAGGCGTCCTTCGCCTTATGGGCGGCGTCGAGCGCGAGTTCGATATCGGCCGCCGACGATCGCGGAATTTCGCAGAGTTTCTTGCCGGTGATCGGGCTGGGGTTGTCGAAGTAACGTCCCTCGACGGGGGCGACCCATTTGCCGCCGATAAAGTTGTCGTAGCGGTCGCGGATCAGAACTTGTTTCGAAACTTGGTCGAGCGCTTGCTGGAACATGGAAAGCCTCCCGGAGAGCGAATGCGCCATTCGGCGTCATAAGGTCGATGAAGGGCCGCTGAACCGGGTCGGTCATCACGACGACCAGCCTCTCAACGACACCAAGCCCCGATAGTGCGCTCGGCCGAACGGCCGGTCAACGCCCCCGTCCGCGGGATCGATCGCGCCGTGTCGGCGTTGATCGGGGCGAGGGATCACCCGACGATGCCGGGCTCGCATCGAAGCCACATGGGATTGGGCGGACACGCGTGACGCGTCAGAACAAAACGATCGGCGCGGCACTTGCCTGTGTGGCGCTACGCCAGGGGCGGCGCGTTGAGCTTCAGTATGGCGGATACACCCGCACCGTCGAAATTCATGCCGTCGGCGCTACGTCCAGCGGTCATCCGGTCGTCTTGGTGTGGCAGGTGAGCGGCGGCAGCGTGAGCGGGCAGGCCGAGGGATGGAAGCTGCTCCGCTTGGATGAGATGGGACCGATGGTCGTGACCCACGAGACATCCTTGGCTCCACGCCCGGGGTTCAATCCGGATCGCAACGCGATGCCGATCGTGCATTGCCGATGCCAGGCGTCGGAGACACTGCAAGCCTAGTTCTGGTCGATCACCACCGGCAGGCCATCGGCGCCGAAACCCGAGCCCTTCGCCCGGCCGGAAGCGATCAAGTTGGGCCCATCCGAATCAGGCACCATGACGCCGAAGTCCGAGCGATGCACGCCGATGCTGCCGGTGATGATCGCATCGCCCAACGAGTTGGTCCCGAGATAGTCCGGCCGTCGCGTCTCAGAGACCGGCGGCCGCGCGACGTAATGACGACCGGACCCGTGATGTCGGTGGTGGAGCCGACCCTCATGATAGCGATGATGAGAGCGGGACGTGTTCGCCTCGGCGTCCCCCGTTCCGAGCAGCCCGATGGCGAGCGACGCACAACCCGCCAGGAGGATCACGTGGGTCTTTGTGGCTTTGGTCATGGAAATGGTCTCGGTCGAGTGAAACTGCCGACTCTATGCGCGGGCGACGGTGAAGGTTCCTTCGGGCTTGCTTCGGCCGTCGTGATGCGCTTTTTAGCGTCATTATGCTGTTTTGTGCTTGACCGCGATTGGAGCATCATCAAGTCTAGCCTGAGAAGCATCGGCAGCGATCGATGCGGCAGGAGGATCCCATGGCGCACGACGCGCGACAGCTTCGCATCGGTGTGCTCGGAGCGGGGCCGATCGCGCAATTCGCCCACCTCGAATCCTGCGTGAAGGCTTGCAATGCCGAGCTTTATGCCATCTGCGATGCAGCAACCGACCTGCTCGAGCGAATCGCCGCTTATTACGCGCCGCGCCGGACGTTCACGGATTACGAGGCGATGCTGGCCGACCCAGCTGTCGACGCCGTAATCATCGCCACCTCGGATGCATGGCACGTCGAGGCGTCGATCAAGGCGCTCGAAGCCGGCAAGGCGGTCTTGTGTGAAAAGCCGATCGGCGTTTCGGTCGAGGAGGTCGAGCGCCTGCGCGAGGTCGTCCGCCGCACCGGGGGGGTGCTGCAGGTTGGCCACATGAAGCGCTTCGATCCGGGGCTCGAAGCCGCCAAAGCATTCATCGATACTGAGATGGGGCAACAACTCGCGTTAAAAGCTTGGTACTGCGACTCGACGCATCGCTATACGATGACCGACGCGGTTCAGCCGTTGGTGCTGAAAAGCGAGGCCCAAAAAAGGCCGAGCCACAACCCCAAAGCCGACCTTCGCCGCTACTATATGCTGGCGCACGGAAGCCATCTCGTCGACACGGCCCGGTTTCTGTGTGGTGAGATCACCGAGGTGCGGGCCAGGCTCTCGGAGCGTTTCGGCGCGTCGTGCTGGTTCGTCGAGACGAGCTTTGCCAATGGGACTCTTGGCCACCTCGACCTCACGGTCGCGGTCAGGATGGATTGGTTTGAGGGCTTTCAACTCTATGGCGAGAACGGCAGCATCTTGGCTCGCACCTATAATCCTTGGTATTACAAGTCGAGCGATGTCGAGATCTTCCATGAAGCCGATGCGACAACGCGCCGGGTGCTCGGCGCGGACGGACATTTCTTTCGTCGGCAACTCGAAGGCTTCGCCGACAGCGTGCTGACCGGCGCGCGGCAGCGCGGGGCGACGATCGAGGATGGTCTCGCCTCCGTGCGGGCCATGGCGGCGATCGCCGAATCGGTCCGGACAGGCCAGGCGGTCGCGGTTCCGAGCATGAACGGGGCGGTCTAATGCGGCTCGGCATCTTCGCCAAAACCTTTCCGGGCCAGGATGCCGCAACCGTGCTGCGGGCCGTGCGCCAAGCAGGTTTTTCATGCACCCAGTTCAACATGGCCTGCGTCGGTCTGCCGGCGATGCCGGACGCGATCGACCCGGCCGTCATCGCGGCGGTCGGGGCGGCCGCACGCGAGACCGGTGTGCGCATCGACGCGCTATCGGCGACCTACAACATGATCCACCCCGACCCCGCCATGCGCGAGGCCGGGTTGCGTCGTCTGCGTGTGCTGGTCGATGCCGCGCGATCTCTCAACATTCCCCTCGTCACGCTCTGCACGGGAACGCGCGACCCGGACGACCAATGGCGGCACCACCCCGACAATGCCCGCCCCGATGCGTGGTTCGACCTGTGCGCCGCGATGGAACACGCGCTCGCCATCGCCGAGGCGGACGGGATCGATCTTGGGATCGAGCCCGAACAGGCCAATGTCGTGACCTCGGCATCCGAGGCGCGGCAGCTGATCGCCGATATGGGGTCGCGGCGCCTCCGCATCGTCTTCGATCCCGCCAACTTGTTTGAGCGGGCGACGCCCGCGGAAGCACGGCGCATCGTGGCCGACGCGATCGACATCGCCGGCGATGCCATTGCCATGGCGCATGCCAAGGATCGCTTCCCGGATGGGCGTTTTGCGACGGCGGGAACGGGCGTGGTCGATTTTGCCGATTTCTTCGAGCGGCTCTCGGCCGTCGGCTTCGACGGGCCGGTCGTGACGCATGGTCTCACGGCGGACGAGGCGCCAAAGGTCGCGGCCTACCTCGCCGGGCTGGGTGTCCAATGAGCGCCATCACGATCCGCCGCGACGATGTTGTGCTGCAGGGGTTCGACCAGGGCGCCGGCACGCCGTTGCTGTTCCAGCATGGCCTTGGCGGTTCGGTCCTCCAAATCGACGAGAACGTGCCGGATGTGGTGGGCATCCGCCGCCTGACCCTCGACTGTCGCGGGCAGGGTGGCTCGACCCCCGGCACGGCGCGACCCTTCTCGATCGAGACTTTCGCCGATGACGCCTGGGCCTTTGCGGAAGAGCGGATCGGGGCCCAACCCCTCATCGTCGGCGGCATCTCGATGGGGGCCGCCATCGCGCTCCGCCTCGCTATTCGTCATCCGGGGCGGGTGCGGGGTTTGATCCTGGCACGGCCCGCCTGGCTGTTCGCCGATGGCCCAGAAACGATGATGCCGTATCGGCACGTGGCGGCGGCGCTGCGGTCCGGCCCTCCGGCCGAGGCCCGGCAGCGTTTTTTAACCTCCCCTGTCGCAGCGATGCTGGCCAGCGAGGCACCCGACAACCTCGCCTCGCTGCTTCAATTTTTCGAGCGACCCAGCCCCCTCATGGTGGCCGATCTGTTGGATCAGATCGCGGCCGACGGACCTGGCGTGACCGAAGCCGAAGCGCGCGCCCTGACGATCCCGACCCTGGTGATTGGCCATGCCGTCGATCACGCGCATCCGCTCGCCGACGCGCGCCGCCTGGCCGAGATCATTCCCGACGCTCGTTTGGCAGAGATCCCGCCGAAGGCTGGCCAGAAAGCCGCGCATGTGGCCGCCTTCCGCGCCGTCGTGGCGGATTTTCTTTTGCGGTTCGCCGCCTAACCGGAGCCTCATCATGACGCTTGCCCAAAAACCCGCCGCCGGTTGGCTCGAGGCTCTGCCGCGCTCGCGGATCATTGGCGAATATTCGCTGTGGTCCGCCGATCTCGCCAACCTGGAGCAGGATCTCCGCCGCACCGAGGCACATGCCGACCTCTATCATGTCGATGTGGCCGATGGTCGTTTCGCACCGTCCTTCCTGTTCTTTCCCGATCAGGTGGCTCGCCTCCGGACCGTGACCTCAAAGCCGCTCCACGTGCATCTCATGGTCGAGGGCGACATTGTGCTCGGTCAGATCCGGCAATTCGCCGAGGCAGGCGCGGATCTCGTCACGATTCACGCGGAAAATGGCGCGGTCGTCGATGACGCGCTCGACCTCATCCGTGATCTCGGTTGCGCGGCCGGCGTGGTGCTTCGGGTCGAAACCCCGATCGATGCGTTGCGCCCTTGGCTCGACCGCGTCGCTTTCGTGACGCTGCTCGGCACCGCGATCGGCGTAAAGGGGCAGGGGCTGTCGGAGACGGCGTGTCCGCGCCTCAAGGCCGCTCGGGCGTTGCTCCGCGAGGCGGGGCGCGACACGGCGATCCGCCTGGCGGCGGACGGCGGCATCCGCGACACGACCGTGCCGCTGCTGCGAGCCGCGGGCGCCGACACCGTCGTGCTCGGCTCGCTGGCCTTCGGAGCGCCCGATCTCGCCTCGCGGACGGCTTGGTTGCACGGCCTACCGGCGCCCGTGAGGACGGAATGAGCCGTCGCGCGCTGGCGATCGATCTTGGCGGCACCGATCTGCGCGTCGCGGTCGTCGACGAGACCGGCGCGATCCTGGCTTTCGCCGCGACCCGGACCGATAGCATGGGCGGCCCGGAGGCGATCTTCACTCAGATCGACGATCTCGTCGCGGGGGTGACCTGGGAGACGGGATCGATCGCCATTGTCGGCGTCGGCGTCGCGGCTCCCGGTCCGCTTGATCCGGTGGCCGGTATCGTGATTGCGCCGCCCACGCTGCAGGGTTGGTCGAACGTGCCGCTCGCCGCCATGCTCCGCGACCGGCTCGGTCTGCCGGTCGCGATCGAGAATGATGCCAATGCGGCGGCGCTCGGCGAATGGCGCTTCGGCGCGGGCCGGGGCACCAGCCATATGGTGTTCGTCACGGTCAGCACGGGCATCGGCGGCGGCGTCATCGCGGATGGCCGCCTTCTTCGGGGGCATCGTGGCATGGCGGCCGAGATCGGCCATATGACCATCTCCGAACAGTCGACCGATAGCTTGTTCGGTGGCGCGCCCGGCGCGTGGGAGGCGCTGGCATCAGGCACGGCGCTGGGGAAGCGGGCTGCTCTGCGGGCTAACGGCGGGGACGGTGCGGTTCTGCGACGGCTTGCCAAATGCTCCGAGATGACGGCGCGCCACGTCGTCGAGGCTGCGCGGGCCGGCGATGTGCTCGCATTGTCTCTGCTGGCCGACGAAGCACGCCTGCTCGGCATCGGCTTCGTCAATCTCCTGCATCTCTACTCGCCCGAACGCCTGATCGTCGGGGGTGGCCTCGGCGCCGCGCTCGATCTGATGCAGGACGGCATCGCGCGCACCATCGCGTCGCGCGCCCTCGAGGCTTACAGAACCGTGCCGGTTGTGGCTGCGGCGCTCGGGCATCGCGCTGGGCTCGTCGGAGCCGCCTGCCTCATCGTCTGATCAAACGGGCGTGCCGACACGATCGCGCCCGACTTTTTAACCAGAAGGGCTTAGTCCTGAACGCGCTGCGCTGCGCGGCAGTCGTTGGGAGCCTTCGGTGATCGGTTTGGACAGCCCTTCTGACATTCTCCCGTCGGAGCCGCTGACGCTTTACATGCGGGCGATGCATCGACTGGCCTGGCACATGCCCGCGCCCCGGCAGAAGATGACCAATCAGACACCGCTGCTCAGCATCACGTTCGACGATGTGCCCGAGTCAGCCGTGCAGCAGGGTGGCGACATTCTCGAGCAGGCCGGCGCTCGAGGCACCTTCTTCATCGCGACCTCGCTGTTCGGTCGTCGTACACCCTATTGGCAGGTCGCCGACGCCGAGGCGGTCGCGTCGCTGACGGCACGCGGTCACGAGATCGGCTTGCATTCGCACAGCCACAAACCGGTCGCCCCGATGGCGATGCGAGACTTCATCGCCGATCTCGATCGGTCGCAGGCGGCTCTCGCGACCCTCGTGCCGACCGCGCGGATCGAAAATTACGCCTATCCGTTCGGCCTCAGCAGTATGGCCCAGAAGCACTATCTCGGTCGCCGTGTTCGATCGAGCCGGACCACGCATCCCGGCATCAACGACGGCGCGATCGATCCGCACTTTCTCTTGTCGATCTCGCTGGGCCAGACCGCGACCGATCGGCCTGCGATCGACCATCTGATCGCACGGGCGGCGCGTCGCAACGGCTGGTTGATCCTGACCGTTCACGACGTTGCGGACAAACCGAGCCCTTACGGCTGCACACCGGCTCTCCTCGCCTACGCGATCCAGCGGGCTGCGGCGCAGGGCTTTGGGGTTTGCACCATCGCGGACGCGCTCGACCGCGCCGGCATCGCCAAGCTCTGACACCCGGCCGGTCCCCTGAAACTCGCAACCGCCGATTAACCCTGCCAGATGTCGGCCGACCGAAACGCCGCGGTGACGCGCGCCAACACCGACATTCGGCTATGGTAAGCCTCTTGCGAGAGGCCGAACAGGAGCCAACCGGCGTGCAGCATGACCCCAAAACGGTGCCGGAATCCATGATGATCGACGCATCGGCCCAGCCCGCTCCGGATGTGCTCGCGGTCGTCTGCGTGCCGACGTTTCGGCGCCCCGCCATGCTGCGCGACACGCTGGCCTCGCTTGCGGCGCAGCGCACGGCGATTTCGTTTCGCGTGCTGGTGATCGACAACGACGCCGATGGTCGAGACGGTCTCGCGGTCGCAGTGGCAACCTTTGCCGAGGGTCCTCTGCAGGGCGCCGCGCTGCTCGAGCCGCAGCAGGGAAATTGTCACGCCATCAATGCGGCGTTGCGACAGGCCGGGCAGCTCTTCCCTGACGCGCGCTATCTCCTGATGATCGACGACGACGAGATCGCGTCGCCCGAATGGCTGGACCGTATGGTCGCGACCGCCGAGGCGGAGAAGGCCGATATCGTCGGTGGGCCGGTTTTCTCGACATTTTCGACCCAACCGCACCCGGGCCTCGCGGCTCATCCGGTCTTCTGGCCCGCCTATGACCGGAGCGGGCCTGTGCCGATGATCTATGGGAGCGGCAATTTTCTCGTGAGGCAGGCCGCCCGGTTGCGGCTTGCCAACCCGGAATTCGATGTCGCCTTCAACTTTCTCGGGGGTGGTGACACCGATTTCTTCACGCGCTGCAAGCGGGCGGGCTTTCGCTTCTATTGGAACCAGGAAGCCCGGATCGACGAGACTGTGCCGCCCGCGCGCGCCAACGCGCGTTGGGTGCTGCAACGGAGTATGCGGATCGGCGCCATCAATTATCGGCTCGACCAGAGCGCGGATGCGAGAGGCCCGATCCGGGCGATCGGCAAGAACGTCCTGCTGGTGCCGCTCAGCCTCTATCGCGGCGCCAAGCGCCTGATCGCGTCGGGCAGTCTGCTACAAGCGAGCCACCCGCCGGCGATCGCGCTCGGTCGTATCCTCGCCAGCCTCGGGGTGGAAGGAAAGCAATATCGAGCCAAAACAACGGCCGAGGCGAAAGCCAAAGCCGGAACCCTGTCATGACCGACCGGACGCTGACCAACCGAACCTTGACGCCCGCGACCGCCGCGCCCGCCAACCCCGGGGTGCGGCAGGACTGGCGTCACGGGCTGTCTGGTCCGGTCTTTGTCGCGACCGTCCTGCTCGTGTGGGTCACGCTGCATCCGTTTCAAAGTCTCTCGACCAGCGCGTCCGTCGAATTATCGAGCGGCAACGAAGGCCTCACCTATGCGGCCTTTCTGGCGCTGGCGGGCGTCGCCTTCGCGGTGGTCTTGCCGCGACTTCGCATCGTCTGGCGATGCCTGATGGTCGCTCCCATCCTGGCGATGGCGGGCTGGATGCTCGTCACGTCGGTCATTTCGGAGGATCCGGGCACGTCGCTTCGCCGGCTCGTGCTGACCGGCCTTGTCGTGACCCTGGCGGCGTGCCTCTTTCTGCTGCCCAACAACCAAGCCAAGCTGGCCCGCTTGCTGGCGATCTGCGCCCTGACGGTGTTGATCCTGAGTTATCTCGGGGTGATCCTGGTGCCGGGCCTCGCGATCCATCAGGCGACCGATCTTGGCGAGCCGGAACTCGCCGGTAACTGGCGCGGCCTCTTCGGGCACAAGAACGATGCGAGCGCGGTCATGTCGCTGTTCGTCATCATCGGCTTGTTCATCGCCCGGTGCCGCATGCCGGTGACCGGCAGCGCCATCATGCTGCTCGCGGTGGTGTTCCTGCTGTTTTCGGGCGGGAAAAGCTCGTTGATGCTGATCATCATCACGCTTGGGGTCAGCTCGCTCTGGGGGATCGTGCGCGGTCCCGTGGCGCGTGCCCTCTTGGCGTTCGGCCCGGCGTTGCTGCTCAACCTGCTTGGCGTCGGCAGCGTGCTCTGGCCGAATATCGGGAGCGTCACCAAGGCGTTGCCGCTCGACACGACCTTCACGGGCCGCACCGATATCTGGGCGTTCGCGATCGATAGTTTGCCGGGACACTACCTGACCGGCCATGGGTTTCAGGCGTTTTGGAACACCGCTAAAACCTGGACGGGCGGCGAGGACGCCAGTTGGGCCGGAACCGCGGCGCATGCTCACAACGGATATTTGGACCTGATCGTCAATATGGGGCTGCCGGGTCTTGGCTTCGGCCTGTTCATGGTGGCCTGGATGCCGTTCCGCGACGTGCTGGCGGCCGAGCGCAACGGAACCGACCCGGCCCTGCTGGCCATGTTGCGGCAAATCTGGATCTTCGGCCTCTCGCTCTCGGCGATGGAAACGTTCCTGTTCCTGCGGGCCGACCCGGTCTGGCTCACGTTCCTGTTCGCGATCTTCGGCCTCCGCTATGCGGCATCCTTTCCGTTGCGCGGTTTAGCAGAGGGTCGGCAAACGCCAAATTAACCGGCGCCCCCGATGCTCGCTGACAAGACGCGATCGGCTGTGTCGGTTCTGCCCGATCTGTCGTAAAAAATACCTAGTCGGCGCGGTGTTCGACAGTCTGATCCGACACCGCCCCAGAATGGCGCCCGACGTTGACCCTCTCGCTCATCACGCCAAGTTATCACGGGGATCTCGAGCGTGCCGCGCTCCTGTTCGAGACCGTCGATCGTCATGTCACCGGATTCGACAAGCATTATGTCATCGTCAGTGACAGCGACTACCCGCTGTTCGCGCGCTTCGAGAGAGGCCGGCGCGAGATCCTGCCGGCGTCGCGCTTTTTGCCCACCTGGCTTCACCCTATGCCGGGTTTTCTGAAATGGCGCGGGCGGCGTTATCTGTGGTCGCTCAAGGCGTGGCCGATCTATGGTTGGCACACCCAGCAACTGGTCAAGATCGCGGCCGCCGCGACCCTTCCGGCGACGCGCTACTGCCTGATCGACAGCGACAATGCCTTTTTCCGGCCTTTCGATGCGGCATCGGTGGACAGGTCGGGCTCGGTGCCGCTCTACGTCGAGCCCGCTGCTGTTCAGGCCGGATCCCCTTGGCATGCGCCGTGGCTCAAGACGGCGCATCATCTCTTGGGCCTGGCACCCCCGACCTTTCCGGCCGATGACTTCATCGGGCAGATGATCGTGTGGGATCAGGCGACCGTTCGGGCCATGTTGGCCGGCATCGAACGGGCCACGCGACAGCCTTGGGCCGTCGCGCTTTGCAAAGCCCACGGCTTTTCGGAATATATGCTGTACGGAACCTTCGTATCGACCGACGCGACGGCAACGTCACGGCACGTCCAATCCAGCGAAAGCCTTTGCGTCACGCATTGGGATCGGTCGACGCCCGATCATGACGCCCTCGTCGAGATGCTCCGCGCCGCCGCCCCGGATCAGGTCGCGCTCTGCGTCCAATCCTTCAACGCGACGCCCATCGACGTGATTCGCGCCGCGATCGAGGACGTGGGGGTGGGCGCAAGCCGGTCGCGGCGCGCCGTGACGGGGTTCGGCTCGCCATGAATCTCGTTCGCCAGACCTCGATCTATTTCGTGGCAAATGTCGCCTCGGCCGCGTTCGGCCTGCTGAATGTCGTGATCTTCACGCGTCTGCTGTCGACGGCCGATTACGGGGTCTACGTACTCGGCAGCGGCTATGCGGCCGTGCTTGCAGCGCTGCTCTACACCTGGATCAAGCAGGTGATCATGCGGGAGGAGGCCAAGGGCGACGGGCCTGACATGCGGGGCACGATCCTGCTCGGCTTCCTGGCGACCTTGCTCCTGTTCCCGCTGATCTATGTCGGGGCATCCTTGTTCACCGACGTCGACAAGCTGGCGATTCTCGGCACTTTGGCGTTCACCGTCGCGAGCGGGTTTTTTGAACTCGGGCAAGACCTTGTCCGGGCGCGCCTGCTGGCGCTCCGCTACATGGTGGCCACCATCACGCGCGCCGTCCTTGTCTCGGGGTTTGGCATTGCGGCCGTGCTCGGCGGCGGTGGCGGTCACACCTTGCTGCTCTCGAGCGCGGCCGCCTATCTGATGAGCGCCGGGCTGACGCTGCGCTCCGTTTGGGTCGGCACGCGCCTGAAGCTTCGCGACAAAGACCTCGGCCCCCTCTTCGTCTGGGGTTTTCCGCTGACGATCTCGATTTCGATGCTGTCGCTTTCGACCTCGGTGGATCGCTTTATCATCGCGGGCCTGCTCGGCACGGGCGCAGCGGGCCAGTACGGCGCCTCCGTCGATCTCGTCCGCCAGGCCCTCATCATTCCGGCTATCAGCGCGTCGGCGGCCTTCATGCCGATCGCTGTCCGCTTCCTCGCAAACGACGGAGCGGCGGCGGCGCGGGCGCATCTCGAAGATTGCCTGGAACTGCTGGTCGGCGTGGTGCTCCCGTCCGCCATCGGTTTCGCCCTTGTGTCGGGCCATGTGGCCGATCTCGTGCTCGGGCCGGATTATCGCGCCGTCGCGCGGATTGTCATGCCGGCCGCCTCCATCGCGGTGATCTTTCAGATCATCGTCCAGCAATATGTCCACATCAGCTTCCTGCTGGCCAATCGCAACGCCTTCTATCTCATCAACACGGTTGCGACCCTCGCGTTTGGCGCCATCGCGTCGGCGGTGCTGACCCATGTGTTCGGCGTCGGTGGAGCCGCCTGGGGCCGCGTGGCGACGGATGTGTTCGGCCTTCTCAATGCCGGAGTTCTGGCCGCGATCGCGTTCCCGATGCCGGCCCCGATCGGGCGCATCGCCCGGGTCTGTGGCGCAACCGCCGCGATGGCCGTGGTGGTGGTCGGCCTCGATCATCTCGTGGTCACGGATCGGCCCATCGTCCTGGCTTTGCTGATCCCCGCCGGTGCCGTCACCTATTTGGCCGCATGCTGGGTGCTGGATGTCGCGTCCTTGCGCGGCAAGCTCCGGTCGGTCTTGTCGCGACTTTCGGGCTTGCGCCGCCAACGGGCGTGATCCGAAGGCGCTCTTGCCGTCACAGCCCGAAGACGACGATTTCGCTGTTGGAGAGATCGCCATCGCGCGGTCGGTCAGGGCCTTTGAAATATTTCGGCATGCCTCCCGCCACGAAGGCGCCGGGAATGCCCGCGATCGGCCCATTCGCGTCGATCACCACGACGCCGCGCCCACGCCGCGCCAGCGCCCGCCCGATCGGCCCGGCGAAGCGCACCATATCGGCGATATCGCGGCAATAGACGAGTTGTGCGGCCGGAACGACCCCCTTGACGGTCCGCAGCCGGAACGAAAAGGGATAGACGGCTTCACCGTCGATGGCCGCGAGGTTCAGGCAGCCATAGTGACGCTGCTCCTCGAGGATCGCGACGTCACGCGCATCGAGACCCTTCCGTCGCCCGTTGATCGCTTCGACCCGCACCGATGGCCGACCGCGCGCAAAGGCCGGAAGCGCGAAAAGCCGACCCTGGCTGTAGCGAATGAAGCCCTGCGCCTCGATGATGGGGCGCGTATGTTCGGCGGGAGACACGTTGAAATAGGTGCTTTGCTTGTATTTCGTGGCTTGGCTGATGAGGATCGACGCATAGCCCTGGAAGGCCGGATCGACATACCAGCTCGACAGGTTCGAGCGGGTCACGAAGGCGTCGCCCGCGCGTGTCGTGCCCGAGATCAGCAGGATCACCCCGACGAGGTCGCCATCGCGGTCCAGCACATAGCCGAAACGCGGCAGGTCGGGCGGAGAGTCGCGCCGCGCCATCCGGGTGAGCCCCGCCGTCCAATAGGCATGTGTCCGGTCCGGGAAGCCTGCGGTGAGCAAAGCCGCGACCGCTGGGAGGTCCGCCTCGACGATGAGGCGGCAGCGCAGCCGTGGCGCGGCGGCTGGCGCTGGCCGAGGCCGATCGATGTCGCTCATCGCATCACCGCTGCATCCAGCGCCGACAAAGCTGCTGCCCAGGCGGCCTGCGTATCGACGGGTGGCACCGCGATCCGCGACCCCGCCGCGTTGATCGCAAGCGCTGCGAGCTCGTCCACATCGGCGTGCGGCGAGGCCAGGCATAATTGCCCGGTTGCGATCGCGGCCCGATAGGTCGGAAAGGCATCGACGCTACGCCGGTCGGGAGGTGAATTGACCACCACCGGCTTGCCCGACGTCAGGCAAGCCTGCACGCTGGCGCGGCGCGTCGTCAGCCCCTCGGCGAAACGATAGACGAAGACGTCCACGGCCTCGAAGATCCCGAACAGGTCCTCAGGCTCCGCCACGAACCCGGTTACGCGCACGCGGTCGGCAAGATCAAGCGCCCGAACCCGCGCCTCGAAAGTTTCCTGGACACGATCCTGGCCTTTGACGAAAGAGCCGGCGAAGACCACGAACGGATCGTGGCCGAGCCTCCGGATTGCGGCTGCGATATCGAGCACCTCGGCCGAGTGTTTCTTCGGATAGATCGATCCGAAATGCCCCAGGATGAGACGTCCTTTGGCGCGTTCGGCGGCGAGACGCTGGCTGTCGTCGCTGGCGCGGATCGTCTCCGGCCGCATGAGGTTCGGTGGGATCGGGATGATGCCGCGCCGTTGGGTCACCCATCGCGACAGCGGGCTGGCGGCAAATTGTTCCGAGACCTCAAGGCAGGAGAACAGGATCACGTCCGCGAGCTTCAGCGGCAGCGCGAAGGCAGCCCGGCGCTTCCAATCGAGATCGGCCCATTCGTGCAGCACGACGATGGCACCTCGCCCCTTGGCATGGGCCATGGCGAGCGCGACGGCCGGTTCGACCAGCCGCGTCTTCCAGGCCACCAGGGGCAGGTTCAGCACCACGGCATCGGTGTCGTCGAGGGCTTTGCCGAGCGTCGCGAGGTCGAGATCGAGCGTCGTCGTCGTGGCACGGCGACCAGCCGTCGACGCAAGCAGCCGTGCGAAAGCCTCGACACCGCAGGGTGTGTCGGATCTCGAGACAAGGACGGCGAGGCGAGGCGCCTCGAACCCGGATGAAGTCATGTCGGCTCAATGGCGCCAGCGCGCTGGACGACGGCCCAACCTGTGCTTGCATTTGCCTTAGCGGATGGCAGAGCCCTCCGTCGACCGACATTCGACACAAATGCTGAAGAGATTATCGCGGCCTGCCGCTTCTCTTACGTTTCGCTAACCAAGTTCCTTTACGGTCGGCTTGTCGGTTCGACGACGTTCGTGCGTTTGCCCCGTATCTTTGGCAAAAGCAACGTGTTGCAGCGCCAAGGTTTGATGATCCCGCGAACGGTCGGAGGGTTGAGCGGCGATGTTGGACGAGACGAGATCGGTGCGGACCAGCGTTCCATACGCCGGGGTCAGCGATGTGCCGCCGGTCTCGAACCCGCTCGCTCAAACCTTGCTGTCCCGATGGCGTCTGATCGTCGCGTTGGCAGCCCTCGGGGCGGTCGCGGCTTACGCCGTCTCGACCATCATCCCGCCGAGCTTCGTCGCCTCGTCTGAGCTTTTCGTCGATCCGCGCAGCGTTCAGGTGCTGAAATCGGACCTCACGGTGCGCCAGGAAGATTCTCAAACCGAAAATAGCTTCGTCGAGAGCCAGGCCCGGATCGTGACATCGGAGAGTGTGTTGTCTCGCGTCGTCGCCGAACAGCATCTGGCCGACGATCCGGAGTTCAACGGTGCCGCCCGGGGCCTGATCGCTTCGCTGCTGGGCTTGGCCGGATCGCCACCCGCCGCGACCGATGAGGAGACACGCGCCCGCAACGCCCTCACGACGCTCTATGATCGCACCAGCGTGCATCGGCCCGAGCGGACCTTCATCATCGATATTTCGGTGATGTCGCGGGATGCCGCCAAAGCCGCGACGCTCGCCAATGCGGTCGCGCAGAGCTACCTCGACGCGCAGACCGAGGCGCTGTCGGAATCGGCGCGTCGGGCCAATGCGGCGCTGACCAACCGGCTCGACGAATTGCGTGAGCGTTTGCGCGTCTCCGAGGCGAAGGCCGAAGACTTTCGTCGCAAGAACGGCCTCGTCGGCACGCGGACCCAGCTCGTGAGCGAGCAACAGCTCACCGATGCGACGACCCAATTGGCGCAGACCCGCTCTCGCGTGATCCAGGCCAAGAGCCGCCTTGATCAAACCCGCAACCTTCAGGCGACCGCCGCCCATAACGGCAGCCTTCCAGAAGCGATCGCGTCGCCCACGATCGGCATCCTGCGCGGCCAGCAATCGGAGGCCCTCCGCAAGCTCGCCGACGCCCGCTCCACCTATGGCGACCGCTATCCGGGCGTGCGCGATCTGCAGGCGCAGGTGGCCGACATCAATCGCGTCGTCGCGGCCGAACTCGGCCGCATCGCGCAAGCGGCTCAGGCCGATTACGATCGAGCCGTCGCATCGGAGACGGCACAGAAACAGGTTGTGGAGACGTTGACGGGCGAGTCGTCCAGCGCCGGCACCGCCTTGGTGCAACTGGCCGGCCTGCAGCGCGAAGCCGACATCAACCGGAACCTCCTCAACGCCTTCATGAGCCGGGCGCGGGAAACCAGCGAGCTCGAGCGGGTCGATTCCACCAACGCCCGGATCGTCACCAGCGCCCAGCCGCCGCGCAACCGCTCCTTCCCGCCACGCGGAAGCGTGCTGGCGATCCTGGGGCTGCTGGTGGGTGCGGGTCTCGGTGCCGCTTTAGCGATGCTGCTCGCGATGCGGCAAGATTCCGACGATGAATTCGATCGCCGCCTCGACCCGCGTCGGATCAAATCCGCCGCTTGATCATCGCGAGTGGGCTGCCCTAAGCGTTAGCCGATAGGCTGATCGCATCGTCGATGCGGCGGATGCGCTCCTCGGCCTCGTGCTTGGTGATGCAGCCCATGCGGGCCGCGAGGCTCACGGCGCGGTCTTTGTCGCCGCGCCCCCGCGCGGGTCCGGTGGTGACCAGATAGGCCGCAAGGGCCGAAAGCTCCGCATTCAAGCGTTCGATCGTTCCAGCGAGGCGCGAGACTTCCATCTCATGCTCTCGGCGACTGATCACGTCCGTGCCAAACATCGTGTCCCCTTCCGACTGTCACATATTGTCGAACCACCGCGCAGCATGAGCGTCAGCTCAGGGTCACAATTGGCGCGTCGAAATACGTCGGATGTGTGTCAATCCTCAGGCGCCACGGACGTCGCAAATTACGGCTGAGATTTCAGTCGGCTAAGCGCGACGGTCGATCGCCTCGCCTCGCCTCGCCTCGCCACGATCATGGTCGGCGTCGGTGGCGGGCTTGCGTCTGATCTGAACAGAATCACGACCGGGGTTTCAGCCACGCCGCGTGAAAAACGTCTGGAGGAAGCGGGTCGACCAGATCGATCGGATCATCATGATGAGTAGCAGAAACGCGCCCCAGAGCGCCGTTGCCAGATGCTGGTTGGCGCCGAGTTGGTTGAGGCCGGATGCGATGACTTGCAGGATCACCAACGCGATCGTGAGCGGGATGACGCGACCGAACCCGCCGAAGGGATCGACACGGCCGAGGAAGCAGGCCAGCACGGTGATGAGCAGGTAGGACTCGCCGTGCCCCACCCGCACCGAGTTGAACCGCGCCAGCATGACGATGCCGGCGATGCCGCACATGAGGCCGGACAGCGTATAAACCAGGGTCAACATGCGTTTGGTCGGCACACCGGAATAGCGCGTCGCCTCGATGTTCGAGCCGATCATGCGGGTCGCGAAGCCGAGCCGCGTGCGTGACATCAGAACGTTCCAGATCAGCACGCAGGCCGCGAAGACCAGCAGCGGCACCGGGATGCCGAGCAGCGTTCCCTGTCCGATCGTTTGCACGAAGCCCGGGACGCCGGAGATATCGCCGCCCTTGGTCAGGAACTCGCCCAGACCGCGCACGAAGATCATCATCGAGAGCGAGACGAGAATCGGGTGCGCACCCGTATAGGCGATGATGGTGCCCATCAGCCAACCGACCAGCGCGCCCGTCGCCAGGGCGGCCACCACACCGAGCACGAAGGCTCCCGTCCCGGCATCGACACCGCCATAGCTCTGCAGCACCCAGGCCATGGCAAGGCCCGAGAGATTCGCCGTGAACGTGATGGCGAGATTGAAACCGCCCGAGATGATCGGCATCAGCATCGCCAGCGTCAGCAGGCCGAGTTCTGGCAGCTGGAACGCAACGGACGTGAAGGTGCTTGTTGAGAAGAAACCCGGCGACATCACGCTGAAGAGAACCAGGACGACGAGCAGAAAGCCGAGCAGGCCGAGCACGTCGCCATCGGCCAGAACGCCGCTGCGACCGATGCGGGGAGGGGAGACCGACTGGGTCGTCATCAGGCGATCCTTCTTGCGGTGGGTGTGCGCCATGATCCAATGAGGCGACCGGCCCCCTCACTCGATAGCGTGATCGCCACCAGGATGATGGCACCGACGATCATCTTGAACGCGTAGGGCGAAATGCCGAGCAGGTTTAGGCCGTTCTGGGTGATGGCCACGAGAATGATGCCCAGAATGACGCCGAGGATGGTGCCGCGTCCGCCGCCAAGGCGGGCGCCGCCCAGCACCACAGCGGCCAGCACGTCCAGTTCACGGCCATAAAGCGCGTTGGGAACCACCTCCTGAGCATAATGGGCCTGCATCAACCCGGCGATGCCGGCCATCAGACCGAGCCAGCCGAAGGCGAGATAATGCATGGCCCCGATGCTGATGCCAACGCGCCGCGCGCCTTCGGGATTGTCGCCCATCGCATAGAGCTGCCGCCCTGTCGTCGTGCGGCGGAGCAGCAGCCACGTCGCCACGACGCAAACCACCATGACGAGAACCGGCAGCGTGAGCTCGGCACGGCCGCTCGCCATGTCGGTTCCGAACACGACGACGCGTGTGGTCCACCAATCGGGCAGGTCATAGATCGAGACCCCGCCGGAGAAGAACATCAGGCCGCCGAAGAACAGATTATAGGTCGCGATCGTCACGACGATCGACACGATGCGGAATTGATAGATCAGGAAGGCGTTGAGGCAGCCGAGCATCAGGCCGAACACCGCGGCGAGCGCGAAGCCCAACGCCCAGTCGCCGCCGCCGAGCTGCGCCACCGTCAGCGCCGTCAGATATTGCACCACGGAGGCCGCGACCGTGAATGAGATGTCGATGCCGCCAGCGATCAGCACCACCAGCAGACCGACCCCGAAGATGATGTTGACCGCGCTGGTGTTGAGCAGATCGAAAATGTTCGACAGGGTCAGAAACGTCGTGGTGGTGAAGCCGAGACCCACCACCATGGCGAGGATCACGAGGATCAACCAACGTTCCGTCGATCCGATGCGGAGCTTAGGCATGAACGGCCTTTTCGATGTGGTCGATATCGGTCGAGTCGGTCCGATAGGTCTCGACGATGCGCCCGTCCCGCATGTGAAGAATCCGGTCGGCGTTGAAATAGACCTCGGGGATTTCATCGGAGATCAGCAGGATCGCCATGCCGGCTTCCGCAAGATCGTGGATGATCGAGAAGATGCCGGCCCGCGCGCCGACATCGACCCCGACGGTCGGCGAGTCGAGGATCAGGAGTTTCGGCTCGGTCGCCAGCCATTTGGCCAGCACGATCCTCTGTTGATTACCGCCCGACAGGGTCGAGACCGCATCGTCGGGCTTGCCGATCTTCACGCCGAGATCGGCGATCCACTTGTCGATCAGTGTATCGCGGCGTTTCTGATTGATGAGAATCCCGGGGCCGAGCAGCCGATCGAGAACCGCCATCACGGTGTTGTCGCCGATCGATTGCGGCTGAACGAGGCCGAGCTGGAGCCGGTCTTCCGACACATAGGCGATCCCCGCCTCGATCGCGTCGCGGTTGTTGCGAAGCTGCAGGGTCTTGCCATCGAGCGCGATCGTGCCGGCGGCCGGCCGCGTCATGCCGAACAGCGAGAGCGCCAATTCGGTGCGGCCCGAACCGAGCCGTCCCGTGAGGCCGACGATCTCGCCCTTGCGGATCGTGAAGGCGATGTCGTCATATTGACCGGCGCGCGACAGGCCGTCGACCGCGAGCACGACCGGCTGGGTCTCGAGGTCACGCGACTGGACCGCATAATCGAAGGTTTTGCCGGTCATCAATTCGGTCAAACGCGTCTGCGTCATGCCGGCGGTCGGGAAGGTGCCGACATAACGGCCGTCACGCAGCACCGTCACCCGGCTGCACACATCGAGCACTTCGGCCAGCCGATGGCTGACGAACACGACCGCGATACCTTCCGACGACAGGCGCCGCACGATCGTCAGCAGTGCATCGGTCTCGGCCTGGCTGAGCGAGGCGGTGGGCTCGTCCATGAAAACGAGCCGCGCCTCCGCCACCAGCGCGCGGGCGATCGCCACGATCTGGCGCTGGGCGATCAGCAGGGTCCGCAACGGCGCGTCGAGGTCGAGGTCGACGCCAAGCCGGTCGAGGATGCGCTTGGCGGCCGCTTTCATGCCTGCATAATCGACAAGGCGTGGTCGAGCGCCGAGGTTGCTCTCAAAGCCGATATTCTCCGCCACCGACATTTCGGGGAACAGCGCGAGATCCTGCCAGATGACCTGGATGCCGAGCGCACGGGCGGTGCCCGGGTTCAGACCCTCGATCGAGCGGCCGTCAAAGGTCATCACGGCACCGCGCTCGGGCGCATGGACGCCGCTGATGATCTTGATCAACGTGCTTTTGCCGCAGCCGTTCTCACCCGCCAGACAAAGCACCTCGCCGCGCTTCACCTCGAAGCTGATGTCCTGCAGGGCTTTGACGCCGCCGAACTGCTTCGAGATGTTCTCGAGATGCAACAAGGGCGTCGTGTCGGCCGATGCGGGGTCGGATGGGGCAGAGGCTGGATCGGGCATCGAGAGCGCTCGCTAAAGCCGGATCGGCGCTGTTCGGGTCGCGGCCCGTCTTTGCTCGCCGTCAGGCTCGGTCAGAATGAGAACGGAGCAGACCGGCAAGCCGGCCTGCTCCAGAGCGCGAGGGTCCGAAGATCCTCGCGTCGACCGTTGGATGCCGTCAGAGGCCCATCTTGGCGAGATCGTCCACGGTATTTTTGTTGAGATCGACCAATTCGTCGACGATCAGGTTATGGCCGTCGGGATGCACCACGCCGAGACCCGGGATGGTTGTGCCGTCCTTGATCGGCTCGCCCTTGACCACCATCGTGCCAAGCGTCACGAAGACCTCGCCGGCGAGTTCCGGGTTCCACATGAAGCCGCCCGTCAGGACGCCGTCATGCACGAGCTTCTTGCCTTGTCCGGGCGAGAAGGGACCCATGACGAGGATCTTGCCATCCATATGCTTTTCCGCGACGGCGCGGGCCGCGCCGATCGGGCCTTGGCTGCCGAAAGCCAGGAAGCCTTTGAGATCGGGGTGTGCGCGCATCAGGTCGAGCGCCGTGCTGCGCGATTGATCAACGTTTTCGGCAACGCCGTAGCGGTCGCCGACGAGCTTCATGTCGGGTGCGTTCGCTTTGATGTAGGCGATCGCCGCATCGGCCCATGCATTATGCAACGGCACCGTGAGGGAGCCGACGAACACCGCATATTCACCCTTGCCGCCGAGAGCATCGACGAGGCGCTTGCCATAGGCTTCGCCGAAGCCCTTGGACGAGGCCAATTCGAAGTCGTAGTCGGCGTTCTTCTGCTTGGGAGATTCGTGCGTGATGACCTTGATGCCGGCGGCGCGGGCGCGTTCGAGCACGGGTTCGAGAACTTCCGCATCATTCGGCACGACGCCGATCACGTCGACCTTCTGGGCGATCAGATCTTCGATGGCGCGGACCTGAAGCGCGGGGTCGGCGCTGGTCGGGCCGATCATGAAGGCTTTGACGCCGAGCTCGGCGCCCTTCTTCTTGATGCCCGCCTCCATGGCGTTGAACCACGGGATGCCGCCGATCTTGACCACGACGCCGATCACCGGCTTGTCGGGCGAGGCGCTCGCCGGGCCGACGATCGTCATCGCGATCGCGCCGGCCAACAGAGCACGCTTGAACAGATTTACCATGAAATCCTCCCTGATAAGCGCCCGCCCCATCGGGGTCGTGCGTGGCGACTGTGCCGCTCGATCTTGACGGCGCGGCGGCTCATCCGCATCGCGCTTGACGAATAGCTAAATCTATTTAGCAATCTCTGTCAAACGGCAATCGCTCGACGTTCGCGCAAGAAACGTGGCAAGTCCGTTCGAACGGGAGAAGAACCCCAATGGCACGCGCCGCAGGCGGACGAAAAGCAACCATCTACGATATCGCGACGGCCACGAAGGCCTCGGCCTCGACCGTCAGCCTCGTGCTGAACGGGAGTTGGGCCCGCTATCGGATCAAGGAGGACACGGCGCAGCGCGTGCTCGAAAGCGCGCGGACGCTCGGCTACAACGTCAACTTGAAGGCGCGCGGGCTCCGTCTGTCCCGCTCCGGCCTCGCCGGTATGATCCTGCCGCATTATCGCAATCGGTTTTTCGCCGATCTGGCCGAAACCTTCGAGGCCGAGGCGCGGCGTCGCTCCCTCTGCCCGATCGTGGTCAGCACGCAGCGCGACGGCCCGTCCGAGGTCAAGGTCACCGAGACCCTCCTGGCCCAGCAGGTCGAATTTCTGTTCATCGTCGGCGTGGCGGAACCCGAGCCGTTGAACCGGTTATGCGGGGCGTCCGACACGCCATGCGTCAACATCGATCTGCCCGGCGAGGCGGCTCCCTCGGTCGTGTCGGACAACCGGGCCGGAGCGCGCCAACTCACCGATCTGCTGATCGGCAAGATCCGGGCACGCGGGGGCGACCCCATGAGCCTGCTCTATCTCGGCGGCGTCGCCGGCGAATATGCGACCGACAATCGCGTCGCCGGCTTCACGGATGCGCTCGGGGCCCAGGGCATCCGGCCCTCCGGCAGCATGTTGATGCGATGCGGCTATCCGCCAGCCGCCGCAAAGGCGGCCCTCCAGCATTATCTCGAGGTTCAGGGCCGGCTTCCGGTCGGGCTCTTCATCAGCTCGATCGCGGTCTTCGAGGGTCTCGTCCAATTTGCCGCGACCTTGCCGCCCCGGTCGCTCGAGCAACTCGTGGTCGGCTGTTTCGACTGGGACCCGTTCGCCGCCTCGCTGCCGTTCGACGTTTCGATGCTGCGGCAGAACGTCGAGGTCATGATCGAGGAAGCGTTCACGGCGCTTGGTGAGGCCGAGCAGATCGCTCGGCCTTTCGTGATGGTGCCGCCTGTGCTGGAGCGGCCCTGAAGCTCTAAGAGCCGAAGTTGCCGACCGGCTCGATCTCGGCATGGATGCCGACGCTGGCATCGCCATTGGCCATGACCCAGCCGCGAAACATGCCGCCCGTGTTGAACGGCGCCGCGACATGGCCTGTGGCGTCGACCGAGACCAAGCCGGCACCGATGCGGTAGGGCGCGAGATCGGCCAGCACCGTGTCGGTCGCGGTCGCGAGGCTTTCGCCGAGATAGGCGATCCGACTGGCGATCTCATGCCCGAGAACGTGCCGAATAAAATACTCGCCCTGGCCGGTGCCGGAGACGGCGCAGACGCCGTCACGCGCATAGGTGCCAGCACCGATGATCGGGCTGTCACCGACACGTCCCGCCGGTTTGTTGGTGTAGCCGCCGGTCGAGGTTGCGGCCGCGAGATGGCCGTCCCGATCGAGCGCTACCGCCCCGACCGTGCCGTGCTTCTCGGCCTCGCTGGCCGAGGCGAGGGTACCATCCTGTCCGCGCCGGATCATGCTGGCGAGCGCGTCCCGGCGCCGCTCGGTGGTGAAATAGCTCTGGTCGACGAGCTCGACCCCATGGGCTTCCGCATAGAGGTCGGCGGATGGGCCGGTCAGCATCGCGAGCGTGCCGCTCTCGAGTATGGCGCGCGCCGCCTTGACCGGGTTGCGGATCCGCTGCGCCGCCACGATCGCGCCGGCCGCGAGGGTCGCGCCGTCCATGATCGAGGCATCGAGTTCATGAAGGCCGTCGTGGTTGAGCGCCGCGCCGTGGCCGGCGTTGAAATGCGGCGAATCTTCCATCACGACGACCGCGGCCTCGACCGCATCGACCGCGCGTCCGCCGCGCGTGAGTACAGCCCAGCCGGCCCGCAGCGCCTCGGTGAGGTGCTGACGTGCCTCCCTCCATTCCGCATCGCTGAGGTCTTCCCGGGCGAGGACGCCGCAGCCACCGTGGATCGCCAACACGCTTTGGTTCATCGAGACTGCTCCTTCGGTCACGCCGCCAACTGATCGACCTTGCGGGTCAGATCGGCGAGATAGGGGGCGGGGTCAAGCGACGAGCCGGTGGCGCGCCGCAGGATCGCGTCGGGTGTGAGGCTGCGGCCGTGCCGGTGGACGTGGGCGCCGAGCCACGCCGCAAGCGGGGCGTAATCGCCGCGCTCGAGGCCGCTCGTGACGCCGGCGTCGCGGCCAGCGGCTGCGAACAGCTGCGAGCTCATGACGTTGCCGAGCGTATAGGTCGGAAACGAGCCCATGAGACCGGCCGCCCAATGCACGTCCTGAAGCACGCCGTCCCGATGGTTCGGCACGTCGAGGCCAAGGTCGCGCCGCACCATGTCCGACCAGGCACCGGGGAGGTCACGGACCGCAAGGTCACCCGCCATCAGGGCGGCTTCAAGGTCCGTCCGGAATATGACGTGCAGGTCGTAGGTCAACTCGTCCGCTTCGACCCGGATGAGACCCGGTGCGACGTGATTGACGGCCCGCCAAAGGCTGTCGGCATCGGCATCCGCCAACGGGCGTGGGAACGCGGCCCGAGCCTCGGCACAATGCAGCCCCCAGAAGCGCCGCGACCGGCCGACCCGGTTTTCCCACAGTCGCGACTGGCTTTCGTGCATCCCGAAGCTGGCGCCGCCGACCGCGTAGAGCCCGACGAGATCGGTTGCGAAAATCGAGCGGCTGAACGCGGGGTCGAGGCCCTGCTCGTACATGCCGTGACCGGCCTCGTGCCACACGCCGAAGAAACCGCTCGGCAGCCAAGTGTCGCGAAATCGGCCGGTGATCCGGACGTCCGTCCGATCGAACGAGATCTCGAACGGATGGGCCGTGTCGTCGAGCCGACCACGGGCGAAATCATAGCCCATGCGGGCCGCCATCGCGGACGCGAACGCTTTTTGGTCCGGGATCGGGAAGGGTCCGCGCAGCAGGTCGAGCCGTGGCTCCGGCAGGCTCCTGGCCCGTTCGATGAGGGGCAGCAATCCGGCCCGTAGCGTCGCATAGAGCGTGTCGAGACGGGCCAACGTCATGCCTGGCTCGTACTGACCGACCAGCGCGTCATAAGGGTGCTCGGCATAGCCGATCGCCTCGGCACGCTGGCGCTGCAACGCGACCGTGCGTTCGAGATAGGGCGCGAACCCATCGAAATCGTTGGTTCGTCGCGCCTCGACCCAGGCCGATTCGGCGCGCGCCGCAAGATCGGCCGCTTCGACGATCAGGCTCTTCGGAATCCGACGTAGCGTCTCGACGGCGAGGCGCGTCTGATCGATGGCACGGCGCGACAGGTCGTCGGCTGGCAGCGCCGCTGTCACCTCCGAGGCCGCATCGAGGGCGGCCCGGAACGGCTCCCCGGTCGCAAGATCGCGCGCAAGACCCGTCAGCGTGGCGATCTGTTTGCCGCGCGCTGCCGCGCCTGCGGCGGGCATGAGGGTGCGGGCATCCCAATGCAGCACATTGATGGCGCAGAGCAGATCGGCGATCTGCCCCATCTGCTCGTTGTAGGGCGCAAGGCTCATGCTTCGCTCCTCATTGGAGCCGCCTCTCGGCTCGCGGCTGGATCGCCGAACGCGCTCAAGTGACAGGCCGCGAGATGGCCGTCACCGCGCGTCGTCAGCACCGGACGCTCGGTGATGCAGCGGTCAAACGCATGCGGACAGCGGGTGTGGAAGGCGCATCCCGAGGGGAGGTTGACGGGGCTCGGCAATTCACCCCGCACCGCCGGGGCGCGGCTGCGGCGGCCGGGGTCCATCTCGGGTGCGGCGTCGATGAGGGCGCGCGTATAGGGGTGGCGCGGCGCCGAAAACACAGCCTCGGCGTCGCCGATCTCGACCACTGCGCCGAGATACATGACGGCGACCCGGTGCGAGAAATGCCGCACGAGGCGCAGGTCGTGGGCCACGAACAGCACCGTCAGATTGAGGCGATTCTGCAATTCGAGCAGCAGGTTGACGACCTGCGCCTGAACCGACACGTCGAGCGCCGACACGAGCTCGTCCGCCACCAGAATGTCGGGTTCGACCGCGAGCGCGCGGGCGATGCCGATCCGCTGCCGTTGTCCGCCCGAAAATTCATGCGGCAGGCGGTCGGCCGCATCGGTCGGCAGGCGCACGAGATCGAGCAGTTCGGCGACGCGGGCCGGGATGTCGGCCGAGGGGCGCATCCGATGCACGCTCAACGCCTCGGTCAGCACCTGCCGAACGGTCATGCGCGGATTGAGCGAGCCATAGGGATCCTGGAACACCATCTGGACGCGGCGATTGAAGGCGCGGCGGTCGCTCCCGTGGAGCGTTGCGATATCGATCCCGTCGAAGACGACGCGGCCCGCGCTCGGGTCGATCAGCCGGACGATGGCACGGGCTAAGGTCGATTTTCCACAACCGCTTTCGCCGACGATCCCGAGCGTCTCGCCGCGCCGCAGATCGAGGGTGATGCCGTTCAGCGCATGTACGACCCGCTGTGGCGTCCCGGTCAGCCGGTCGGTCCAGGCGCGCGCCATGGCAAAGCGCACGACGAGGTCGTCAATGCGGAGGATCGACGGGGCGGTCGTGACGGCGGTCATCGGCTCAGCCCCGCCGCCGCGACCGCTTCATGATGGAAACAGGCGACCAGCCGGCCGGGCGCGATCGAGGCGAGCGGCGGGCGCTCCGCCATGCAGATTTCCGTTTTAAAGCTGCAGCGCGGATGAAAGGCGCAACCCTGCGGCATGTCGGCCAGCGACGGCGGCGTGCCGTCGATCGACAGCAAGAGCTGCCGCTCCTGCCCGGGGCGCGGCACCGAGCCGAGCAAACCACGTGTGTAGGGATGGTGCGGTTCGGCGAAGAGGCTCGCGACCGACCCGCTTTCCACGATGCGGCCCGCATACATGACGGCAACGCGGGAGCAGGTCTGTGCCACGACGCCGAGGTCATGCGTCACCAGAATGACGCTCATGCCGAGCCGGTCGCGCAGATCGACAATGAGCTTCAGGATCTGATCCTGGATCGTCACATCGAGCGCCGTCGTGGGTTCATCGGCCAGCAGCAGGCGCGGTTCGCCCGCCAGCGCGATCGCGATCATGACGCGCTGGCGCATGCCGCCCGAGAACTCATGTGGATAATGATCGAGCCGCTCTGTCGCGGCCGGAATGCCGACGAGATCCAGCAAGTCGACCGCGCGCGCCTTGCGGGCGGCTTTGGACAGATCGGTATGGGTCGCCAACGTCTCGTCGATCTGCTGAAAAACCGTCAGGACCGGGTTGAGCGCCGTCATGGGCTCTTGGAAGATCATCGCGATCTCTCCCCCCCGCACCGCGCGCAGCTTGGCCTCGGGCAAAGCCAAGAGATCGACGCCGTTCCAGACGACGGACCCGCTGACCGTGCCGGGTGGCCGCAGCATCCGCAGCAACGAGCGCAGCGTCACGCTCTTGCCCGAGCCCGACTCACCGACAAGTCCGATGATCTCGCCGTCGCCGATCTCGAAACTCACGCCATCGACGGCGCGCACCGGGCCGGCCGGGCCCGTGAAGGTGGCGGTGAGGTCGCGCACCGTCAGCGTCGTCATCGGCGCGGCCTCAGAAGATCCGACAGAGCATCGCCGAGCAGGCTGAATCCGAGGCCGGTGATCACGATGGCGATACCGGGGAAGATCGAGATCCACCATGCGGTCGACATGTAGTTTTTTCCGTCGGCGATCAGCACGCCCCATTCGGCGGCAGGCGGTTGCGCCCCGAGCCCGAGATAACCAAGGCTGGAGCCGAGCAGGATGCACAGCGCCATATCGGTCATCCAATAGACGATCGCGGGCGTGATCGCGTTGGGCAGCAGGTGGCGCAGGATGATACGCGGCGTGCTGTAGCCCATGACCCGCCCGGCCGAGGCATAATCGAGCCGCTTCTGCACCTTGAATTCGGCCGCGATGATCCTGGCGTAGAAGATCCAGCCGACCGCGCTGATCGCGATATAGAGGTTGATGAGGCCAGGGCCCAACACCGCCACGATGGCGATGACCAGCACGAGAAACGGAAACGTCACGATCGCGTCGACGAAGCGGCCGAACACGCTCTCGACCCAGCCGCCGTAATAGCCGACGACGGCACCGACCAGCGTGCCGAAGACGAATGGGAAGAGCGTGCCGAAGATCGCGATCTGCAGGTCGATGCGGAACGCCCAGATGGTGCGCGAGAGAATATCGCGCCCAAAGTTGTCGGTGCCGAACGGATGGGCAAGCGAGGGGCCTTTGAGGATCGCCTTGTAGTCGAATGTGGTGGGGCTGCGCGGCGCGAACCATTGCGGTTCGACAGCCATCAACAGCGCCAAGCCAAGGATCACGACCGCGAGCACGAGAGTCGGTGTTATCCGCAAGGTCAGCCGCGCGCGCTGACGTCGTCGGGGCATTGGCGACGAGATCAGATCTTCGGCGGCCGTCACTGCGCCACCCTCGGATCGAGGGCTGCCTGCAACAGGTCCGTCAGCAGGAAGATCAGCGACACCACGACGGCCAGCGCCAGCGTGAGGCCCTGGATCACGGGATAATCGCGCCCGTAAATACTGTCGATCATCAGGCGTCCAACACCGGGAATCGCAAAGACGGTTTCGGTGATGACGGCGCCGCCGAGCAACACACCGATCGTCGGCCCGAGCAACGCTACCGTCGAGATCAAGGCGTTCCGCAACACGTGCCGCAGCATGATGAGCCGGGGGCGCAGGCCTTTGGCGCGGGCGAAATCGACATATTCGGCCCCGAGCACGTCGACGATCGCGGCCCTCAGATTTCGCATCAGCACGGCCGCGAGGCTGACGGCGAGCGTCAAGGCCGGGAGGAACAGGTGATAGAGATGGTCGGCCCAGTCATTGCCATAGCCGCCGACCGGAAACCATCGCAGGGTGGCCGAAAAGACGGTCAGCAGCACGAGGCCGATGTAGAAGACCGGCATCGACAGGCCGACCTGAAAGGCGCCGCGGATGATCGCGTCAGCCGGACGGTTGCGGCGCATCGCCGCCACGAACGCTAGCGGCACCGCCATGAGGATCGCGAAGAGAGCCGCCATTCCGGTCAGCAGAAGCGTCACCGGAAGCCGGTCGGCGATTAGCGACGAGACCGGGACCTGGATCACAAACGATCGGCCGAGGTCGCCGTGCAGCACGCGTTCGACGAAGGCCACGAATTGCAGCACCAGCGGCCGGTCGAGCCCATATTGCGCCTTGGCGCGGGCCACGTCCGCATCCGTCACTCGATCACCCGCGATCGCGCTCAAGGGATCGCCGGGGAGCAGGCGCACGATCACGAACGTCACGACAAGGATGAACAGCAGCGTCGGGATGATCTGCAGGATACGGCGGATCACGAAACCCGGATTCAGCACGGCTCAGGTCTCCGGGGGCGGCATCGACGCCGGCCCACGCTCACTTTGCAGAAGATCAGGCGCGCGACAACCTCCCCTCCGATCCGAACGGGAGGTCACCACGATCCTGCGGAGCCGAATTGGCGCGCCTTACTTCTCCAGCGAGGTCGCCACGAAGATGTTGTTGCCGAGCGGGATTTGCACGAAGCCCTTGACGTTCTTTTTCAAGACGACCGGATAGGGCGTCTCGAACAGCGGCACGATCGGGCCGGTTTTGTAAAGCTCCTGGATGCGGGCGAACTGGCCGGCCCGGACCTTGGGGTCGAGCTCGCTCTGCGACTTTTCGTAAAGCGCGTCGACCTCGTCGTTCTTCCAACCGGAATGCTGCGACTGAATGGTCGGGTAATAAGCGAAATAGGACGTCGCCTCGTTCGGATCGGCGATGTCGTCGGTCCACACGCTGAGCCGCATCGAGAAATCGCCGGCGCGATAGCGCGATGTGATGGTGGCATTGTCGACCTGCTCGATCTTGAGCGTCACCCCGATCTCGCCCCACATCTGCTGCAAGGCGGTGGCGGTGCTGACCTGATCGACGTTGCCGGCCAAGACAAGGCACGAGAAGGTGACGCCGCTGAGGCCGCTCTCCTTCATCAGCGCCTTGGCTTTCTCGACATCGAGCGGGAATTCAGTTCCCTCACCGACATGCATCGGTGTCGCGGTCGACATGAACGAGCTCATCGGCGTGCCGACCCCGTGGGTCACGATGGCGATCAGCGCATCCTTGTCGGCGGCATAATTCAGCGCCATCCGCAGTTTCTCATTGGCGAGCGGGTTCGCGGTTCCGTCCGTCAGCTTCGGGCGGACGTTGAGGTTGCCGTAGAACACGCGGGTCGAGGGGAACAGCACCATGTTGAACGCCGGATTGGCCTTCAGTTCCTCGACGCGCGAAAACGGGATGAATTCCGCGCCGTCGAGTTCGCCCGACTGAACCTTTAGGATGCGGGTTGCGTCGTCGGGGATGACCTCGAAGGTCACGCCATCGAGGTAGGGAAGCTTCTTCCCGTCGTCGCCATTGCGCCAATAATAGGGGTTCTTGACGAGCTTCATTTCCGAACCCCGGCTCCAGGATTGGAACATGAAGGGGCCGGAGCCGATCGGATGCTCGCCGAAGGTCTTGGCCTTGTCGGCGTCGGTCGCGCCTGCAGACGCCTCGAAGGCCTTCTTCGGCATGATCGAGGCGTTGAAGGTGCTGAGCGCCGGCAGGATCGCCGGATCGGTGTGTTTCAACGCCAGGACGACGGTCTTCGGGTCTTTGATCTCAACCGAATCCAGTGACTCGAGGAGGAAATTCCAGATGCCGTTCTTCGGGTCGTGAGCGCGCTCGAGCGACCATTTCACGTCCTCGGCCGTGATCGGCGACCCATCGGAAAATTTGGTCCCCTCGCGCAGCGTCAGCGTGACGGACTTCCCATCCGGCGCGACCGTCCAAGCGGTGGCGAGGCCGGGCTGAACGCCCTTGCCGTCGTCGGTCGGCAGCAGCAATGTGTCGTAGAGGTTCGACAGCACCCAGATGTCGACGTTGGCGTCGTTGAGGACCGGGTCGAGGAACAAGCTATCGGCATATCGGCCATAGGTCATGATGCCGCCACGGGTCGCGGCGGAGCCTGCCCCGATCGCAGCGACGCTCGCACCCAGCAGCAGCGAAGCCGTGACCGCGAACCTGAATGATGCTTTCATGGATGCTACCGATGATGTGAGAGGCCACTGTTCTAATTCTTTAGAACGCTAACGCCGCCGCGCCTCGCGTGTCAATTGTTGAGTTAAAGGCTCGACTAACGTTCGGTCAAAGAGGGTGATTGCTGAAACGGAGGGCACCGTGCTAACCGTCGAGAACGGTTTCGTATGGGATGATGATGCGGCTGGCTCTCGACAAGACCTTGCCGGTCGCCCTTGGAGCGCAGCTTCGCGGGTTGATCGAATATGGCATCGCCTGCGGCGAGATCGCGGGCGGGGCTCGGCTTCCCTCGGTCCGCGAGCTTGCCGATGCGATCGGTGTCGCTCCCATGACGGTCAGCCAAGTCTACCGCGATCTGAAGGAGGCTGGGTTGATCCATGGACGACCGGGGTCGGGAACATTCGTGACCGATCGTGGTGCGGTCGGCGATAGCGATGCCCGAATGGCGGCATTTCTGCAACGGGTCGATGCCTTGATCGATGAAGGCCTGGCGATCGGCCTGCGGAGTGGCGAAATCGCGGGCTCGATCGGGGCGAGGCTGTCGGGCCGGGTGGCGCGCGGGCGAACCAAGGTCGTGGTGCTGGTCGGAACCTTTCCGGTGGCGGCCGCCAGCTATGCACGATCGTTGGCTGCCGCGCTTGGCCCCGGCACCACCGTGGAGGCGCTGACGGTGGATGCGCTTCAACGCCGGGAGGCGGCGATGCAGCGGGCCACTGCGGCTGATCTCGTGCTCACCTTCGCGCATCGCCGACGGGAGGTCGCGGCCCTGCTGCCGCACCAGCGCGTGGCCGCCATCAGCTTCATCCCATCCGAGGACACGCGGCGTGGCCTGGCCTCGCTCGATCCTCGGGCGCGGGTGCTGGTCGTGTCGCGATTTCCCGAGTTTCTGCCGGTCATCAAGGCCGGTGTTGAAAAATTCGCGCCGCATGTATCCGCCGTGACGGCCGCTCTGCTGGACGGGCCGGACCTTGCTGCCTTGCTGGGCGCCTGCAGCATCGTGGTGCTGTCGACGGGCGCGGAGGCGGCCCTCGAACAGTTGCCGGTCGGCGTCCGTGCCATGGAATATCGCCACGTTCCCGATCCCGGCGAGATCGAACGGATCGTCATTCCGCTGCTCCGTGACCCGGATAGCCCCGCGATCCAGCCCGACAGGAAAGCATCATGATGATCAGCGATATGAACTGGGAGCAGGTCGCGGCCTATCTCAAGACCGACGATCGCGCCATTGTGCCGCTCGGCAGCACCGAGCAGCATGCGGGCCTCAGCCTGTCGGTCGATTCGATCCTCTCCGAGCGGGTTGCTCTCGAGGCTGCAGAGCCGGTCGGCGTGCCGGTCTTCCCCGTGCTGGCCTATGGAATTACCCCCTATTTCCTCAGCTATCCGGGGTCGATCAGCCTGCGGATCGACACTTATGTGGCGGTCGTGCGCGACATTCTCGACAGTCTGCATCGGCAGGGCTTCCGACGTATTCTCTTCGTCAATGGCCATGGCGGCAACCAGCCGGCCGGCGCCCTCGCGATCGAATGGATGGCCGACCACGCGGGTACGGCCGTCAAATTCCATAATTGGTGGAACGCGCCGAAGACTGCCGCCAAAGTGCAGGAGATCGATCCCGTCGCCTCGCACGCGTCGTGGATGGAAAACTTCCCCTGGACGCGGTTGCCCGGCGTCGTGGCACCGAGCCAGCGCAAGCCGATGGTCGAGTTCGACCGCATGCGCGTGCTCGACCCGGATGGTGTCAAGACGCTGCTGGGTGACGGTAATTTCGGCGGTTATTACGAGCGGCCGGATACGGAGATGCTGGCGATCTGGCAGGTCGCGGTCGAAGAGACGCGGGCCTTGCTCGAAGGACCCTGGGCATGAATGGCCCAATCCTGATCTGGGGCGCGGGAGCCATCGGCGGGGCGATCGGCGCGGCCATGATCCGCGCCGGCGAGGACGTGCTCTTCGTCGATGTCGTGGCCGACCATGTCGATGCCCTGAACCGGGACGGCTTGACCATCACGGGGCCGATCGGCGCGACGCGCGTGTCGGCCCAAGCCCGCCTGCCGGCGCAGGTCGAGGGGCGCTTCGACCGCATCATTCTGGCCGTCAAAGCCCACCATACCGAGGCGGCGCTCGTCGATCTCGCGCCCCATGTGGCGGATGAGGGTTACGTGGTCTCGGCCCAGAACGGCCTCAACGAACACGTGATCGCCGCACGCCTCGGTCGCGCGCGCACGATCGGCTGCTTCGTCAATTTCGGCGCTGATTACATCGAGCCCGGCGTCATCCACTATGGCGGACGCGGCGCCGTCGTGCTCGGCGAACTCGATGGACGGGCGAGCCCGCGCATCGCCGACCTGCACCGCTTGTTCCTGACCTTCGATCCGGCCGCGATCGTCACCTCGAATATTCTTGGCTATCTCTGGGCGAAGCTGATCTATGGCGCGCAATTATTTGCCACCGCCCTCACGGACGATAGCATCGCCGACGTTCTGGCGATGCCGCATGCGCGGCCCGTTCTGACGCGCCTCGCACACGAGATCGTTGCGGTCGCGCGGGCCGAGGGCGTGACGCTCGAAGCCTTCAACGGCTTCGACCCGGCCGCCTTTCTGCCCGAGGCGGCGCCTGAGGTGACCGCAGCCTCGTTCGACGCGATGGTGGCGCATAACCGCAAGTCGGCGAAATCCCATTCGGGTATTTGGCGCGATCTTGCGATCCGCAAGCGCAAGACCGAGGTCGACGCCCAACTCGGCCCGATCGTGGCCGCTGGGGCGACACATACGCTCCCGACGCCGATCACGGCCGCCATCATCGCGATGATTCACGAGATCGAAGCAGGCCAGCGGGCGCTCGACAGGCGGAACATCGAACAGCTCGATCACATCGGCGAACAGGGACAAGCATGACGTTCGCTCTCAAGGGCCGCACGGCGCTCGTCACCGGCGCAGGCCATGGTTTCGGGCAAGCCATCGCGGTCACGCTGGCCAAGGCCGGCGCTTTCGTGGTGGCGTGTGATATCGCCGAGGCGGGTTTGCCGGAGACGTCCCGCCTCGTCGGTCCGATGGGTCTCACGGCCGTTCTCGATGTGACCGATGCGGTTGGCATCCAGGCGCTCATACAGCGATTAGAGGCCGACGGACGGTCGCCCGACATTCTCGTCAATAATGCGGGGGGCGTGCTGGGACAGGTGGGCCGGCCGATCGAGAGCATCACGCTCGCGAGTTGGCGCGCGATCGTCGACGTCAATCTCACGGGTGCTTTCCTGATGGCGCAGGCCGTCGCGTCCGGCATGAAAGCGCGGGGCTGGGGCCGCATCATCAACATTTCGTCCGGGGCCGGGCTCGGCGTGAGCCTCACCGGTATTCAGGCCTATGCCAGCGCGAAGGCCGGGCAGATCGGCCTGACGCGCCAACTGGCACATGAACTCGGCGCCTTCGGCATCACGGTCAACAATGTCGCGCCCGGCTTCGTGCGCTCGAATCCGGCGACCGAACGCCAGTGGGAGGCACTCGGCCAAGAGGGGCAGGGCAAGCTGCTGTCGAGCATCGCGATGCACCGCCTCGGGACGCCTGACGATATCGCGAATGCTGTATTGTTCTTTGCCTCCGACCTCGCCGGGTGGGTGTCGGGTCAAGTGTTGAGCGTCGACGGCGGTAAATAGGCCGACGAACTCGGCTTTAATTCCCGCTCCAGACGCGGTTGGCCAGCACGGCGGCCGACGCCCGGTTCTCGACCCCGAGTTTGGTGTAGATCCCCTCGAGGTGCTTGTTCACGGTGCGGGGACTGAGCGCCAGAATATCGGCAATGTCGCGGTTGGACTTGCCGCGCGCGATCCACAGCAACACCTCGGCTTCGCGCGCCGTCAGGCTGAAACGCCGTCGCAGGGCCTCTTCGTCGTTGCGCCCGTCGAGGCTGGTCAGACGCACGAGATATTCGCCCGCCCCGATCGTGCCCAGAAAGCCGAATTGCAGGTGACCAACCCCGGCCTGCGAGGCGGGCCACGTGAGCGTTTGCGGGCCGCCGCCGGCTGCCGCGGCATGGATCGACGCGACGATATCGGGCGCCAACGCGCCGGGGTTTGACAATGGCGCGGCCCGCTGCAAAAGACGCCTCGCCTGCGGGGTGGCCCAGAGCAGGGTGCCGCTCTGGTCGATCGCCAGGAGAAAGCTTCCGGCCGTATCGAGCGCCAGTCTGGTGCTCTGCGCCGCGCGTGCGTTGTGAAGATGCGTGCGGATGCGCGCGAACATTTCGTCCAGCACGACCGGCTTCGTGACGTAATCGACCCCGCCGGCGCCAAGGCCCTGAACGATATGCTCCGTTTCGCTCAGCGCCGTCATGAAGATGACCGGAACATGCGCGACCGCCGCGGTCGCCTTCAGGCGGCGGCACGTCTCGAAACCATCGAGACCCGGCATCATCGCGTCCATCAGGATGACATCGGGCGTGACCCGCTCGCAGATCGACAGCGCTGCGCTGCCGCCGGTCGCGATCAGCACCATGAAGCCGGATTGTTCGAGCGCGTCGGTCAGCATCGCAAGCGTATCGGGGGTGTCATCGACCAAGAGGACGATGTCGCGCGTGCCGGCGGCTCGGGATGGCTGCGGCTCAACCATCGGCGAGGTCTTCGAGATCGGCCGTGAAGCCGTCGAAGTCGAAGGCGGTCAGGTGCTGGCGCAATTGCGCGACGATCGCGCGCTGGCCGGGGTTCTGGTCGAGTTGAGCGAGCTTGGCCTCGATCCCGCGTAAGTAGCCGATGCGGCCGAGGCTGAGCAATTCGCTCCGGTCAGCCGGGCCGAGTGGCTGCGGTGCAAATGGTTCAAGGGATGTTTCGGGCGGGGTTGGGGTCGGGTCGGAGATCCAATCGAGCCCCAGCAGACGCTCCAGCGTATCGAGCAGGTGCCCGAAGTCGAACGGCTTCGGCAGAACGGCATCGGGCTGGTGGTCTTCGAGGTCGGTTCGATTGGGGGTCGTCTCGCCGATATTGGCCGACAGCATGACGATGGGGGTGCGTGGATGGGCGCCGGCCCGCAGCGTTCTCACGAGATCCCAGCCCGACAAGCCCGGCATTGAAATGTCGAGCAGGAACAGGTCCGGCGCAACGTCGGCCACGAGCGCGAGGCAGGTCGGGCCATCACGCGCCGTCAGGATCGAGAAGCCGAGCGGTTCCAGCATCTCCCGCATGAGGGTCTGATGATCCTGATCGTCGTCGGCCACGAGGAGGGTGCGCCGCGCGCCGCCATATCCGTTGATGCGTCGCAACGGCGGCAGCGCGGTTTCGGCCGTGGCGGCCAGCATCAGCCGGACCTCGAAGCGGCTGCCGACCCCTGGCGTGCTATGCAGGTTGATCTCGCCGCCCATGAGTTCGGCCAGCAGTTTTGTGATCGTCAATCCGAGGCCGAGGCCCGGGAGGGCATGGTGCGCCGTCACCGAGCCACGATCGAACGGCTCGAAGATGCGATCGCGGTCATCGCCCGCGATCCCCGGGCCGGTATCCTCGATCGTCAGCGTCGCGACCTGATTGCGATAGCGCACCCGGAGCGCGACATGGCCGGTCGTCGTGAATTTCACGGCATTGGACAGCAGGTTGATGAGGATCTGCCGCAATCGCTTCTCGTCGGTCCGCACCGTCCGGGGCAGCGCGGGGCTGCACTCGAAGATAAAGTCCAGCCCCTTGGCGCGGGCCTGCAAGGCGAACATGTCGACCACCTGATCGAGAAAGTCGCCGATCCGCACGTCGTTGCGCCCGATCTGCAGCCGTCCCGCCTCGATCTTGGAAATATCGAGCAGGCCGTCGATGAGCCCGGAGAGATGCTCGGCGGATCGGCGGATGACCCGCACGCCGGTTTGCCGCGCCGCCGGGATATCGGTGTCGCGCTCGAGCAATTGCGCATAGCCCAGCACTGCATTCAGCGGGGTGCGGAGTTCGTGGCTGAGGCCGACGACATAGCGGCTCTTGGCGAGATTGGCGGCCTCGGCGACCTCTTTGGCCTTCTGCAACGCCGCGTCGGTGCGTTGATGCGCCTCGATCTCGCGCAGCAGCAGCGCCGTCTGCCGCGTGGATTCCTCCTGGGCGACGTGGCGGCTCTCCTGCGCCAGCACCAGGAACCAGGCCAGCACGCCCGCCACGATGAACAGGATCGCGAAGGCGGTCCACAGCGTTCGGTCAACGAGAGCCTTCGCCGCGACCCCGTAGGACGCGGCCTGGAAATCGATGAGCAGCAAGACGAGGCTGATCGCCACGACGATCAGCGCGTGGATCGAGATGTATCGCACCACACGCGGCGTCACGTGTCGCCCCAGGCTCTTGGGAAGCAGGCCCGTCATAACGGCCGCCATCTGCGTCTGCGCCCGCCCATGCGGCTTGCAGAGATCGTGGCAGCGTGAATCGAGCGAGCAGCAGAGCGAGCAGATCGGAGCGCCATAGGCCGGGCAGGAGGCCATGTCCTCCGGCTCGAAAGCATGGTCGCAGATGGTGCATGCGATGGTCTCGCGGGCCTGCCAGTCCGTCTCCGGCTGGCGGGCCAGATAATATCGACCTCCGGTCGCCCAGGCGATCAGCGGTGCGGTCACGAGCGCGACGCCGAGCGCCACGAACGGAGCGAGTGCGCGCGGTGCCTCGCCGAGCAGCCCCGAAGCGGCCAAAAGGGCCACCAGTGTCGCGAGCCCCATGGCGCCGGTTCCGACGGGGTTGATGTCATAGAGGTGGGCGCGCTTGAACTCGATGCCGGGTGGGCTGAGCCCCAGCGGCTTGTTGATCGCGAGATCGGCCACGATGGCGCCGAGCCAGGCGACCGCGACGATGGAGAAGAGGCTGAGAATGCGTTCGAGCGCCGCATAGATGCCGAGTTCCATCAGCAGGACCGCAATCGCGACATTGAACACCAGCCAGACGACGCGGCCCGGATGGCTATGGGTGAGGCGAGCGAAGAAGTTCGACCAGGCGAGGGACCCCGCATAGGCATTCATGACGTTGATCTTGAGCTGCGACACGACCACGAAGGCGGCCGTCAGCACCGCCACCGCATCGGGCCACGGCAACACATAGCCGAAGGCGACGCGATACATGTAGGCGGGCTCACCCGCATGGTCGGCGGGGACGCCGTGCCGCAGCGCCAGCACGGCCAGCAAAGACCCGAACAGCAGCTTCGGCGCGCCGAGCACGATCCAGCCTGGTCCGGCCGCCAGGATCGACAAGGTGCTCCACCGCCGTCCGCCCTTGCTGCTCCGCGCCGGCAAAAACCGCAGCACGTCGACCTGTTCGCCGATCTGCGGCATCAGCGCCAGAATAACCGAGGCCGCGCCGCCAAATTTCAGGAGATCGAGTTGGTCGCCGGACGGTGCGGGCAACGCCAAACCCGGAAAGGTCGTCCAGGCCACCACGGACGGCCAGTCGCGCACCATGATGAAGCCGACCGGCAGGATGTTGAGGATGATCCAGAGCGGCTGCGTCCAGAGCTGGAAACGGCTGATCCAGGTGATGCCATAGGTCACCAGCGGGATCACGGCGACGGCGCTCAACAGATAACCGACCGGCAGCGGCAAGCCGAAGCAGAGCTGCAAAGCCGTCGCCATGATGGAGGCTTCGACCGCGAAGAGAATGAATGTGAACGCCGCATAGACCAGCGACGTGACGGTTGATCCGACATAGCCGAAGCCCGCCCCGCGCGTCAGCAGGTCGATGTCGACGCCGTATCGGGCGGCCGCGCGGGCGATCGGCAGGCCGGTGAGAAACAGGATGAGGCCGACCACCAGCGTCGCGGCCAGCACATTGGTGAACCCATAGCTCAGGGTGATGGTGCCGCCGATCGCCTCGAGGGCCAGAAACGAGATGGCCCCGATGGCGGTTTGCGACACCCGCGAGGCCGACCAGAGACGCGCGCTTTTCGCAGTGAAGCGCAGCGCGAAATCCTCGAGCGTCTGGTTGGCGACCCACCGATTGTAATCGCGCCTGATGGGAAGAATTCGCTGCGGTCCGGGCATGGGTACTCTGTGGCTTATCTTCGCTTAGCATAGTTCATGCCGCCAGGACGTCCGGGCAGCGCGGCTTTTCCCACACGAAACGGTTCGGTGGCTGCGGCTCTGTTCATTATCCGGCTTCACGCACAATCCTGCTTCGGTGCAGAATGGACCAAACGACCGGCCACTAAGGGCGGCGACCGTGACGAACGTCGGGCAACGACGTCGGCACTCAAGGGAGATGATCATGGCCGTTCCGGCGCCATCGAAACGTATCAAACGATTGCAAGCCGTGTCGCTGACGTTGCTGGTCACGGCCGGTGCGGTGAATTACGTGGACCGAGCCACACTGGCGGTCGCCAATCCGCTGATCCGTCAGGAGCTTGGCTTCACGATCGCCGATATGGGCCTGCTGCTCTCCGCCTTCCTTTGGGCTTATGCCTTCGCCCAATTGCCGGCCGGCGCCTTGGCCGACCGGCTTGGCCCGCGTCTCACTTTGACGCTCGGCCTGTCGATTTGGTCGCTCGGCCAGATGCTCGGCGGCGCCGTCACCTCGTTCTGGCAGTTCAGCGCGCCCGCATCGTCCTCGGGATCGGCGAAGCGCCGCATTTCCCGACCTGCGCCCGCGTGACGCGCGACTGGTTCAACATTCGCCAGCGCGGCACCGCGACCGGGATCTGGAATTGCGCCTCCTCGCTCGGCACCTTCGTGTCGCTGCCGCTGCTTACCTTCCTGATGCTGTCGTTCGGCTGGCGCACGATGTTCGTGATCATGGGGGCGGCCGGATTGCTGCTCGCCGCGACGATCTACATGGTGTTTCGCAATCCGACCGAGATCGACCTCACGCCGGACGAAAAGGCGTTCTTGACCGAGGGCGATGAGGACACGGCGCGGTCTCAGGTCACCTGGAGCGATTGGCGGCGACTGTTCGCGTTCCGCACCACCTGGGGCATGATCGTCGGCTATTTCGGCTGCATCTATATCACCTGGCTCTACACGGCGTGGTTGCCTGGATACCTCGAGATCGAGCGGCATTTCACTATCGGCAAGACCGGTCTCCTGGCCTCGATTCCATTTGCGTTCGGGATCTTGGGCGGCGTTCTCGGCGGCCGTGTGGTCGATCTTCTGGCCCGGCGCGGGGTCGATCCGATCAACAGCCGCAAGATCCCGATGGCGATCGCGCTGGTGCTGACTGGCGTGTTCACGGCGATCGCGGCCGTGAGCCCGAGCGATGTCGTGGCGATCGGCTGCATCTCGGCCTCGCTGTTCCTCGTCTATCTCTGCAGTTCCGCCGCTTGGGCCATGGCGTCGGTCGCGGCGCCAGCCAATTGCACCGCCTCGATCGGCGCCTTGCAGAATTTCGGCGGCTATATCGGCGGGGCGCTCGCGCCCACGATCACCGGCTTCATCGCGCAAGCGACAGGGCGGTTTTCCCCAGCCTTGCTGACCGGAGCCGTCATCGCGGTGGTGGCCGCGGCAGGATATTGGATGCTGATCGAAGGGCCGATCCCGCCGCTCGACGCGGAGGCCGGGATGCCGCTCGACGCGTCACGGCCGGTCGGCAGCCTCGTCTAAGCTGCATAGCGGCGGACCCGCTAGGGTTTGACGACGAGCCGCAGCGCATCGACGACACCGTTCAGCGTGATCTGTGTGCCGACGCAGAGCAGGAGGAAGGCCGCGAGCCGCGCCAGCACACGGGCACGGGCGTGGCCGAGCCAAGCGACGAGCCGATCGGCCGAGCGATACGCAATCCAGATCATCACGGCGACCGCCAAGGCGGCCAGCGATGCGCCGAGGAAAAACGAATATCCCTCGTTGGGGCCGGTCGGCAGGTTGGACCCGAGTGCGATCGCCACCGAAATAGTGCCGGGGCCGGTCGTGAACGGCATCGTCAGCGGAAAAAACGCGACATCGGAGGCACCGGTGGCATGCGACGCCTGCTCCTGCTTGCGTTCCTCGTTTTCCTCCGCCTTCGACAACATGCTCCAGGCGCTGGTCGACACCACGAGGCCGCCCGCAATCCGCAAGGCCGCCAGCGTCACGCCGAAGAAATTCAGCACATAGGCGCCGCCCCATAGCGCGACCAGCATGACGATGGCCGAGTAGAGCCCGACCTTTCCCGCAATGTCGAGCCGTTCCTCGTGCGAGCGGTCAGCCGTGACCTGGCTGAAGATCAACGCCGAGCCGATCGGATTGACGATGGAGAACAGCGCCGACAAGACCAGAAGGAAGTTTTGCAGCGAACTGCCGAGTTGGCTCATCGTGGGCGGATCTCCCCGGCTGCGCCGTCAGTGTCGCGCCGCGCGCGAACATTCTGCCGCAACGATCCAGCTGAGGCGAGACCGTAAACGTCGGCGTTCTGCCTCTGCCGCAGCGCAACATACGTCAAACGACGTATGGGCCGGACCGGCGTTCTGACCAAGACTGCGGCCGCTCGGGTTGCGGCCACCTCCTCCGGCCGCCAGAGGGGACAAGACCATGGATCAGTTCGCAATGAACCGCCGCCAAGCTTTGCTGGGCGCGACAGCTGCCGCAGGGGCCCTGGCGATGGGTGGCGTCTCCCGCGCTTTCGCGGCGGACGAGACCGTCAAGGTCGGCATCTTGCATTCGCTGTCGGGCACGATGGCGATCTCGGAGACGACCCTCAAGGACGTCATGCTGATGCTCATCGACGAGCAGAACAAGAAAGGCGGCGTGCTGGGCAAGAAGCTCGAGGGCGTCGTGGTCGATCCCGCCTCGAACTGGCCGCTCTTCGCCGAAAAGGCGCGCGAGTTGATCTCCAAGGATAATTGCGTCGCGACCTTCGGCTGCTGGACGTCGGTGTCGCGCAAGTCGGTTCTGCCGGTCTTCGAAGAACTCGACTCGATCCTGTTCTACCCCGTCCAGTACGAGGGCGAGGAATGCCAGCGCAACGTGTTCTACACGGGCGCGGCTCCGAACCAGCAGGCGATCCCGGCCGTCGATTATCTGATGAGCGAAGACGGCGGCAACGTGAAGCGCTGGGTGCTGGCTGGCACCGATTACGTCTATCCGCGAACCACCAACAAGATCCTCGAAGCCTATCTGAAGCTCAAGGGTGTCGCGCAAGACGACATCATGATCAACTATACGCCGTTCGGTCATTCCGACTGGCAGACGATCGTATCCGACATCAAGAAGTTCGGCTCGGCCGGCAAGAAGACCGCCGTCGTCTCGACCATCAACGGCGATGCCAACGTGCCGTTCTACAAGGAGCTCGGCAACCAGGGCCTCAAGGCGACCGACATTCCGGTCGTGGCCTTCTCGGTCGGCGAGGAAGAGCTGGCCGGCATGGACACCAAGCCGCTGGTCGGCCATCTGACGGCCTGGAACTACTTCGAGTCGATCGACACGCCCGAGAACAAGGCGTTCATCGCGCGCTGGAAAGCTTTCACCAAAAATCCGAAGCGCACCACAAATGACCCGATGGAAGCCCATTACATCGGCTTCAACGCCTGGGTGAAGGGCGTCGAAAAGGCCGGTACGTTCAAGGCCGATCCGGTGATCGACGCCTTGATCGGTGTCTCTGTGCCGAACCTTTCGGGTGGCTACTCGACCATCATGCCGAACCATCACATCACGAAGCCGGTCTATATCGGCGAAATCCAGGCAGATGGTCAGATGAACACCGTCTGGCAGACGCCGGGTCTGGTCGTGGCGCAGGAATGGTCGCCCTACTTGGAAGGCTCGAAAGACCTGATCGGCGATTGGCGGAAGCCGATGAACTGCGGCAACTTCAATGTGAAGACCGGCAAATGCGGCGGTGCCGCCTGATCTGACATCCGGTGTCCCCCGTCCCCAAGCTTGGGGACGGGCTCGCTCACTTTGGTCGGGGGCCGCCATCGCGCCCCGACCGTTTCGCCTTCCGCCCGGAAGGACTGGAGCTTTCGCTGAGAGGTGCCGACATGGAACGACGACCGCTGACCTTCGCGCGGGTGGCCTTGCTGCTCTGGACGCTGCTGGCGGGTCTCGCGGTGACGCCGGCCCATGCCGACCCGATCGACGACGCGCTGGCTCATTTCGCTCAGGATAAATTCCCCGAAACCGAGAAGGGCATCGAGGCGCTGTCGGCGACCGCAAGCCCGACCGCCACCCCTGTGCTGCAGGCGCTGGGGGATGGGCGGCTCCTCATCGATCCCGCCTCGCACCTCGTCTACTTTAAGGATAGCGCGGGCGCGCTGCACGAGGCCAGGAGCGGCGCTCCAGCCCCCGCCGACGTGTCGGCCGATGCGCTCAAGAAGGTTCGTCTGAACAACGCTGTCCGCAGCAAGCTTCTGGCCGCGAGCGGATCGCTCGATCTGTTGTCGCCCGATCGCGACAAGCGGCTCGCCGCCGCCCAAGCCATTTTCGGCTCGCATGAGGCGACCGCTTTGCCGGGCGTCGAAACGGCCCTCGCCAAGGAGACGGACCCGGCCGTCAAGACGGCCCTGGCCGACGCGCGCGCCGCGATCCTCGCGACCAAGCCGGATGCAACGCCCGCCATGCGGCTCGATGCGATCGGACGCCTCAAGCTGAGGGGCGATCAGGGTGCGCTTGGCCTGATGACGAGCCTGTCGACGCTGTCGCCCGAGGATGCGACGCTCGAACCCGTCCGCGCCGCCGCAAAGACCGCCATGGGGTCGATCAACACGCAATTGGCGCTGTGGCAGGCGGTTCAGAACGTCTGGTATGGGCTGTCGCTCGGCTCCGTGCTGCTGCTGGCCGCCATCGGGCTCGCGATCACGTTCGGCGTCATGGGCATCATCAACATGGCGCATGGCGAGATGGTGATGCTGGGCGCCTATACGACCTTCATGGTGCAGGAGATCATCCGATCCTCGGCTCCGGGTTTGTTCAATTATTCGCTGTTCATCGCACTACCGCTCGCCTTTCTGGTGTCCGGCGTCGTTGGCATCGCGATCGAGCGGCTGGTGATCCGGCATCTCTATGGACGTCCGCTCGAAACGCTGCTGGCCACCTGGGGCATCTCGCTGATCTTGCAGCAGGCGGTCCGTACCATCTTCGGCGCCAACAATAAGGAGGTCGGCGCGCCAGCCTTCATGGCGGGCTCGTTCCACATCGGCGGGCTCGATATCACGACCGGGCGGCTCTGGATCATCGTGTTCACGATCCTGGTCTTTGTGGCGCTGCAACTCGTGCTGCGGGCGACCCCGTTCGGCTTGCGGATGCGGGCCGTCACCCAGAACCGCCGGATGGCTTCCGCCATGGGTATTTCGACCGGGCGTATCGACGCGCTGGCCTTCGGACTCGGGTCGGGGATCGCAGGCATCGCAGGGGTGGCGCTCAGTCAGATCGACAACGTGTCGCCCAACCTCGGGCAGGGCTACATCATCGATAGTTTCATGGTCGTTGTGTTCGGCGGGGTGGGCAATCTCTGGGGCACGCTGGTGGCGGCGCTGGCGCTCGGCATTGCCAACAAGTTCCTCGAACCGCTGGCGGGTGCCGTGCTGGCCAAGATCGCGGTTCTGGTCTTCATCATCCTGTTCATTCAGAAGCGCCCGCGCGGTCTCTTCGCCCTCAAGGGCCGATCGGTGGAGGCCTGACATGACCCACACCCCCATCCTGGACCGGCGCGGGCTCATCTTCCTCGCAGTGCTGATCGCCGCCGCCATTCTGGTGCCGGTGCTCGCGCTGGCGACGCCCGCTGTATCGGCGCTGCATGTGCCGCCCTATGTCGTGGCGCTGCTCGGCAAATACCTGTGCTACGCCCTGCTGGCTCTCGCGCTCGATCTCGTCTGGGGGTTCTGCGGCATCCTCTCGCTCGGGCATGGCGCCTTCTTCGCACTCGGCGGCTATGCGATGGGCATGTATCTGATGCGGCAGATCGGGTCGCGCGGCACCTATGCCAACCCGGATCTGCCGGACTTCATGGTCTTCCTCAATTGGCACGCCCTCCCTTGGACGTGGTGGGGCTTCTCGAACTTCGCCTATGCGGCCCTGATGGTCGTGTTGGTGCCGGGCATTTTGGCGGCCTTATTCGGATGGTTCGCGTTCCGCTCGCGCGTCACCGGCGTTTATCTCTCGATCATCACCCAGGCCCTGACCTATGCGTTGCTGCTGGCCTTCTTCCGCAACGATATGGGGTTCGGCGGAAACAACGGCCTGACCGACTTCAAGGACATTCTCGGGTTCAACGTCCAGTCGGATGGAACGCGCGCCGGTTTGTTCGCGGCCTCGGCGATCGCACTCGGGCTCGGCTATATTCTGGCGGCATCCGTCGTCGCGTCGAAATTCGGCAAGGTGATCGTGGCGATCCGCGACGCGGAAAGTCGCACACGGTTTCTCGGCTATCGGGTCGAATATTATAAGCTGATCGTCTTCACGCTCTCGGCCGCCATGGCGGGTGTCGCCGGCGCGCTTTACGTGCCGCAGGTCGGCATCATCAACCCGTCCGAATTCGCACCCGCCAATTCGATCGAGGCGGTCATCTGGGTCGCGGTGGGCGGTCGCGGCACGTTGGTCGGGGCGGCGCTCGGGGCCGTTCTGGTGAATTTCGGCAAGACCTATTTCACCGGCGCCTTTCCCGATTATTGGCTGTTCGGCCTCGGTGCCTTGTTCGTGCTCGTGACCCTGTTCCTGCCGAAGGGGATCCTCGGCCTGATCGATCAGGCGTCGACGCGGTGGCGGCCAAGCCCGCCCGCCGAAAGCCCGGTCGCGCCCGAGGAGCAACTGGTGCCGGAGCAAGCGCGATGAACCGGGACGCGCTGACGCAATCGCTGCTCTATCTCGACGACGTGAGGGTCTCGTTCGACGGCTATAAGGCGCTTCGTGGCCTGTCGCTCACGCTCGAGCGGGGCGAGATGCGCGCCATCATCGGGCCGAACGGCGCCGGCAAGACCACGATGATGGACGTCATCACCGGCAAGACGCGGCCCGACACGGGCGAGGTCTATTTCGGTGGCGACACGGATCTGACCAAACTCGACGAGGCCGCCATCGCTGAGCTCGGCATCGGGCGCAAGTTTCAAAAGCCGACCGTATTCGAGAACCACACGGTCGAAACCAACATCCTGCTGGCCCTCAAGGCGCCGCGCGGGGCGCTCGCGACCTTGTTCGGCCGGGTGCCGGCCACTCAGGACGCCAAAATCGACGCGATCCTCGCGACCATCCGGCTCACCGATCATCGTCGCCGGCCCGCGGCGGACCTGTCGCACGGGCAGAAGCAGTGGCTCGAAATCGGCATGTTGCTGGCGCAGGACCCCAAGCTTCTCCTGGTGGACGAGCCAGTCGCCGGAATGACGGACGCTGAGACGGCCGCGACCGCGGATCTTCTGCGCGAGATCGCCAAGACCCATTCGGTCGTCGTGGTCGAGCACGACATGGCCTTCGTGCGTGACCTCGGCGTCAAGGTGACGGTGCTGCACGAGGGCGCCGTGCTGGCCGAGGGGCCGCTCGATCAGGTGAGCGCCGACCCGCGCGTCATCGAAGTGTATCTGGGGCGGTGAGGCGATGCTGAACGTTGAGGCGATCGATCTCTATTATGGGGCGGCCCAAGCTTTGCGCGGCGTGTCGCTCGCGGCGAGTCCCGGCCGCGTCACCTGCGTGCTCGGTCGCAACGGCGTCGGCAAATCCTCATTGTTGCGCGCGATCGTCGGGCAGCAGCCGATCCGTGGCGGCCGCATCGTCTGGCAGGATCAGGATATTTCGAAACTCGCCACCTATCAGCGGGCGCGGCGCGGCATCGGCTATGTGCCACAGGGCCGCGAGATCTTCCCGCTGCTCACGGTGCGCGAGAATCTGATGACCGGCTTCGCGCCCGTCGCGCGCAAGCTGCAGACCATCCCGGACGAGATCTTCGAGCTGTTTCCGGTCTTGAAAACCATGATGGGACGACGCGGCGGCGACCTGTCGGGCGGCCAGCAGCAGCAACTCGCGATCGGCAGGGCGCTCGTGACGCGGCCGAAACTGCTGGTGCTCGACGAGCCGACGGAGGGAATCCAGCCCTCGATCATCAAGGACATCGGCCGCGCCATCGATTATCTTCGCGGCCGGGGCGACATGGCCATCGTGCTGGTCGAACAATATTTCGAATTTGCGCGTGATCTTGCCGATGATTTCGTGGTCATGGACCGAGGCGCCGTGGTGATCTCCGGCACCAGGGACACGATGGTCGAGCATGAGGTCCGGGCGCGGTTGTCGGTGTGATGAAGCGGGTGGCATGCAGGCTGTAGGGATCGTCCCGGATTTCGTGCGCGCCGCTGGCGGCGTCCGCATGGTTCTGGCGGCTCGCGGCGGCCGGACCGTGGCGCTCGAGCGTGCCGAGAGTGGCGGCTATCGCGCGCGTTTTCCGACTCAATATGGCGAGACCTGCGAAGCCGTGCTGATCAACACCGGCGGCGGCATGGCGGGCGGCGACAGCATGCGGACCGAGGTTCGGCTGCTGCCGGGCGCCTCGGCGGTCGTCACCACCCAGGCGGCCGAGAAGATCTACCGCTCGCAAGGGCCGGACACGTCGGTCGAGGTCGCGCTGCATCTCGAAGCCGGGAGCCGCCTCGCCTGGCTACCGCAGGAGATGATCCTGTTCGCCGACAGCCGCTGGCGGCGCGATCTGTCCGCCGATATCGCCGCGGATGCGTCGCTGACCCTGATCGAAAGCGTGATGTTCGGCCGAACCGCGATGCGCGAAGTGGTCGATCGTGGCCTATGCCGCGACCGCTGGCGCATTCGCCGCGCCGGCCGGCTGGTCTTCGCCGACGAGATCCGGCTCGATGCGCCGGTGGCGCAATTGCTCAGCCCCGCGTCGGGCGGCGGCGCTCATGCGCTGGCCACCGTCTTGCATGTCGCGCCCGATGCCGAGGACCGGCTCGACCAGGCGCGCGCGCTTCTGGAGGAAACCCGATCCGAAGCTGGAGCCAGCGCCTGGAACGGCATGTTGCTGATCCGCTTTGTGGCGCGGGACGCGCAGGTGTTACGATCCGACCTCGTTCGATTCGTGGAAGCCTTCCGCGGCTCGCCGATGCCGCGGTCCTGGTAGACGACTGGAACAAACATGCGACTGACGCCCCACGAGAAAGACAAGCTGCTGATCGCCATGGCCGCCATGGTGGCGCGCCGACGCCTCGAACGTGGCGTCAAGCTCAACTTCCCCGAGGCGATCGCGCTGATCTCGGATTTCATCGTCGAAGGCGCGCGCGACGGGCGCTCGGTTGCCGATTTGATGGAAGCCGGCGCGCATGTTCTGCGACCCGATCAGGTGATGGACGGGATCGCCGCGATGCTGCACGACGTGCAGGTGGAAGCGACCTTCCCGGATGGCACGAAGCTTGTGACCGTGCATGATCCGATCCGTGGCGCGGAGGACCAGCGTATCCCCGGTGAAATCATGGCGGCGGAGGGCGACCTCATTCTCAACGAGGGTCGCGAGACGCTGACCGTCACGGTCGCCAACACCGGCGACCGGCCCATTCAGGTCGGCTCGCATTATCATTTCTTCGAGACCAACCCCGGACTCGCCTTCGAGCGCGACAAGACGAGGGGCATGCGGCTCGACATTCCGGCCGGAACGGCGGTGCGGTTCGAGCCCGGCCAGACCCGCGAGGTCAATCTCGTGGCCCTGGCGGGCGATCGCAAAGTCTATGGTTTCCGGCAAGACGTGATGGGCGCGCTCTGATGGCTTACACAATCTCACGCGCCGCCTATGCGGACATGTTCGGCCCGACCACGGGCGACCGGATGCGCCTCGCCGATACCGATCTCGTGCTCGAGGTCGAGCGGGATTTCACGACCTATGGCGACGAGGTGAAATTCGGCGGCGGCAAGGTGATCCGCGACGGTATGGGCCAGAGCCAGGTTACCAATGCGGCCGGCGCGGTCGATACGGTCATTACCAATGCGGTCGTGGTCGATCATTGGGGCATCGTGAAAGCTGACGTCGGCCTGAAGAACGGGCGGATCGCGGCAATCGGCAAGGCCGGTAATCCGGACATCCAGCCCGGCGTCACGATCGTGATCGGGCCCGGCACCGAAGTCATCGCAGGCGAAGGCAAGATTCTCACGGCCGGCGGGTTTGACGCGCATATCCATTTCATTTGCCCGCAGCAGGTCGACGATGCGCTGATGTCCGGCATCACGACCCTGCTGGGCGGCGGGACGGGTCCGGCGACCGGCACCAATGCGACGACCTGCACGCCCGGCCCGTGGCACATGCACCGCATGATCGAGGCGGCCGATGCTTTTCCGATCAACATCGGGTTCGCGGGCAAGGGGAACGCCGCGCTGCCGGGCGGCCTCGTCGAGCAGATCGAGGCCGGCGCCTGCGCGCTGAAGCTGCACGAGGATTGGGGCACGACCCCGGCCGCCATCGACAATTGCCTGACGGTCGCCGACGACTACGACGTGCAGGTGATGATCCACACCGACACGCTGAACGAATCCGGTTTCGTGGAGGATACGATCGCGGCCTTCAAGGGCCGCACCATTCATGCCTTCCACACCGAAGGGGCGGGCGGCGGGCATGCCCCCGACATCATCAAGGTGGCCGGCCTCCCGAACGTGCTGCCGTCCTCGACGAATCCGACGCGGCCCTTCACGGTCAACACGCTCGACGAACATCTCGACATGTTGATGGTGTGCCACCATCTCGACCCCTCGATCGCCGAGGATCTCGCCTTCGCCGAAAGTCGCATCCGCAAGGAGACGATCGCGGCCGAGGATATCCTGCACGATATCGGCGCACTCTCGATGATGTCATCCGACAGCCAGGCCATGGGCCGCATCGGTGAAGTCGTCATGCGGACGTGGCAGACCGCCCACAAGATGAAACTGCAGCGCGGCAGCCTGAAGGGCGACGGCCGCAACGACAACGGCCGTATCAAGCGCTACATCGCGAAATATACGATCAATCCGGCCATCGCGCATGGCGTGTCCAACCACATCGGTTCGGTCGAACCCGGCAAGCTGGCCGATCTCGTGCTCTGGTCGCCTGCATTCTTCGGCGTGAAGCCCGATCTCATCCTCAAGGGCGGCATGATCGTGGCGGCCGCGATGGGGGATCCGAACGCCTCGATCCCCACCCCGCAGCCGGTGCATTATCGCCCGATGTTCGGCGCGTTCGGCAAGGCGCGTACCGCCACCAGCGTCACCTTCGTGTCGAAAGCCGCGACCGAGAACGGCCTGCGCGAGAAACTCGGCACCGCTAAGGAGATGGTCGCGGTCGAGAATACGCGCGGCGGGATCGGCAAGGCTTCGCTGATCCACAATGGCGCGATGCCGGACATCAAGGTCGATGCCGAAACCTATGCGGTGACGGCCGACGGCGAATTGCTGGTGTGCGAGCCCGCAAAGGTGCTGCCGCTCGCACAGCGCTACTTTCTGTTCTGAGAAGCGGTATGCAACGCGCCACATCGATCGTGCGGCGGGCCGCCGTCCGGCCCGACCGCGTCACCGATCGCGTGACGCTCGATCACGAGCGGCGGCATTGCCGTCGCATCGTTCTGACGAGCGACGGCGGGGCGGATTATCTCGTCGATCTCGAGAAAGCCTCCGTGCTGGAGGAGGGCGACGCCTTGAAGCTCGACGGCGGCGATTTGGTGCTGGTCGTCGCGGCCGCCCAGGCGCTACTCGAAATCCGCGCCGAAAATCCGCTGCGATTGCTGCGCGTCGCTTGGCACATCGGCAATCGGCACACGCCTGCGGAAATCACGGCCGAGGCGATCTACCTCGAGGACGACCACGTGCTGGCCGAGATGGTGCGAGGGCTCGGTGCCAGCGCCACGACCGTCATGCGGCCGTTTCGCCCCGAGCGGGGCGCCTATCACGGAAGCGGCGGTCATGGTCATAGCCATACGCATGCCGGCTGGGACGAGCCGTCCGACACATCCGGCGCCGCGTGACCGAGACAGGGGTGCCGCTGCGGCTCGCGATCTGGATGTCGCCGATGTTTCCCGTCGGCGGCTTCGCCTATTCGCATGGTCTCGAATGGGCTGCCGAGTCCGGCGATCTGCCCAACGCGGAGGCTCTCCTCGCTTGGCTCGGGACCGTGCTGTCGCAAGGTGCTCCCTATAACGATGCGATCATTTTGGCCGAAGCCTACCGGGCGGCGCGTGACCGGGATAGGCCCCGGCTCGCCGCCGTGTCGGAGCTTGGTCTTGCCTTGGCGACGAGCCGCGAGCGCCGCCTCGAAACCGCGACCCAGGGCCATGCGTTTTTATCACAGATCGGCAAATCCTGGCCTTGCGACACCCTCGCTCTGATCGATCGGCGAAGTGAGCCTGACATTGCCTATCCGGTGGCGGTCGGGCTCGTGGCGGCCGGCCATGACCAACACCTCGGTGCGACGATCGACATGTTTCTGCTCGGCGTTCTCTCCAATCTGGTCTCCGCCGCGATCCGGCTCAGTATCGTCGGGCAGACGGACGCACAAAAAGTCATGGCGGCTTTGCTGACTAGCCTTCACGATGTGGCGCAGCGTTGCGAGACCGCCGGGCTCGATGGGCTTGGCGGGTCCGCGTTCCGGTCCGATCTGGCGGCCATCCGTCACGAAACCCAATATTCACGGCTGTTCCGGTCATGAAGGAGCCTCACGCCATGTCGCTTTCGCAGTCCTCGTCGCCACATGGCCCGCTTCGGGTCGGCATCGGCGGTCCGGTCGGGTCGGGCAAGACGGCGCTGATGGAGGCGCTGTGCAAGGCCATGACGGGGCGCTATCAAGTCTGCGCCATCACCAACGACATCTACACTAAAGAGGATGCCGAGATCCTGACCCGCACCGGGGCTCTGCCGGCCGAGCGGATCATGGGGGTCGAAACGGGTGGTTGCCCGCATACGGCCATTCGCGAGGATTGCTCGATGAATCTGGCGGCCGTCGACACGATGACGACGCGGTTTCCGGATCTCGATCTCGTTCTGATCGAGTCGGGTGGCGACAATCTCGCCGCGACTTTTTCGCCGGAACTGGCGGATCTCACGATCTTCGTGATCGACGTGTCGGGCGGCGACAAAATTCCACGCAAGGGCGGCCCCGGCATCACCCGCTCGGATCTGCTGGTCATCAACAAGATCGATCTCGCGCCTTTCGTAGGGGCCGATCTCGCGGTGATGGAGCGCGACGCCAAAAAGATGCGCGGCGCGCGGCCGTTTGTGATGACCAATATCCGAGGCGGCGAGGGCGTCCAGGCGATCCTTCGGTTCATCGAGACCTCAGGCGGCCTGACGGCCCCGGCGGCGACTTAACACTACCGCCCGAACACCTGTCGGCCAAACAGGCTCGCGACGAGTTCCACCAGCAGCAGCGCGCTCTTGCCGCGATCGTCGAGGAAGGGGTTGAGTTCGACGATGTCGAGCGAGGTCGCGAGACCCCGGTCGTGGATCATTTCCATGACGAGATGGGCCTCCCGATAGGTGGCGCCGCCCCGCACCGTCGTGCCGACTCCTGGCGCGATATCCGGGTCGAGGAAATCCACGTCGAGGCTGACGTGCAGCATGGCTCCAGCCGCCTCGACCTTGTCGAGGATATCGCGGATCGGCGCCACGACGCCCAATTCGTCGATCGAGCGCATGTCGTAGACGTTGATGCCGGCGTGTCGAACCGCCTCACGCTCGTCCGTGTCGATCGAGCGCGCGCCGAACACATAGACGTCTTGCGGGCGAACCATCGGGCGGTTCGCGTCGAGAATGTCGGCCATGCCCGATCCGCCGCAGAAAAACGCGACCGGCATGCCATGCATGTTGCCGGACGGCGAAGTCAGCGGCGTGTTGAAGTCCGAATGGGCGTCGAGCCAGAGCACCGCCAGCGGCCGACCGGCTTCCCGCGCAAAGCGGGCCGCGCCCGACACAGTGCCCATCGCGAGACTGTGATCGCCGCCCAGGAACACCGGGACGGCGCCCTCGCGGAGGGTCGTATAGGAAGCTCGATCGAGCGTGCGGGTCCAGCCCGCCACCAGCGGCGCGTGTCTGGCGTTACCGGTCAGCGTGAAGGCGGAGCCGACCGGATCGGGCGACAGGTCACCCCGATCCTCGACGGCGTGGCCGAGATGCCGCAACTCGCGCGCGAGCCCCGCCACCCGCAGGGCTTCGGGTCCCATCTTGCAGCCGGCCCGGCCGGCCCCCGCATCGAGAGGCACCCCGAAAAGCGCGATGGATCGAGCGATGTGGTCGGGCGGCATGGGCATCCGTTCGCGCTGGAGCAGGGACGGCTCGGCCGGTCTACACGCGCAGCAAGGCGCGGAAAATCTCCGGCTCGCAGATCGTGCCCAGCAAAGCGTCGGCATCGTCTAGCACGAGGATCGGACAGTTTTCTGCATGGCGGAGCGCGACGGCTTGTTTGAGCGGCGCATCGCCCCGCACCGTGACGGCGGCCGCACCCTGCCGCGCGCCGTTGACGCTAGCGGCCGCCACGATGGTGCCGGGCTGGGCGGTCGCGCCATGGGTGACGGAGGCAACCGTGCCATCCGCATGAAGCGTGAGGCGAAGCTTCGAAACGGAGCACGGCTCCAGCACGGCCCCATCGCGCGGGATATCGGCCAGCGGCGTCATGACCGAGGCGGCCCGCAATCCTTCGAGCGGGTTCATGTGGCGGACGAATTCGGCCACATAGCCATCGGCCGGCCGAAGCACGATATCCTGCGCGGTTCCGGCCTGCACGATGCGGCCGCCTTCCATGATGACGATGCGGTTGCCGAGCTTGATGGCTTCGTCGAGATCGTGGCTGACGAACAGGATAGTCTTCTTCAGCTTGGCTTGCAGATCGAGCAATTCATCCTGCAGCTTGGCGCGGATCAGCGGATCGAGCGCCGAAAAAGGCTCGTCCATGAGAAGGATATCGGCATCGGTCGCGAAGGCGCGGGCGAGCCCGACACGCTGCTGCATGCCGCCCGATAGTTCATGCGCATATTTGCCGGCCCATTGGCCGAGGCCGACCATCTCGAGTTTTTCGGTGACGATGCGGTCGCGCTCGGCCTTGGAGGCACCGCGCAACTCGAGCCCGAGCCCGACATTGTCCCGCACCGTGCGCCAGGGCAGCAGGGCGAATTGCTGGAACACCATCGCGACACCGCGCGAACGCAGGTTACGCAAGGTCTTGGCGTCGCAGGTCGCGACATTGATGTCGCGCCCCTCATGCGTGACGATCACGTCGCCGCGCGCCGTCTCGTTGAGCCGATTGACCGATCGCAGCAACGTCGACTTGCCCGAGCCCGACAGGCCCATGAGGACGCAAATGTCGCCGCTCTCCACCGTCAAGCTCGCATCGGCGACGCCGACCACCTGGCCGGTCGCGGCGATAATCTCATCCCGGGTCTTGCCGGCGTCGAGAAGATCGAGCGCCGCCCTCGGCTTGTTGCCGAAGACGATGTCGACATTCCTGAACGTGAGGGCAGCCGTCATAAGGGAACCTTGCGCGTGTGACGTCGTCGGAACCTTGAACATGACCGGAACAGAGGGGAGGCACAAGGCGGGGCCCAGCCGCCGCGAGACAATCCCTTGGCCATGTCGCAGGGTCGGGCGCAACGGTCGCGATCGGGCGTGGCGATCCCACAAAAACCGGCTAGGGGAGAGCATCCAGGGTCGCGCCGACAGGAGTTCTCATGGTTGAGGCAGCACAGGACAGCTACGATTACGTCATCGTCGGGGCCGGGTCGGCAGGCTGCGTGCTCGCCGCGCGACTGTCCGAGGACGGAAAACAGTCCGTGCTGGTGCTCGAGGTCGGCGGATCGGACAGATCGGTCGTGATCCAGATGCCGGGCGCGCTGTCGATCCCGATGAACCGCAAGCGCTATAACTGGTATTACGAAACCGAGCCGGAGCCGGGCCTCGACAACCGCCGCCTGCATTGCCCGCGCGGCAAGGTGCTGGGTGGCTCATCATCGATCAACGGCCTCGTCTATGTGCGCGGCAACCCGCATGATTTCGATCGTTGGGAGCAGGAAGGCGCGGCAGGCTGGGGCTATCGCAACGTGCTGCCCTATTTCAAACGCGCCGAAACCCGCAAGGAGGGCGGCGACGCCTATCGCGGGTCGGACGGGCCACTATCGACCAGCTATGGCGTGCTGAAGAATCCGCTTTATCACGCCTTCGTGGAGGCGGGGCGGCAGGCGGGCTATCCGGTCACCGAGGATATCAACGGCGGCCAGCAGGAAGGCTTTGGCCGCATGGACATGACGGTGCGAAACGGCATCCGCTGGTCTGCCGCCAATGCCTATCTAAAACCCGCCATGAAGCGGCCGAACCTTACCGTCGTGACCCATGCGATGGCGACCGGCATCGTGTTCGAGGGCAAGCGCGCGGTCGGCATCCGCTATCGCCAGCATGGCCGCGAGCGCGTCGTGACGGCCCGGCGCGAGGTGATCCTCAGCGGTGGTCCGATCAATTCACCGCAATTGCTGAAGCTGTCCGGCATCGGCCCGGCCGCCGAATTAAAAGCCCTCGGCATCCCGGTGGTGCATGATCTGCCAGGCGTCGGCGAGAACCTGCAGGACCATCTCGAATTCTACTTCCAGGTGGCATCCAAGCAGCCGATCACGCTGTATGGCCAGACGGGGCTGATGGCGCGCGGAGCGATCGGGCTGCAATGGCTCCTGAGCCGCAAGGGCCATGGCGCCACCAACCATTTCGAGACCTGCGGCTTCATCCGCTCGCGCGCGGGCGTCCGCTACCCCGACATCCAATATCATTTCCTGCCTCTGGCCGTGACCTATGATGGCAAGGGGCTGGCGAGCGAGCATGGGTTTCAGGTCCATGTCGGGCCGATGCGGACCAAGAGCCGGGGTTGGGTGCGGCTGAAATCAGCCGATCCGTTCGAGCATCCGCGCGTGTTCTTCAACTATATGAGCCAACCCGACGATGTGACCGAGATGTGGGCCTGCGTGCGGCTAACGCGGGAGATCTTCGCGCAAGCCGCCTTCGACCCCTATCGCGGGCGCGAGATTCAGCCCGGCGCCGACGTGACGAGCGACGCCGCCATCGACGCCTTCATCCGCAGCCATGTGGAAAGCGCCTATCATCCCTCGTGCAGTTGCAAGATGGGCCTTCCGAGCGACCCGATGGCGGTGGTCGATCCGCAGACGCGGGTGATCGGCACCGAGGGTTTACGCGTCGTCGACAGCTCGATCATGCCGTCGCTGACGACCGGCAACCTGAATGCGCCGACCATCATGATCGGCGAAAAGGCCGCCGACATCATCCTCGGCAAGGCCCCGCTTGCCGCCTCCAACGCACCCTATTATCAGGCGGCCGATTGGGAGACCGCGCAGAGGTAAGGCGAACGCGCCTAGACGTCGAATTTAACGCCTTGGGCCAGCGGTACCGTGCGGCCGTAGTTGATGGCATTGGTCTGCCGCCGCATATAGGCTTTCCAAGCATCCGACCCGCTCTCGCGGCCACCGCCGGTTTCCTTTTCGCCGCCGAAGGCGCCGCCGATTTCGGCGCCCGACGGGCCCATATTGACGTTGGCGATGCCGCAATCCGAGCCGAGCGCCGACAGAAACCGCTCGATCTCGCGCAGATCCGTGCCGAAGATCGAGGACGATAACCCCTGCGGCACGTCGTTCTGCAGCGCAATGGCTTCGTCGAAGGTGCTGTATTTCAGCACATAGAGGATCGGCGCGAAGGTCTCCTGAACGACGGGACCGGTCTGGCCCGGCATTTCGACCAGCGAGGGGCGGACGTAATAGGCATCCGGCCCGGTGATCTCGACCCGCTCGCCGCCATGCACGATGCCGCCCGCCTGCTTTGCCTCCGTGAGCGCCACCTGCATCGCATCGAAGGCGGCTTTGTCGATCAGCGGGCCGATCAACGCGTCGCTGGCAACCGGACTGCCGACCGCGATGGTGCCATAGACCAAGGCGAGCTTCGGCACGAGGGTGGCGTAGACGCTCTCATGCACGATGAGGCGGCGCAACGTGGTGCAGCGTTGCCCCGCCGTGCCCATCGCCGCGAAGGCGACGGCCCGCAGCGTCAGATCGAGATCGGCCGAGGGTGTCACGATCGATGCATTGTTGCCGCCGAGTTCCAAAATGGAGCGACCGAAGCGACGGGCGACCCGCTCGCCGACGAGGCGGCCCATATGGGTCGATCCGGTCGCCGACAGAACCGGCACCCGGACGTCGTCGACCAGCAGTTCGCCGATGTCGCGGCCGCCCACCAGAACCGTGCTGAGACCGGCTGGAACGTCGCCAAACCGTGCAGCCGCCTTTTCGAACAGAGCCTGCACCGCGAGGGCGGTCAGCGGCGTCTTTTCCGACGGCTTCCAGACGACCGAGTCGCCGCAAACGAACGCCAAAGCCGCGTTCCAGGACCAGACCGCCACAGGAAAGTTGAAGGCCGAGATGACGCCGACCACGCCGGCCGGGTGCCATTGCTCCATCAGCCGATGGTCCGGCCGCTCGGATTGGATCGTCAGGCCGAACAATTGCCGCGACAGCCCGACCGCGAGATCGCAGATGTCGATCATCTCCTGAACCTCGCCTTGGCCTTCCGACACGACCTTGCCGACTTCCAGCGTAACGAGGCGGCCGAGCGCTTCCTTGTTTGCACGGAGTTCGTCGCCGAGCAGGCGCACCAATTCGCCCCGGCGCGGCCCTGGGACCTTGCGCCAATGTAGAAAAGCCTCATGGGCCTGCCCTATTAGTCCGGCGACGGCGCCCGTGGAGGTCTCGACCACCGATGCGATGATCTCGCCCGTGATCGGCGACCGCACCGCCAGCGCACCGCCCGTGTAGAGCTCACGCGGGACGCCGAGAGCCGACAGGAGTTCATGAGTTTCAGTGATGACGGAGGCGGCGTGCGGCATGGCGATGTTCCCGTTTCGATCGAACACATGATCGGTCCACCCGCGAGCGTCAACCGGACACGCGCTTGACAGGACCCCCGCCTGACGTCTGTATATCGTATACGTTGCCCAGATGCGGCCAGCCGGACCGTTCAAGCAGCCGCGATCCGACCCACCCTCTCGATCGACAAGGCGGCCTGAGCCATGCGCCATACGTTCTTCTGCATCGACGGTCACACGGCCGGCAATCCGGTGCGCCTCGTGGCGGGTGGCGCGCCTCTGTTGCGGGGCGCCACCATGTCGGACCGGCGGCAGGATTTCCTCGCCCGTTTCGATTGGATCCGGACCAGCCTCTGCTTCGAGCCGCGCGGCCATGACATGATGTCGGGCGGTTTTCTCTATCCGCCGACGCAGGCCGACACCGACGTCGGTATTCTGTTCCTCGAGACGAGCGGGTGCCTGCCGATGTGCGGGCATGGCACCATCGGCCTTGTGACGTTCGGGCTGGAACACGGTTTGATCCAGCCGCGCGAGCCTGGGCGGTTGCGGGTCGAGGTTCCGGCCGGCGTGATCGACATCGCCTATACGAGCGAGGGCGACCGCGTAACCTCGGTCAAGATCACCAACGTGCCGGCTTATCTTGCCGCGACCGACATTGCGATCGACGTGCCGGGCTTCGGACCGCTATCGGTCGATGTCTCGTATGGCGGTAATTATTACGCGATCGTCGAACCGCAGGGGGCCTATACGGGGCTCGACGATCTCGGGGCCGCTCGTCTCATCGACCTCAGTCAGGAGGTCCGAACGCTGGTCGGTGCAAAATTCGAGCCTGTGCATCCGCTCGATCCGACGATCCGCGGCGTCAGCCACGTGCTCTGGGCCGACAAGCCCCGCGGCGATGGCGCGGATGGGCGAAATGCCGTCTTCTATGGCGACAAGGCCATCGATCGCTCGCCTTGCGGCACCGGAACGTCGGCGCGGCTCGCGCATCTCGCCGCCAAGGGCAAGCTGCGGCCGGGCGAGCGCTTCGTTCATGAAAGCTATATCGGCAGTCGGTTCATCGGCCGTGTCGAGAAAACCACGGATCTTGCCGGGCAGGCCGCCATCATTCCCTCGATCGAGGGATCGGCCATCGCGACGGGGTTCAACACGATCTGGGTCGATCGGGCCGATGTGTTCTGGAAGGGTTTTCAGGTTGTATGACCGGGCCGGACCATCCGCGTGACACTGCTGGTCAAGCGCGGGCTCGCCGACCAGATCTTCGATCTCGTGCGCGATCGTATCATTTCGGGCATGATGGTGGGCGACATGCCGATCCGGCAGGACGCTCTGGCGGCGGAACTTGGCGTCAGCAAGATCCCGCTCCGCGAAGCCTTCGCCAAGCTCGAGCAGGACGGCCTCGTGCTGTCGCAGGCCAATCGTGGGTTTTTCGTGCGTCCGCTCTCGGCCGACGAAGCCTATGACGTGTTCGACCTTCGGCTGAAGATCGAACCGGAGGCGGTCGCCTTGGCCTGCCGCCGCGCCAGTGCTGACGATCATGAGATTGCTCAGACGGCGCTGGCGGCGCTCAATCAGGCCATCGAGACGCGCAGGCCGGAGGCGGGCGCGCTTAATCGCGCCTTTCATCTCGCGCTGATCCGTCCGGGCGGTCGGCTCGTCACGATGCAGATGGTCGAGCGCCTTCAGGTCATCGCCGAACGCTACGTGTGCAAACACCTCGAACCCAAGGGTCGCGACGACCAGGCCGTGGCCGAACACAAGGCCCTGTTCGGGGCTTGGGCTGCTGGGCGGGCCGATGCTGCGGCTGCGCTGGCCTCGGCCCATATCGCCAATACGTTGCGGGACCTCCGCGCAGAATTCGCTGTGGCGCGCGAGCGTCTCGATGATTCCCCCGTTCCGGTGCTGGGTCGATCCTAGGCTGGCCCGACCCGCATTCTGGAGAAGCTTGTGCGATCCTCGAAGGTCATTCATGTCGTCAGTTGCCATGCGGCCGGAGAGGTCGGCGACGTCATCGTCGGTGGGGTGTTGCCGCCACCGGGCGCGACCATCTGGGAGCAGTCCCGCTTTATCGCCCGGGACGAGACGCTGCGGAATTTCGTGCTGAACGAGCCGCGCGGCGGCGTGTTCCGGCACGTCAACCTGCTGGTGCCCCCGAAGGACCCCCGCGCCCAGATGGGCTGGATCATCATGGAGCCGGCCGATACGCCGCCGATGTCCGGGTCGAACGCGATCTGCGTCGCGACGGTGCTGCTGGAGACCGGCATCATCCCGATGCAGGAGCCGGAAACCCGGCTCACCCTCGAGCCGCCGGGTGGCGTCGTCGAGATCGTGGCGCATTGCCGGGACGGCAAGGCCGAGCGCATCACGGTCACGAATGTTCCGTCTTTCGCGGCCAAGCTCGATGCGGTCATCGAGGTGCCGGGCATCGGAACGCTGACGGTCGATACGGCCTATGGCGGCGACAGTTTCGTCATCGTCGATAGCCGCGCCCTCGGCTTCGCGATCACGCCCGACGAGGCCCGCGATCTGGCTGAGACCGGTATGGCGATCACCCGCGCCGCCAATGAACAACTCGGCTTCGTACATCCGGACAATCCGGACTGGGCCCATCTCTCGTTCTGCCAGATCGCCGGGCCGCTCAGCCTGGAGGACGGCGTCATGGCGGGCGTAAACGCGGTCGCGATCCGCCCCGGCAAGATCGACCGCTCGCCGACCGGCACCGGATGCTCGGCCCGGCTCGCGGTGCTGCATGCCAAAGGCATCCTGAAAACCGGTGATCGCTACGTCGCGCGTTCGATCATCGGCTCGCGCTTCGATTGCCAGATCCTGGCCGAAACCGAAGTGGGGGGCCGGCCCGCCATCATCCCGACCATTTCGGGCACGGCCTGGATCACCGGCACGCATCAATTGCTGCTCGACCCGAGCGATCCCTATCCGGCCGGCTATCGTCTGTCCGATACATGGCCGGGCGCAGGCACGGCAGCGTGAGAAATCATCCGGCGGATGGTTGACCGCAGCCGCCTCGATCCCGCAAACCGGGCGCGCTGATCCGGCCGCTCCCGGCCTCACTTGAAGGAGAATGACAATGTCCATCACCCGTATCGGCGTCGGCCCGCGCATGTCCCAGGCCGTCGTGCATGGCGATACCGTCTACTTGGCCGGTCAGGTGGCCCAAAAGGCCGTGGGTGGCACCGTCGCCGAGCAGACCAAGGACATCTTGCAGAACATCGACGCTTTGCTGGCCGAAGCCGGCAGCGACAAGTCCAAGCTGCTGATGGTGAACATCTGGCTGACCGACATGAGCACCTTCGCCGAGATGAATTCGATCTGGGATGGTTGGGTGCTAGATGGCCAGACCCCGGGCCGTGCAACCGTCGAGGCCAAGCTTGCGACCCCGGCCCATAAGGTCGAGATCGCGGTCATCGCGGCGCGTTGATCCAAACCGGCATGAGGTGGGCGGCGTCGGGCGCCCACCTTCTTTTTCGATAAGGACGCGATCGACATGAGTATTGGGATCGGCGGCTCGACGGCTGAGGTCGAACTCGCGTCCATCGGCGCCATGACGGCCGGAGTCGAACCGATCGGCGAGGCCGATTATCGGTCTCGCCTGACGCAGGCGCAGCATCTGATGCGTCAGCATGGTCTCGCGGCCGTCTATCTCGATGCCGGCAGTAACCTGCTGTATTTCACCGGAATCGATTGGCACCCGAGCGAACGCTTGGCCGGCGCAGTGCTCACGGCCTCCAGCCATCTCGCTTATCTGCTGCCGGTCTTCGAAACCGGCACATTCGCGGAGCAAGTGCGAATCGAGGCGCCGTTCCATGGCTGGCACGAGAATCAAGACCCCTGCGCGCTTCTCGCCTCCGTCCTGGCGGACCTCGGCATCGCGAACGGCACCATCGGGCTCGATGAGACGACCGAATTCGGCTTGGCCGAGAGGCTTCGGACCGCGCTGGCGCCCCGTGTCGCGGTCGTCAGCGCTGGCTCGGTAACGGGCGGCTGCCGCGCCCGCAAGTCGGCGGCCGAGATCGCGCTGATGCAACGCGCCCATGCGATGACCTTGGTGGTGCAGCGCGCGGCGGCCCGCATCCTCCGGGTCGGCATCACGGCCCGCGAGGTCGAGACCTTCATCGACACGGCGCATCGGGCTGCGGGCGCCCCCGACGGGTCGTTCTTCTGCATCGTGCTGTTTGGCGCCGACACGGCATTTCCGCACGGCGTCAAACATCCCAAGGCGCTCGAGGCAGGCGACATGGTGCTGATCGACACCGGCTGCAAATTGCTCGGCTACCAATCCGACATCACCCGCAGCTATGTGTTCGGCGAAGCCTCCGATCAGCAACGCCGCGTGTGGGAGCATGAGCGTGCGGCCCAGATCGTCGCGTTCGAGGCGGCTCGGATCGGGCAGCCGTGCGGAGCGGTCGACGATGCGGTCCGCGGCGGTCTCGAACGGAACGGCTATGGCCCGGGCTATGCGCTCCCCGGCCTGCCGCATCGAACCGGCCATGGCATCGGGATCGACATCCACGAGGCACCGAACTTTGTCAGCACCGACCGGACGCCGCTCGCAGAAGGCATGTGTTTCAGCATCGAGCCGATGCTCTGCATTCCGGGCGCCTTCGGCGTGCGCCTCGAAGATCATATCTATATGGCGGCCGATGGACCGCGCTGGTTCACGCAGCCGGCCAAGTCATGTGACGACCCGTTCGGCGCAGTCGATCGTTGATCTTGAGCAACATCTCGAAAGATAAGAAACCGCGCGCCGGTCAAACCATATTTTAACCACGCGAGCCATATTCTGAGCATCAGCTCGCTTTGGTAAACATGCTCATGGTCAGTCTCAGTCGTCGTCAATTCTTTTCCTCCAGCGCGGTCGCGCTCGCGGCGGCCGGCCTCGCCGGATGCGCCGGAGGCGGGCGGGACATGCCCGCGTTCGGGGATATGTTCGGCGGTTTTGGTGGCCAACAAGGCGTCGGTGGCGCAACGATCGGCAAGCCGGATTATCAGGCCATTTACGGCAGCTTTTCGGGTGAGCAATTTCCAGTGTTGGCGTTTGATTATGCCCGCGTCGATCCGATCTTCCTGCGCCAGATCGTTCGATATCAAGGCCCCGAGCGGCCCGGCACCGTGGTGGTCGACCCGAAGTCGCGGTATCTCTTCTTCGTCGAGCCGGATCAGCGGGCGACCCGCTATGGCGTCGGCGTGGGGCGCGAGGGGTTCTTATGGAACGGCGTCGCGCAGATCAACATGCGCCGCAGCTGGCCGGATTGGATTCCGCCAAAAGAGATGGTCGATCGCGACCCCGACATCCGGGCCCAGCTGGTCTCTACCAAGCGCGGCCTCGGCGTTCCTGGCGGCTCGCGCAGCCCACTCGGTGCCCGGGCGCTCTACCTCTTCGGCAAGACCGGCGATCTCGGCTATCGCATCCATGGCACCACGGAGCCCGAGACGATCGGCAGCAACGTCTCGTCGGGCTGCATCCGGATGGTCAATCAGGACGTGATCCATCTCTACAGCCGCGCCCCCGAAGGCACCAAGGTCATCGTTCTCGGCTAACACCGCTACGGTTTTCGGGTAGACAGGGGCGGGGAGGCGTTGTGGCCGCTCCGCCCCTCTGCGTTGGGGCTCGCTCGCGCGACGCGAAAGGGATCGAATGATCGTCGAAATCTGTGTCGATTCGGTTGCGGCGGTACGGGCCGCCGTCGCAGCGGGCGCCGCGCGGGTCGAGCTCTGCGCCGCCTTGTTCGAGGGTGGCATTACCCCGAGCCGGGGCATGATCCGTCAGGCGCGGCGCGTCGATGGCATAGGGCTGCATGTCATCATCCGGCCGCGGGGCGGCGATTTTCTCTTCGATGACGACGAAGTCGAGACCATGCTGGCCGATATCGAGACCGCCAAGCAGGAGGGCGCCGACGGCGTCGTGATCGGCCTGTTGACCGCTGACGGTCGCATTGATGTCCAGCGCAGCCGCAGGCTGATCGCAGCGGCGCGGCCGCTGAGCGTGACGTTCCACCGGGCCTTCGACATGACGGTCGATCCGTTCGAGGCGTTGGACACGTTGATCGGCCTCGGTGTCGACCGGGTCCTCACCTCGGGCCAGGACGCGACCGTGCTCGAGGGGCTGCCGCTGATCACCGCGTTGATCGCGCGCGCCGGAAACCGGATCATCATCATGCCGGGCGGCGGCATCACCGAGCGCAACGTCGCGCGGATCGTCGCCGGCGCCAAGCCGACCGAACTCCACTATGCGGCGCTGCAGCCCGTCGCGAGCGCGATGGTGCCGCGCCGCGAGCACGTCTTTATGGGCGGTGAGTTGCGCGTTCCCGAATATACCAAGCTGGCCACCTCGGCCGACCTCATCCGCACCGTGCGTGAACGCGCATCCTCAGGGGAGTGACACGCATGACCGAGACCTCGACGAGGCTGACGATCCCGGTGCTGCTCGGCTCGGTGCGGCGCGACCGGCAAGGCATCAAGGCCGCGCGTCTGCTCATGAGCGAGTTGACGAAGCGCGGCCACGAGGCGGTGCTGGTCGATCCACTCGAGCTGCAACTGCCGCTGCTCGACCGGATGTATAAGGAGCATCCGAAAGGGGAGGCCCCCGACGACCTCGAACGGCTCGCGACGCTGTATCGACGCGCCGACGGGCTCATGATCGTCAGCGCGGAATATAACCACGGCATTCCGCCCGCGCTGAAGAACCTGCTCGACTATTTCTTGGAAGAGTATTTCTGGCGGCCGTCCGGCATCGTCTGTTATTCGGCCGGGCAGTTCGGCGGCGTGCGGGCCGCGATGCAACTTCGCATGGTGCTGAGCGAACTCGGCATGCCGAGCATTCCGAGCCTCATGCCGATCCCAAAGATCGGGCAGGCGCTCGCCGATGACGGCACGCCCTCCGATGAGCGCACCCTTACGTCGCTCGATCGGTTCCTCGATGAATTCGAGTGGTATGCGGCGGCGTTGAAACGCCAGAAGCTGCAAGGCACGCCGTACTGACGCCCCCGATCTGCGAGGTTAGACGATGCCGCCGCCCGAGCCCTTGACGGCCGGGCGCTTGGCCGCGACCGCCTCTCGGTAACCGCTGGCCCGATAGGATTTGAGCGGATCGATCGCGCCTCCGGCATCGACGCGGGCCTGGGCGAGGATCGGCTCGACGTCGATGCGGAACCCGTCCTTGAGCGCTTCCGACGCCAATATGGCGTCATTGTCGTCCTGGTAGCCGGCCAGCGCGTTGCGGTCGACCAGCAGGGCTTGCGCATAGGCGCGACGGATCTCGTTGGCCGAGCGGATCAGGCTTTCGATCGGGTCGGTCACGTTGTGCGACTGATCGATCATGTGAGAAAGGGTCAGGTCGTTGTCCGGCGTCTGTTCGGCGTCCACCAGTTCGTTGAACACCAGGAACAGCCGGAACGGGTCGATCGAACCCGCGTCGAGATCGTCGTCGCCGTATTTTGAATCGTTGAAGTGGAAGCCGCCGAGCTTCTTAAATTGCACCAGCCGGGCGACGATCATTTCGATATTGACGTTCGGTGCATGGTGACCGAGGTCGACGAGGCAGAGCGCCTTGGGGCCGAGCGTCTGCGCGATCAGGTAACTGGTTCCCCAATCCTGCACCACCGTCGAATAAAAGGCTGGTTCATACATCTTGTGTTCGGAGAAGATGCGCCAGTCGTCCGGCAGGGCTTTGTAGATGCTCCCCATCGCCTCGAGATAGCGCTCGAAGCTTTTGGTAAAGTGGCTTTGGCCCGGGAAGTTGGAGCCATCGCCGATCCACACCGTCAAGGCCTTTGAGCCGATCGCGTCGCCGATCTCGATCGTCTCGATATTATGGGCGACCGCCTGCTCGCGCACGGCGCGGTCGGCATGCGAGAGCGAGCCGAACTTGTAGGAGAGCGGCTGGTTCGGATCGGTCGGATGATCCTGGAACGTGTTCGAATTCATCGCGTCGAAGCCGAGCCCGAGGCTATTCGCCTTGGCGACGAGTTCGGCCGGGGAGGCCTTGTCCCACGGAATATGCAGCGACACGTTCGGCGTGGCGCGGGTCAGTTGGTTGATGACGGCGCAATCGTCGAGCTTTTCGAAGATACCGCGCGGCTCGCCTCCACCGGGAAAGCGCGCGAATCGCGTGCCGCCGGTGCCGACACCCCAGGATGGCACCGCCACCGTGAAGGCCGCGACCTTGGCCTTGATGGCCGCGATATCGACGCCGCGCCGCTCCAGCTTGGCCCCGAGCGCGTCGTAATCGGCCGTGAGGTCGGCGGCATGCTCGGCGTTGTGGCGCGCAACGAGGTCTTGGCTGAGAGGCAGATCGACCATGGACTTCTCCGATCGGGGCTTTGTCAGCGCGTGAACGACTGGGCGTTGCCGGCGTCGACGTTGATGATGTTGCCGGTCGATTTGGCCGAGAGGTCGGAGGCCAGAAAGTAGGTGGCCTCCGCGATGTCTTCCGGGAACACCGAGAGTTTCAGCATCGAGCGCTTGCGATAATGGTCGTCGAGTTCGTCGGGGCTCATATTATAGGCCGAGGCGCGCTGCTCACGCCATTCGCCCGTCCAGATCTTCGAGCCGCGCAACACAGCATCCGGATTGACGACATTGACCCGAATGCCGGCGTCGGCACCTTCGAGTGCCAGACAGCGCGCGAGATGGATTTCGGCCGCTTTGGCGGTGCAATAGGCGCTGGCGTTGGGAGAGGCCGCGAGCCCGTTCTTCGAAGCGATGAAGACGACCGAACCGCCGAGCTTCTGCCGACGCATCAGCCGGAACGCCTCGCGCGAGACCAGGAAATAGCCCTTGGCCAGGATATCCATATTGCGATCCCACATGGCGATCGTTGTGGTCTCGACCGGCTCTGAGGAGGCGATCCCGGCATTGGACACCACGATGTCGATGCCACCGAACTCGACGCTGGCCTCGGCGAATTTGCCGATCACGGCATTCTCATCGGTCACGTTCATGACGACGGTGCGGACCACATCGCGGCCATAGGCTTTGCCGAATGTGGCTTCGGCGTCGGCGAGAGCCGTTTCGTCGATGTCGGCCAGCACCACGCAGGCGCCTTCGCTCAGCAATTTGGCCGCAATGGCCCGGCCGATACCGCCCGCGCCGCCCGTCACCAAGCCGACCCGGCCCGCGAGGCTCTTCGGCTTAGGCATCCGCTGCAGCTTGGCTTCTTCAAGCAGCCAATATTCGATGTCGAAGGCTTCCTGCGCGGGCAGGCCCACATAGGTGTCGACCGTGGACGCGCCGCGCATCACGTTGATGGCGTTAACATAAAACTCGCCCGCGATACGAGCCGTCGCCTTGTCGCGCGCGAAGGTGATCATGCCGACGCCGGGGATCAGATAGACGACCGCATTCGGGTCGCGCATCGCCGGACTGTTCGGGTGCTTGGCTTTCTCATAATAGGCCGCATAATCCTTGGCATAGGCCGCGATCGCCTCGTCGAGACCGGCGATGATCGTCTCGATCGAGCCGCTCGCCGGGTCGAACTCCAGCACCAAAGGGCAGATCTTGGTGCGGAGGAAGTGATCCGGGCAGCTGGTGCCGAGCGCCGCGAGAGCGCGGAGATTCTTCGAATTGACGAAGTCGAGCACCGTCTGGCTGTCGTCGAAATGGCCGAGCTTGCGTTCCGAGCCGCTGATGCGGGCGCGGATCTCCGGCATGATCTTGGCCGCGATGGCGCGGCGCTCGTCGGCCGGCAGAGACTGGGTCACGGCGCCGCCGAACACGGCCTTGCCGCGGGTCTGCTCATCGAACCAGGCGATCGCCTTGTTGATGATCCGCAGCGTGGTTTCGTAGCAATCCTTGGCGCTGTCGCCCCAGGTAAACAGGCCATGGCTTTCGAGCACGACGCCCTTGGCGTTCGGATGGTCGGCCGCGAAACGCGACAGGTCGAGACCGAGCTCGAACCCCGGGCGCCGCCAGGGCAGCCAGCCGATCTCGTCGCCGAAGATCTGTTGGGTCAAGGCGCGGCTGTCGCGTGTCGCCGCAATGGCGATTACGGCGTCGGGGTGCATGTGGTCGACATGCGGGTAGGGCACATAGGCATGCAACGGCGTATCGATCGAGGCCGCACGCGGGTTGAGATTGTAGGTGCAGAATGACAGCAGCCCAACCATCTCGTCCTCGTGGTCCTGGCCACGATAGATGGTCTTGAGCTGGTTAAGCTTGTCCATGTACAGGGTCGAGAAGCCATCGAGCTTCATGGTGCCGACATCGCCGCCGGAGCCTTTGACCCACAAAACCGTCACGGTTTCGCCAGTCAGCGGGTCCGCCATCGCGACCTTGGCCGACGTGTTGCCGCCGCCGAAATTCGTAATCCGCTTGTCGCCACCGAGGAGATTGGAGCGGTAGAGCAGCCGGCCGGGCTCGTCCATCGCGGCCGCTTTGCCGTCGTCCCACCTGTTGTCGAGCAGATGTGGTGTGCCCGCGTCAGCCATGGTGCCTCCCTGTGATAGGCCGCTTGTCGGCCCGGAGCCGGTCCGACGACGGACCGGCTGACTCCGCGATGGGTCGTCTCGCCGTGCTGCGAGGGCATCCATACGGCTGTTGCCGTCCGGTATGCTCAAATTCCGATCGCCCGTCAATCATTTCTGTCCTTGTGCGATGCAAAACCAGTCACGATCAATCATGTTGCGATGCAAAAAGAAAGAAAATGACGACATTTGATTGACACAAGATGATGGATTCCATAGCGTCGGTGGATGGGAGGACCGATGCACGAGCGAGAACGCCACAGCATCATCGTCGGGGCATTGCAGACCAGGGCGGTCGCGACTGTCGGGGATATCGTCGAGATGACCGGGGCGTCGGAAGCGACGATCCGGCGCGATTTGTCGGTTCTGGCCTTGCAGGGTCGCCTTCGCAAAGTAAGGGGCGGCGCTGAATCGATTCACCCCACCGCCGTCGGCTCATTGCTGGTGCGCCCCGTCGCGTTGAGCGAGACCATCAATATCGCGCAGAAACGCGCGATCGCGATCGAGGCCGCAGGACTATGCGCGGACGGCGATGCCATCATCATCAACGGCGGCACCACGACGTTTCAGATGGTGCATCCCTTGCAGCGCTTGCGGCTCCAAGTTCTCACCAATTCGTTCAGTATAGCGGATCATCTGCTCCGCCACTCCAAATGCGATGTGTTCCTGCCCTCGGGAGCGGTCTATCGCCAGCAGAACATCATTCTCAGTCCGTTCGAGGATGACGGGATCGCGCATTTCCGCGCGCGCCGCATGTTCATGGGCGCTCAAGGCGTATCGCATCTCGGCATCATGGAGGGTGACCCGCTCATCATCCAGTCCGAGCAGCGCCTCATGCGCCAAGCCGACGAACTCGTCTTGCTGATCGATTCCAGCAAATTCACTACCCAATCCAGCATGATCCTCGCGCCGCTCGAACGAGCCGCGACGATCATCACAGACGATCAGATCTCCGATGCGGCCCGCACCATGGTCGAGAACATCGGGCTCCAACTCGTGATCGCCGACACAAAGATGGTCGGCACGCGAAACCCATCGGCGTCGGTGGCCTGACGCCTGAACGGCGTCGAGGGCATCACACGGTGAACGAGGAAACGAACGGGAGGGACAAGCATGTCTTCATTCAGGACAGTCGCCTTGGCATCGGCGTTGATCGCCGGGCTGATGGCTAGCACGGCGCATGCCGCCGACGTCAAGATCGCCTTGGTGGTCAAATCGCTCGGCAACGGCTTCTTCGATGCCGCCCACAAGGGCGCGGAGCAGGCCGCCAAGGAGCTCGGCGGCGTTCAGATCGTCTATACGGGGCCGACGACGACCACCGCCGAAGGCCAGATCGAGGTCATCAATTCGCTGATCTCCCAGAAGGTCGACGCCATCGCGGTCTCGGCCAATGACAAGGATGCGGTCGTGCCGGTGCTGAAACGCGCTATGCAGCGCGGCATCAAGGTCATCTCGTGGGACTCGGCCGTCGCGCCTGAGGGGCGGATGCTGCACCTTAATCCGTCGTCGAACGCGCTCATCGGCAATATGTGCTTGAAACTGGCGGCCGATACGCTGCCCGGCGGCAAGGGCGATGTCGCGATCCTGTCGGCGACCGTCACGTCGACCAACCAGAACACCTGGATCGAGGAGATGAAGAAGGCGCTGCCGAAATATCCGGGCCTCAACCTCGTCACCACGGTCTATGGCGACGATCTATCCGACAAGAGCTATCGCGAGACCCAGGGGCTTTTGCAGAAGTTCCCGAACGTCAAGGTCATTATCGCGCCGACCTCGGTCGGCATCGTGGCGGCCGCGCAGGCCGTGAAGGATGCGGGCAAGATCAATCAGGTCTACGTGACCGGGCTCGGTCTTCCGTCCGAAATGGCGGGTGCCGTCCACGCGGGCGCCACCAAGAGCTTTGCGATCTGGAACCCGATCGACCTCGGCTATTCGGCGACCGAACTCGCCTTTGATCTCGTCAAGGGCGCCAAGGCCGAGCCGGGCGCAGAACTGCCGATGGGCCGCATGGGCAAGCTGAAGCTCGACGCGGGCAACGAAGGCGCGATGGCCGACCCCTTCGTCTACGACAAAACCAACGTCGACGAGTTCGCCAAGATCTTCTGAGCCGAAGATCGCCCGACCTCAGGCGTTGGGACCGCCGACGTCATCAAGCTCGGCATCCGGTCCGCATCACGCGGCCCGGATGCGTCGCACGATCCCGACCTTCCGCTCACTGGACGCGACCCGCATGTCTCTCCCGTCCGATGTTCTCGCCGCCGATCCGCCGCCGGCCCCGCGGCCGCCCGTGCTGGAAATGCGCGGCATCTCGAAAGTTTTCCCCGGCGTCAAAGCACTTGAGGGGGTCGACCTCGCGTTGCATGCGGGCCGCGTCACCGCGCTGATCGGCGAGAACGGCGCCGGGAAATCGACGCTCGTCAAGATCCTGACCGGCATCTATCGACCCGACGCGGGCGACATCCTGATCGACGGGCAGAGAGTGGCGTTCGATTCGGCCGAGGCCGCGCAAGACGCTAAAATCACGGCCATCCATCAAGAAACTGTGTTGTTTGACGATTTGACGGTCGCCGAGAACATCTATCTCGGTCATGCGCCGAAGACGCGGCTCGGCTTCGTCAACTGGGCCGCCATGAATGCTCGCGCGACCGCCATCCTGCATAGCCTCGATGCGCCGATCAGCGCCCGGACCCTGCTGAAAAATCTCTCGATCGCCCAGCGCCATCTCGTCGCCATCGCGCGTGCGCTATCGATCGACAGCCGCATCGTCATCATGGACGAGCCCACCGCCGCACTATCTTATAAGGAGGTGGAGGATCTGTTCCGCATCCTCGAGCGGCTCAAAGCCGCCGGAAAGGCGATCCTCTTCATCAGCCATAAATTCGAGGAGGTTTACGGGATCGCGGAGGATTATGCCGTGTTTCGCGACGGCCGCACCGTCGGGGCCGGCCGGCTTGCCGACGTCACGCACGGCCAACTTGTGCAGATGATGGTCGGACGCACCGTCGATCAGGTGTTCCCGAAGGGCGAGGTCGTTCTCGGCGAGACCGTCATGGCGGTCGAGCACTATAGCCACGCGACCGAATTCGACGACATTTCCTTCACGTTGCGCCGAGGTGAGATCCTCGGCCTTTATGGACTCGTGGGGGCTGGGCGGTCGGAGCTGTGCCAGTCCTTGTTCGGCATCACCCGACCGGCGTCCGGCAAAGTTACGATCGATGGCAAGGCGGTCGCGATCCACTCCTCCTCCGATGCGGTCGCGGCCGGCATCGTTTATGTGCCGGAGGAGCGCGGCCGACATGGCGCCGTATTGGCCATGCCGATCGTCGAAAATTTCACGCTCGCGTCCCTGCGGAAAGTGTCACGCAGCGGCTTCATTCGCACCGCCGAGGAATTCGAACTCGCCCGGCACTACGCGTCGCGGCTCGATTTACGCGCGGCCTCGCTGTCCCAGCCCGTCGGCACCCTGTCGGGCGGCAATCAGCAGAAGGTGGTGATCGGCAAGTGGCTCGCAACGCAGCCGAAGGTCATCATTCTCGACGAACCCACCAAAGGCATCGACATCGGCTCGAAATCGGCCGTCCACGCCTTCATGAGCGAATTGGCGGCCCAGGGGCTCGCGGTCGTGATGATCTCGTCCGAATTACCGGAGATTCTTGGCATGGCCGACCGGGTCATGGTGATGCGCGAGGGCCGCGACGCCGGCACGTTTGAGCGGGAGGGCCTGACGCCCGAGCGGCTCGTCCGGGCCGCGACCGGCAATATGGCGGAGGCCGCATGAGCGCGATCGCATCACCCACCGCCACCGCGTCGGCCCGCACCCGCCGTCCGGGGTTGCGGCGCGAGGTCCTGCTGCTCGGGGCCTGCGCGATTTTGCTGGCGCTGATCGCCGCTCGGTTTCCGGGTTTCGTGACGCCGGCCAATCTCGCCAATGTCTTCAACGATACCTCGATCCTGATCGTTTTGGCGTTGGGGCAGGCGGCCGTGATCCTGACCCGTTCGATCGACCTCTCGGTCGCGGCCAATCTGGCGCTGACCGGCATGGTCGTCTCGTTGCTCGGCGCGGCGCATCCGGACATGCCGATCGTGGTGCTTGTTCTCGTGGCGCTCGGGCTTGGGTTGGCGCTCGGCGCCTTCAACGGTCTGCTGGTCTGGAAACTCGATATCCCGCCGATCGTGGTCACGCTCGGCACCTTGACGATCTATCGCGGCATGGCCTTCGTCCTGTCGGGCGGCGCCTGGGTCAACAGCTTCCAGATGTCGCCGACCTTTCTGGGCCTGCCCCGCGCCTTGATCCTCGACATCCCGGTCTTGTCCTGGATCGCGCTGACGATGATCGGTCTGGCACTGGTGATCTTCAACCGGACCTCCATCGGCCGAGCTTGGTTTGCAACCGGCGGCAATCCGGTCGCGGCGCTCTATGCGGGCATCGATCCGGGCCGGGCGCGTTTCATGGCGTTTTGCTTTTCGGGGACGATCGCGGGGCTTTGCGGTTACCTCTGGGTGTCGCGCTATGCGGTCGCCTATGTCGATGTGGCCTCCGGCTTCGAACTCGACGTCATCGCGGCCTGTGTGATCGGCGGCGTCTCCATCGCGGGCGGCATCGGCTCGGTCGGCGGCACCGTTCTGGGCGCGCTATTCCTCGGCATCATCAAAAACGCGCTGCCGGTCGTGAACGTCTCCCCTTTCGCCCAGATGGCGATCTCGGGCGCCATCATCATCGCGGCGGTCCTGCTGAATACGCGCTCCGAACGCAAAGCGGGCCGCATCATTCTTCGCAACACGACCGTCCTCTCGGGTAAGCCGACATGACCACGATCGACACGCGAACCGCTCTACCGACGTCGACTGTCGCAGTGCCGCGTGCGATTCCCAACCAGACGGGCTCTGGTTTTGGGCGCTTCCTTAAAAGCTGGGAAGCCCTGTTGATGGTCGTGGCGGCGCTGATCTTCATCGCCAACTCCTTCGCGTCGCCGTTCTTTCTCGACATCTGGAACCTGTCGGACGCCACCTTCAATTTTACCGAAAAGTCGATCGTGGCGCTCAGCATGGCGTTCATCATCATGTCGGGCGAGATCGACTTGTCGGTCGGCGGCATCATCGCGGTGGCCTCGACCGCGATGGGCGCTGCCGCTCACGCCGGAGCCTCGGTCGCAGAGCTGGTCGCGATCGGCCTTGTGGTCGGCGCCCTCTGCGGGTGCTTCAACGGTCTGCTCATCGCCGGGCTCGGGCTGCCCTCGATCGTAGCCACGATCGGCACCATGAGCCTGTTTCGCGGCATCAGCTATCTCGTGCTCGGCGATGGGTCCTATAAAGATTACCCGACCGGCTTCTCCTTTTTCGGCCAGGGCTATGTCTGGCAGATGATCTCGTTCGAATTCGCGAGTTTCCTGCTGCTTTCGGTCGTGGCCGCTGTGGTGCTGCACAAAAGCGTGTTCGGCCGCGCCGTGCGGGCGATCGGCAATAATCCCTTCGCGGCTCGGTTTTCGGGCCTTCGGGTCGGCCGGATCAAGTTTATCCTGTTTCTCGTCAGTGGCCTCGCGAGCGGGCTTGCGGCCGTCATGCTGACCTCCCGGCTCGGCTCGACGCGCCCGTCCATTGCGGCCGGTTGGGAACTCGACGTCGTCACGATCGTGGTGCTGGGCGGCGTCAATATTCTCGGCGGCTCGGGCACCATCGGTGGCGTCGTGATCGCGGCCTTTGTCATGGGGCTCGTCACCTACGGGCTCGGGCTGCTGAATGTTCCCGGCATCATCATGTCGATCGTGATCGGCGCCATGCTGATCACCGTCATCGCGGCCCCCATCCTGGCGCGCAAGATCTCCAACCGCCCGAGGCCCGCGCGATGATCGAGCCATCAGTCGGCCTGGAAAAGATCGCGTTCACGATGCGGCTCCATCCGGGCAAGGCCGAGGAATACCAGCGCCGCCACGATGCGATCTTTCCCGAGTTGGTCGACCTGCTGCGCGAGGCCGGTGTGTCGGATTATTCGATCCATCTCGATCCCGCGACCCACACGCTTTTCGGTGTGTTGTGGCGGCGGACAGATCACACGATGGATGCGCTCCCCTCCCATCCTGTGATGCAGCGCTGGTGGGCCCATATGGCCGACATCATGGAGACGCATGCCTCGAACGAGCCGGTCGTCACCCCGCTCGCCCTCATGTTTCACCTTGCCTAAGGAGAGCCTCATGCCGCACCGTCGCTTCGTTGCGGTGCTCGACATCGGCAAAACCAACGTCAAGGTCTTGCTGCACGATCTTGCGACCGGCACCGATCTTGCGGTTCGCACGACGCCCAACGTGGTGCGGCAGGATGGGCCATATCCGCATTTCGATATCGCGGCGATGCAGAGCTTCTTCCTCGATGGCCTCGCCGACCTCGTCCGCGAGGGCGCCGAACCGATCGACGCGATCTCGATCACGGCGCATGGTGGCTCGGGCGTCCTCCTCGGCGAGACCGGGCTGGCGCTGCCGGTGCTGGATTACGAATATCGCGGCGTCGATACCACCCGCGCGGATTACGACCGGATCCGGCCGCCGTTCTCCGAGACCTTCTCGCCCAGCCTGCCGGGCGGGTTAAACGCGGGCGCGCAGTTCTTCTGGCAGCAACAGACTTTCCCCGACGCTTTCGACCGCGCCCGCTGGATCATGATGTATCCGCAATATTGGGCCTGGTGGCTCACCGGCGTCGCGGCCAACGAGGCGACGTCGCTCGGCTCCCATACCGATCTTTGGGACCCTCAAGCGAGGAATTTCTCCTCGCTGGTCGAACGAGCCGGCTGGTCCGGCAGGATGGCGCCGCTTCGTTCCGCCTTCGATATCCTCGGTGACCTTCGGCCGGAGATCGCCTCGCGGCTCGGCATCGACCGACCGATCCCGGTCGCCTGCGGTATCCACGATTCCAACGCCTCGCTGCTGCCCCACATCATCGGTGACGCCGGTCCGGTGTCGGTCGTCTCCACCGGAACCTGGGTGATCGTGTTTGCGACCGGCGGCTCGATGGCGCATCTCGATGCGGCCCGCGATACGCTCGTCAACGTCGACGCGTTCGGGCGACCAGTGCCGTCCGCACGGTTCATGGGCGGTCGGGAATTCGAAATCCTAGCCGGCAAGCAGCCCGCCGCGTCCGATCGCGTGGCGCTGGCTGAGGTGCTGGAGCGCGGCATCATGGTGCTGCCGACGTTCGCGCCGGGGAACGGCCCTTTCCCGCACGGCGTGGGACGTTGGACCCATGCGGCCGAGGGCCTGTCCGCGGCCGAACGCACCGTCGCGGCGAGCCTCTATGCCGGATTGATGACCGCCACCTGCCTCGACCTGCTGCAAGCCACCGGGCCGACGATCGTCGAGGGGCCATTCGCTCGCAATACCCTGTATCTCGACGTGTTGCAGGCGATGACGGGCCGGAGCGTGTCGGGATCGCACAGCACCACCGGCACAAGCGGTGGGGCCGCACTCCTGGTCCTGAAGGATCGCTCGCAGTCGCACGAGGGGGCGGCCTGTCCTTCGCCTTCGAGCGTGTTCGCGTCGGAGCCGCTCGGCTCGGCGTTCAAGGCCTATGCGGCACGCTGGATGACGGCGGCGCGCGCTGAGGGATGACCCCCAGGGCGTGGCTTCACGTCAAGTTCAGCGCGTGACGCACGGCGCGCGACAGATCGTTGATCAAGAAAGGCTTCCGCAGGATTTCGTCTTGCGCGAAGGCCCCCTCGACCAATCCCGTATCGGCATACCCAGTCGCCAGGATGATCGGCAGCCCGGCCTGCCGTTCACGTGCGGCCGCCGCCACCTGGGCGCCGTTCATGCCCGGCATGGCAAAATCCACGATCATGAGGTCTGGATGGTCTTGCTCCAGTCGGTCGAGGCCCGCCTTGCCGTGGTCGGCCTGGGTGACCGTGAAGCCGAGAATTTCCAGGCATTCGACGACGAAGCGGCGAACATCCGGATCATCGTCGATCACTAGGACGTGACCGCGACCACTCGTGATCTCCGCGTCGACTGCATTGGCTGCGTCGGCCTCACGGTCGAGCTCCGCACTTTCGCGAAGCCAAATCTCGATCGTAGTTCCCTTGCCGACCTCGCTTTCGATCCGGACCGACCCACCCGATTGATGGGCGATCCCATGAACTTGGCTTAGACCCAGGCCGGTTCCCTTGCCGACCGGTTTGGTGGTGAAAAACGGATCGAACACTTTGGACAGGATCGCGGGCTCGATGCCGAACCCCGTATCCGCGACCGTGATGACGATGAAGCTCTCGGCCTGACCCCGCTGCGCGCTCGTCTGCAAGGTGGTGCCGATCGTCAACGTACCGCCGGTCGGCATGGCATCCCGCGCGTTGATGGCCAGATTGAGCAGAGCCAGCTCGATCTGGTTTGCGTCCGCCATGGCCAGACGCCCGGCGGCGCCGAGCTCGGTCTTGACCGCGACGGTCGGCCCGATCGATCGCGAAACGAGATCGCCCATGCCGCCGATCAAAGCGTCGATATTGACCGGTCGGAGGTCCAGCTTCTGGCTCCGCGAAAAGGCGAGCAATTGGCTGGTGAGCTTGGCGGCGCGGTCGGAGGCGTGTTTGGCGCGGCCGGCCATGGTCTTGATGCGGTCGTCATCCGTGCGTCGGCTGATCAGATCGATGTTTCCAACGATCGCGGTCAGGAGATTGTTGAAGTCATGCGCGATTCCTCCGGTGAGTTGGCCCACGGCTTCCATCTTCTGCGCCTGGACCAGCGCCGCTTGAGCGCGCTGGCTTTCGGCGACCGCCTCGCCGACGCGATGCTGAAGCACATCTTCCGACCGCCGACGTTCGGTCACGTCCAACGACACGCCACTGATCGTTGTGGGCCTTCCGTTGTCGCCATAGACGGTTCGTCCGCTAACCTGGATCCAATGGATCGTGCCGTCGGGCCAGACAACCCGATGCTCGATTTTGTAATCCTCCTGGCGCGTGAAGGTGGCTTCGGCAGCCGCTCGCTGTTTCTCGTGATCGTCGGGATGGACGGATGCCAGCAGATCCTCATAGGTGAAGTCCCGGTTGGCTTCGCGACCAAAATGCGCCTTGAACCGGTCCGACGCCACCAGCGCCTTGCTGACAGGATGCAGACTCCACGATCCGAGATTGCCGGCCATCAGCGCCATGCGAAGCTGCTTGTCGTCATTTTCGCGGTCGAGCCAGTGAATACGAGCGTCGTATTGCCGGTCCCGCGCGCGAAGCGCCGACGCTGCGGCGCTGGTCAAGGTTTCGGCATTGATGGGCCGTTCGAGCAGGACGACGTTGCCGAGAGCTTCGACAAGATCATGCCGCACCATGCCTTTTTGACTGGTGCGTGGCAGGGTCAGCATAATGAACGGGAAGTCGGCCCATGTGGGCTGTGCATCGAGCCAGCGTCGCAAGACACGGACGTCGGAGTCCGAGAGCGCTTCTTCGGTGATGACGGCAGCGCCGGCACCGCGTTCGAGTTCCTGCGACAGGCTCCGCGCATCGGGAAGGACGACGCATCGCACGTTGGCTTTGCCGAGAACCTGCTCGATGACTTGAGCATCCCGACCGCGCGGCGCCAGGATGAGCATCCGGCGATTCATCTCAGGCCTCGACGCTTGGTTCTTGCCCCAGCATCGGCTGCTCGCCGCGATAGCTCGGCAGGCCGGACAGCACGCCTTCGAAGTCCCGCAAGGCTTTGCCGACCTCGAGCCCGGTCGACGTGAGCCTGAACTCGCGGATGGTTCGCTCATGCTTGGCGGCCCGGCTCTTGACCACGGCCACCGCCTTGCGAACCTCGCCCTGCGCTTCGAAAAAGCGGAACAGCATGATCGTATCGCTGAGATAGCTGAGATCCACGTCGCTTCGGACGTCGCCCACGATACCATGCTGGCCGAGGATCAAGATCGTGACGACGCCCAGCTGATTTAGGTAGGTCAGCAACTCATGCATTTGCAGCAGCAGGAATTTCTGACCCGGCATCGCGTGCAGGTAGGCATTGAGGCTGTCGATCACGACGAAGTTGGCACCATCCTCCTCGACCGCGCGCCTCACGTGATTGGCGAATTCGCCCGGCGACAACTCGGCCGGATCGATCTGACGCAGGTCTACCTTGCCGGCTTCGATCGCGGTGCCAAGATCCATACCGAGGTGGGCGGCACGTTCCAGCAGGGTCGCCCGTCCCTCGTCAAAAAGGTAGTAGACCCCCTGTTTGCCGCTGCGGATCGCCGCCATCATGCAACTCACGGCCGTCGAGGTCTTGCCGACACCCGAGGGACCACTGAACAGCGCGTTGGTGCCGGGCAGCAAGCCGCCGCCCAGCAATGCATCGAGCTGGCTCGACCCGGTTCCGAGCGGAGCGGCGACAAAATCCGCATGATGTTCCGACGCAATCAGACGCGGAAAGACTACGATGCCGCCTGTCTCGATGTTGAGATCGTGGAAGCCGCCACGAAATTTTGTGCCGCGCATCTTGATGATCTGCAGACGGCGCCGCTCGCTGCCATATTCCTGAGCGTGTTGCTCGAGCCGGATAACGCCATGAGCGATGCTGTGCAGCTGTAGGTCCGTCGGTTCCAATGTCCGGTCGTCAAGCAGGATAACGATACACTTACGGTTGGCGAAGAATTGTTTGAGGGCCAAGATTTGGCGTCGATATCGCAATGGATTTTGCGCCAGAAGGCGGAACTCGGAGAGGCTATCGAAGACGATGCGACGCGGCTCTAACGTGGTGACGAGATCGATCAGCCGTCCCGTCGTCTCCCCAAGCTCAATCTCCGACGAATGCAGGATCGATTGCTCCTGGTTGGGATCGAGGCCATCCTCCGTGACGAGTTCAGAGACCGTGACGCCGTCGAGAGTCCATCCATGCGTGGCGGCTCCAGCCCGCAATTCCTCCTCGGTTTCAGACAGGGTGATGTAAAGGCCTGACTCCCCCTGTCGGATACCTTCCATGAGAAACTGAAGCGCCAACGTCGTCTTGCCGGTGCCGGGTGTCCCTTCAACGAGATAGAGCCGATCCGGCGTCAACCCGCCGCCGAGGATGTTGTCGAGCCCGGAAACACCGGTCGAGACTCGAGCCTTGGACTTTGCGATCATCAATGTACCTAATGGGCCACGTGGTTGGTCCGTGCGAGCAGAATGTTGATCTTTCCGCTTGGGTTTCAACGATCAAGCGGTCGCAAAGGTGCGACCTGCCGCGAAAAGTCTGATCCACGATCAAGCATCACGATCAGGAGGGTGCCGCAACCATCCCGCGGAAGTAGAGGTCGATGCGTTTCGCAAGCGTGTCGCGCACCAGGCGAAACGCGCTCGACATGGCGCTGCGTGAGCCCTCGACGGCCGTTGGGTCGAAGGTCGGCCAATAGATCACCTCGACCGCCATCGTGCGGGTGAACTCAAGCGCTCGATGATGCGCCTCTGGCGACAGCGTGATGATCAAGTCGAAGCTGGATTCATCCAAATCCTCGAACGTGCGCGGACGGTGTCGCGACAGATCGATGCCGATCTCGGCCAGCGTTTCGAGCGTGAAGGGATTGGCGTCGCCCCGGCGGACCCCTGCCGAAATGAGGTGGGTGGAGTGTCCGATCAGTCGCCGGGCAAGCGCTTCGGCGATCGGGGAGCGAACGGCATTTTCCGAACAGGCGAACAGCACGGATTGAACCGAGCTTCGCGGCGTGTCGTTCATCGGATCGTCTGGGCTCCGCGGCATGCCGCTCAGCCTTTTGCTTGGGTTTGCGGCATGCCGCTCACCCTTTCCAATGCAGCGCCGTCACAAGCGTGAATAGCCGCCGCATCGTCTCGAAATCCGCGACGATCTTGCCGTGCAGGCGCTGTGCCAATAATTCGGCAGCCTCATTGTGGAGGCCGCGGCGGCCCATGTCGATCGCCTCGATCTGGCTTGGGGTCGCGGTCCGGATGGCTGAATAATAACGCTCGCAGAGGAAGAAATAATCCTTCAACAACGACCGGAACGGCGCCAGCGACAACATGTGCAGCACCACCGGCGCATCATCCTCGGTGCGGATATCGAGCGCGAGCTTGGTGCCTTTCAGCGCGATCCCGAGCCGGTAGGGCCCACCATCGTGGCCGGGAAGCACAAACCGATTATTTTCCACGAGGTCGAAGATTGCGATCCGGCGTTCGTGCTCTTGATCCGGCGTGCCACGACCGATCGTCCCGTCGTCGAGATCGACCGCCATCAGGCGGCATCGCGCCGGATCCGATTGGTCCATGGGTCAGGCCGAATTGGTGCGGATCGACACCGACCGCGCATGAGCCTCGAGGCCCTCCGCCTTCGCCAGCGCGATGGCAGGTGCTGCAAGCTGGGCCAAAGAGGCGGAATCGCAGCGCAGGATCGAGGTCCGCTTCATAAAATCGAGCACACCTAGACCGGAGGAGAACCGTGCCGAGCGGGCTGTCGGCAGAACGTGGTTCGACCCGCCGACATAATCGCCGATCGCCTCGGGTGTGTGGCCGCCGACGAAGATGGCTCCCGCATTGCGGACGCGTTCCGTCAGGCTGTCGGCATCCTCGGCCATGATCTCGAGATGTTCCGGTGCGATCCGGTCGACAAGGTCGATTGCCGATCGCAGGCTCGGGACCACTACAATGGCGCCAAAATCCTCCCAGCTCGCCGTCGCGATGGCGACACGCGGCAGCGTCTTCAACTGGTCCGACACCGCCCGCGCGACCGCGTCCGCGAGCGCCTGATCGTCGGTGATGAGGATCGATTGTGCCGACGCATCGTGCTCGGCTTGCGCCAAAAGGTCGGCGGCGATCCAGGCGGGGTTTGCGGTTGCGTCCGCCAGGATGAGGACCTCCGAGGGGCCTGCGATCATGTCGATGCCGACCGTGCCGAAGACACGTCGTTTAGCGGCCGCCACATAGGCATTCCCAGGGCCGACGATTTTGGCGACGGGTGCGATGGTGGCGGTTCCGAAGGCCAGCGCCGCCACCGCCTGCGCGCCGCCGATCCGGTAAACCTCATCGACCCCGGCGAGGCGGGCTGCCGCCAAAACCAACGGGTTGATGACGCCCCGCAGGGCCGGCACCACCATGACGAGACGTGGGCAACCGGCCACCTTCGCCGGAACCGCATTCATCAGAACGGAGGACGGATAGCTCGCCGTGCCGCCCGGCACATAAAGCCCGACCGCCTCGATGGCGGTCCAGCGCCAACCGAGCTCGACGCCGAGTGCGTCGGTAAAGTGATGATCGATCGGCCTTTGCCGGTCGTGGAACGCTGTGATGCGCTCATGCGCGACCTTGAGGGCCGACATGGCGTCCGCTGGCGCGGCTTCGGTCGCCGCGTCGAGTTCCTGTTCGGAGACGCGCAATCCGACCAGACCGAGATCGAGACCATCGAAGCGTTGCGACAGGTCGTGCAACGCCGCATCGCCCCGTGCGATCACGTCGGCGATGATGGCGGCCACGGCAGTGTCGACATCCTGGGCGACCTCGCGTTTCGACGCCAGCAGGGCTGCGAATTGCTGTTCGAAGTCGGAGTCGCGGCGGTCGAGACGAACAGGCATCGTGCCTCTTTGGTTGCTGGCGCCTTGTGGCGCAAGGATGCCGTCCGGCAGGGTGATGTGCTGGACTAGCTCTGAGATATGGCTGCCGGAAGCGACGTGTCGGGTCGTGAGGTCACGGTCCACCGTGGGCCCATGTCGCGCGTTTCCGCCTCGAGGCATTCAACCGTCAGGCGCACCAGACCGCCGCCTGCAAAAGCGAGCAGCACCGTGCCGGAGGGTGCGTCATCAGCAATGAACGAGATCGCCAGCAACCGCTCGTTCCGGTCGGCATCGGAACGGTCCAGCCCCGATTGCGACACATGCAGGACACGCTCGAAATGCAACCCCGCGACGCAGCGCTCCAGGGGACCCTCGATCGCGCGAGCCCAATCGAAACGCGACATGACCATGGCGAAGCGTTTCGTTCGCGGCAGGTAGGTCATGTCGCCGATCTTCACGTCGGCACCCTGCATGTGGGCCGACACGACCGCGAGATCGTCCGCGTCGACCACCACCAGCCGCAGGTGTTCGTCAGCGTCGGTTGCGGTCTCTGTCGTGGCGTCTGGTCGATTGGTCATCGCGGTCCCGTCCCCCTCGCGCCGGCCATGTGCCCGCGCGACAATGAATGAGCGGATCGCATCTCGGTTTCAAGACCGCCGCGCCAAAGCGCGTCAGCCCGGGTTGGAGAGCCGCTCGATGTGCGCGCCGCATTGACCGAGTTTGTGCTCGAGATGCTCGAAGCCGCGATCGAGGTGGTAGACGCGGCTGACCGTCGTCTCTCCCTCTGCCGCAAGCGCAGCGATCACCAGCGACACCGAGGCGCGCAGATCCGTCGCCATCACCTGTGCGCCATTCAGCTTGTCGACGCCATCGACGATCGCCGCATCGCCCTCGAGCCGAATGCGCGCGCCGAGGCGGCTCAATTCACTGACATGCATGAACCGATTTTCGAAGATCGTCTCGCGGATCCGGGACGAGCCGCCGGCACGCGTCATCAGAGCCATGAACTGGGCTTGCAGATCGGTCGGAAAGCCGGGAAACGGCTCGGTCGTGATGTCGACGGGCGAAATGCCAGCGCCGTTTCGCTGGATGCGGAGGCCCTCGTTGGTGGCCGACACCTTGGCGCCGGCCTGAACCAACGAGTCGAGAGCGCCTTGCAGCAATTCCGGACGCGCGCCTTGCAGCATGACGTCGCCACCCGTCATGGCCACCGCCATCGCATAGGTGCCGGTTTCGATCCGGTCGGGCAGCACCGCGTGGCGAGCACCTCCGAGCTTTGCGACACCGTCGATCTCGATGACCGAGGTTCCGGCGCCCTTGATCTTGGCGCCCATTTTGATCAGACATTCGGCGAGATCGACGACTTCCGGCTCACGCGCCGGGTTGATCAGCACCGTCTTGCCATGCGCCAGCACCGCCGCCATCAGGGCCGTATGCGTGCCGCCGACCGTGACCTTTGGAAATTCGATCTCGGCACCCTTGAGGCCATGTGGCGCCTTCGCGATGACGTAGCCGTTCTCGATCTCGATATCGGCGCCGAGCCGCTCCAGAGCCATCAGTAGCAGGTCGACCGGGCGAGTGCCGATGGCGCAGCCGCCGGGCAGCGATACGCGCGCTTCGCCCATGCGGGCCAGCAGCGGTGCCACGACCCAGAAGCTCGCCCGCATCTTGGAGACAAGGTCGTAAGGTGCGGTTGTGTCGACGACCCGCTCCGCTCTGAGATGGACGGTCTGTCCCGCAATGGCGGCCTCGCCTGGCCGTTTGCCGTTGATCGAATAATCGACGCCATGGTTGCCGAGGATGCGGACCAGCATGCTGACGTCGGCGAGGCGCGGGAGATTTTCCAACGTCAGAGCTTCGTCGGTCAGCAGGCTCGCGATCATCAGAGGAAGCGCGGCGTTCTTGGCTCCGGAGATCTGGATGCTGCCGTTCAACTGGTGACCGCCAACGATGCGAATTCGATCCATTGTTCCTCGCTTGATGTCTGGCTGTCGGTCCGGCCCCGTCCGACATCACGTCGCTTGGCGGGGCGCCTCGAGTGACCGGGCCTAAAAAGGGGGCGCTTAGATGTCGTTGGCGCTGCGGGTTCGCGCTTGCGCCTTGCGACGTTTCAGGTTTTCGCGCAACGCCTCGGCCAAGCGCGCCTCGCGCTCGACGGTCCGGCGCGCCTCGCGTTCAGCCGCTGCCGCGCTCAACCGCACCGGCCTCGGTTCGTCCTGTTCGACTGTCATTCGTCTTGACTTCCGCCGTCTTTCGCTGCCGTGCTCGATCGATCAGCGGCCTCGCGTCGTCGATGTTGCGACTATGACCGTCGATCCTAGGCGGTTCGCTCCCGCGCAGCAAGCCGAGCGGGCGGGTCGGTGAGAGGGTCGTTGGCGAGGCGCAACGTCTGTGCCGCTTCTTGGAAGCCCTGCGTTTCTTGCAAGGCGCGCGCTTGGGCGCCGGATCGGCAACCGCGTCGATGATGGCCGCAAGGTCGTCAATCCTTCTTCGGCCCCGATCGCGATTGTCGATTGACAAGCGGGGGCGTTCCTCCTGAGTCTATGGGGGAGGGCTCGGCCAACAGCTCCATCATGTCGCCGGCAAACCGTGCCCTGGGGAGGATCTCATGATCGACCGCATTTTGGACAGCGAAGGCGCCATTGTGGCGCGCGTGAAAGACGGCGACGTCTATGACGCATCCGAGCAGAAGATCGGGACCTGCCGGAACGGCAACGTCTATGATCGGAACGGAAAGTTCATTTTCCACGTTCAGAGCGCCGCGGAAGCCGAATCGGCCGGCAGCCTCACGGCCGATGCGGTCAATCGTCTGTTTCATCCGAAGGCCGGCACCCCGACGTCGCATTGACGATCGAAGCGTCGCACCGGCGCAGCCACGCCCGAAGCTCGATCGATCATTCGAATAGCTGCTGGTGCGTTCCGACATTGGTTCTTGGCCGCGAATGCATGTAAGCCATCGGCTTTCCAGATCGTCGTGAGATCGGCAGACCATGAACCAGCAACCGCGCGGCGCCCTTCAGGCAGGGGCGGGCCTGAGCCGCACCTTGACGTTCGTCATGGCGCTTGCCTGCGGTGCGGCGGTTGCCAACATTTATTACAATCAGCCGTTGCTCGGCGTGATGGAGCATGACTTTCCGGGGCAAGAGGGCCTCGTGGGCTTCGTACCGACCGCGACTCAACTCGGTTACGCTGCGGGGATTTTTCTTTTGGTCCCGCTCGGCGACCGCGTCGAGCGACGTCGCCTTATCCTCGTGCAGTCCGCCGTGCTGTGCCTCGCGCTGCTGGTCGTTGCGATCGCCCCGACCCCTGCCTTGATGGTGGCCGGTTCCATTCTGGTGGGTATCTTCGCCACGATGGCGCAACAAATCGTCCCCTTCGCGGCGGAGCTTGCCGAGCCGGACAAGCGCGGCGTCGTGATCGGCACGGTCATGAGCGGCTTGCTCTGCGGCATTCTTTCGGGCCGGACCCTCGCGGGCTTCATCGGGCACTGGTTTGGATGGCGCATGATGTTCGTCGTCGCCATCGGCATCATGCTGGCCGTCACTGGACTGCTGGCGGCGGTGCTGCCGCGTGGTGCGCCAAAGACCAAGGACTCCTACGTGACGCTGCTGGGCTCCTTATGGGGATTGCTGCGGACCGAGGGGGACTTGGGTCGCGCGACGGCGATCCAGACCCTTCTGTTCGCCTCGTTCAGCGTGTTCTGGACCATTCTGGCGCTTCGGCTCGAACAGCCGCCGTATCAGATGGGGGCCGATGTCGCCGGTTTGTTCGGCCTCGTCGGCGCGATTGGCGTGTTGATCGCGCCTGTCGCAGGCCGGATGGCGGATCGTCGGGGGCCACATGTCGCCATCGGGCTCGGGATCGTCGTGATGGTGCTCTCATGGGCCGTGTTTGGCCTGTGGGGATCCATTGCTGGATTGATCGTCGGTGTCCTTTTGCTCGATATCGGTGAGCAGGGCGCCTTGGTGTCGAACCAACATATCGTCTATTCGCTCCGGCCGGATGCGCGCAATCGGCTGAACACCATCCTGGTCGGCGGAATGTTCCTGGGCGGTGCCGCAGGGTCCGCCGGCGCAACGATTTGCTGGCATCAGGGTGGCTGGCCGGCGGTTTGCTGGTTCGGGATGGCTCTTGTGGTCGCGGCTCTTGGTCTCCACCTGCACGGCTTGGGACAACGCCGGATGTCAGCGAAAGAGAGCTAAATTCGACGCTTTCGGCGTCGTTTGAGCCCCGTTCGCGCGATCGAGGTTGCAAATCCTGCTGTGTCGGCTAGGACACTTTCGCATTTGCGAGAAGCGTCTGCGGGCCGATGCCTGTTTTGTTTCCGCCCAAAAGACCCTTCGGGTGCGTCAACCGTGCGCGCGCTCTCACTCGACATCAAGATTTGAATCATGAACCTGCGCAATATCGCCATCATCGCCCACGTCGACCACGGCAAGACGACGCTCGTGGACAAGCTTCTTCAGCAATCCGGCTCATTCCGTGACAACCAGCGGGTTGCCGAGCGCGTGATGGACTCCAACGATCTCGAAAAAGAGCGTGGCATCACGATCCTGGCGAAGGCCACGTCGGTGATGTGGCATGAGTCGCGCATCAATATCGTCGACACGCCGGGCCACGCGGACTTCGGCGGCGAGGTCGAGCGTATCCTCAGCATGGTCGACGGCGTGATCGTGCTGGTCGATGCGGCCGAAGGCCCGATGCCGCAGACGAAATTCGTGGTTGGTAAGGCGCTGAAGCTCGGCCTTCGCCCGATCGTCGCGATCAACAAGGTGGATCGGCCGGACGCGCGGGTAACCGAGGTCGTCAACGAGGTGTTCGACCTGTTCGCGGCGCTCGACGCTACCGACGACCAGCTCGATTTCCCGATCCTCTACGGGTCGGGCCGCAACGGCTGGATGGCGAATAGCCCGGACGGGCCGCAGGACGGCATGACGCCTCTGTTCGAGCTCGTGCTCAAGCATGTACCGCCGCCGAAGATCGAAGAAGGCGCGTTCCGCATGCTGGGGACGCTGCTGGAAGCCAATCCCTATCTCGGCCGCGTCATCACGGGTCGTGTTTTCGCCGGTTCGGTGAAGCCCAACCAGTCGGTCAAGGTTCTCGACGCCTCGGGCGCCGTGATCGAGACGGGTCGCGTCTCCAAGATCCTTGCTTTCCGGGGCATCGAGCGGGCGCCGATCGATGTGGCGGAAGCCGGTGACATCGTGGCGATCGCGGGCCTGACGAAGTTCAACGTCGCCGATACGCTCTGTGCTCCCGAAGTGACGGAGGCGCTGCACGCTCAACCGATCGACCCGCCGACGTTGTCGATGACGTTTTTGGTGAACGACAGCCCGCTGGCAGGGACCGAAGGCGACAAGGTCACCAGCCGCGTGATCCGCGATCGGCTTCACAAGGAAGCCGAAGGCAACGTTGCGCTCAAAATCACCGATTCGCCGGATGTCGACAGCTATGTCGTGTCGGGTCGCGGCGAATTGCAGCTTGCGATCCTGATCGAGACGATGCGCCGCGAAGGCTTTGAAATCGGCGTGTCGCGTCCGCGCGTGGTGTTCCGCACCGACGAGGACAGCGGCGAGCGAATGGAGCCGATCGAAGAGGTCGTGATCGACGTCGACGAGGAGCATTCGGGCGTCGTTGTGCAGAAAATGTCGGAGCGCAAGGCCGACATGATCGAGATGCGACCGTCGGGCGGCAATCGTCTTCGGCTGGTGTTCCACGCGCCGACGCGCGGACTGATCGGCTATCAGAGCGAATTGATGACCGACACCAAGGGCACGGCGATCATGAACCGCCTGTTCTATAATTACGCGCCTTGGAAGGGCGGCATCATGGGCCGTCGCAACGGCGTTCTGCTGTCGACCGACTCCGGTGAAGCGGTCGCTTACGCGATGTGGAACCTCGAGGATCGCGGGCCGATGATGATCGAGCCCGGCTGGAAGGTCTATCAGGGCATGATCATCGGCGAGCACACCCGTGAGAACGACCTCGAGGTCAATGTGCTCAAGGGCAAGAAGCTGACCAACGTCCGGGCCGCCGGCAAGGACGAAGCGGTTCGGCTTACCCCGCCGATCCGCATGACGCTGGAAAAGGCTCTGGCCTATATCGAAGACGATGAGCTCGTCGAGGTGACGCCGAAGTCGATCCGTCTTCGCAAGATCAAGCTCGATCCGAACGAGCGCAAGCGCGCCGAGCGGTCGAAAGATCCAAACGCCTGATCGCCTGAGTTCAGCGGGATAACCAATCGAGGTCGCGAATGCGGCCTCGATTGCGTTTGACAATCCGACGCGCGTGGCGCGCGACGTCGCGTTCGCCCCTAGACGTCGTCCTCGATCATCAGGTGGTGAAGTGGGATCCGTAGGGACCATTGCAGCCCGGTGGGCGCAAATGTCATGTTCGCGATACCATCCAGCGCGCGGGCCACGACGCGCTCCATGACCTTATGCCCAAACCCCTGACGCAGCGGGGGTTCGATCGCAAGGCCGCCGAATTCGTTCCAGAGCACATGCAGCCACCGCGGTTCGCCCGATTGGTCGGCTTCGAGGCTCCATTCGACCGCGACCCGGCCCGCAGGTCCCGACAAGGCGCCGAACCGCATCGCGTTGCTGGTCAATTCATTGAGCGCAAGCCCGATATTCTGAGCCGCCTCGGGGCGAATGAAGATCGCCGGACCCGTGATGCTCACGCGCTCTCCATGCTGTTCGATCATGGCGCTGAGATGCCCATGTGCGAGATCGATCAACGAGGCGCCGCGCCAATCCTGCGCCGCTAGAATTTCGTGCGAAAACGACAGGCCACGAAGGCGCGCGGAAAAGCGACGTTCGAAGTCGGCCGCCGTCAAGCTGTCCTTCACGGTCTGTCGCGCCATCGCCTGAATGATCGCCAGCAGGTTTTTAGATCGATGCGTGACCTCGCGCATGAGGACATGCACCTGTTCGTGGTGCAACCGCACGTCCGAGATGTCGCGAGCGGTGCCGACGATCTCAGCACCATCCTGTTCTGGCATCGACTTGGCCCGTAAGGCTAGCCAACGCTCTGGCCCCATATCGAAGCGACGGAACCGAAGCTCCAGATCATCCGACGACGCTTCTCCCCGCGAGGCCGCGTTCAGAAAAGCAGAGAACACCAGAGCATCCGTCGGCGACAAGGCCTCAAGCCATTCGTTTTTCGTGACCGAGGCTTTACCGGTCATTCCCAAGAGGGCCTGCATCCGACGGTCGACATCAAAGGTGTCGGTCGAGCGATCGTAACTCCAAAATCCTGTTGCGGTCGCGTCCAGCGCGAACTCAAGACGCTCTTTATCGTTCAACGCCGTTTTCGATTGATCGCTCGACATGCGATTGGCATCCGCGACCTGGATCTGATCCTCTCGAGTACGCGCCGTCATTGCCGACCTAGGAAACGGCGACGGGATAAGTCCGATGCCGCTGCCGTCGTGCCACCTGGACATGCAATCCCGACCTCGTTCGAACCCGTTTGCACGAGGCGGGCCTTGTCTCGAACGCTTCCCTTCGCGCTAAGGTGTTGAACTGACGCAAAGGACATGAGGATGCCTATCTGACCACGCAGGGGCGGCACGATCCGGAACTCCCGACGATCGCGCTCGACTAGCATTCAATCCGGCTTGATGTCCGGCGATTGCCACCTTTTACACGCCTTGATTCGGAACGACTACTGGCCCGAATGGTTCCATTCTGAACCTGTCCGGGATCGCCTGAAGCCCCCGTGCCCAACGACCGTCAAAGACGAATGCCAGCTTCGATAATCCGGTTCCACAAGCAAAGGCCGCACGGCAACCGATGACCGATTCAGCGTTTCCTCCACGCCCCGCTCTGAAGCCCGACGAGATCCGATCGATCATTATCGGGCTTATGATGGCCATGCTCCTGGCTGCACTCGACCAGACGATCGTGGCGACAGCGATGCCCACCATCGGACGAGAATTGGGCGACGCTGAGAATCTGCCCTGGATCGTCACGGCCTATCTGCTTGCCTCCACGGCCGTCACGCCGCTCTACGGCAAGTTCAGCGATATCCACGGTCGTCGTATCGCGCTGTTGATCGCCATCATCTTGTTCATCATAGGCTCGCTCGCCTGTGCGCTCGCGCCGACCATGGTGGCGCTTGCGCTCGCGCGCGGCGTTCAGGGTCTCGGTGGCGGCGGTTTGATATCGCTAGCGCAAACCATCTTGGGCGATATTCTGTCACCACGCGAGAGAGCGCGATATCAGGTCTTCATCGCCAGCGTGTTCGCTTTGTCGTCGCTGGCAGGGCCGCTGCTCGGCGGCTTTTTCGCTGAACACTTTCACTGGTCGCTCATCTTCTGGATCAACCTGCCGATCGGTCTAGCGGCTTTTCTGATGACGAACGGCAAGCTGCGGCTTCTACCTCGGCATGAGAGGCGCCACTCGATCGACTTTCTCGGCGCCGCGATCCTCGTTGTCGCAACCGTCAGTCTCTTGCTGGCGCTCAGTTGGGGCGGCATCCGCTATCCGTGGGGATCACCGCGCGTGCTCACCCTGTTGGGCCTTTCGATCGTTGCCTGGGCCGGCTTCGTGGTTCGTCTCCGGATGGCGCGCGAACCGCTCATCCCGCTCGCCGTGCTCGGCGATCAGGTTGTGGCTACAGGGACGCTGGCGGCGTGCTTCGCCATGGGCACGTTCATCGGGCTCACGATCTACGTTCCGATCTATCTAGAGGGCGTGCTGGGCCTCACGGCCAGTCAATCCGGCATCGCACTCGTTCCGCTGATGATCGGGACGGTCGCAGGCGCCACCATCTCGGGTCGGTCGATGATGTATTTCACGCATTATAAGCGGCTGCCGTTGCTCGGCATGGTGATCAGCGTCGTCACATGTGCGGTCTTGGCGCTGGCGGCTCCGGCTCTGCCGCTGGCGGCGCTGGAAGTGATGCTGTTGCTGATCAGCCTGGGCCTCGGCACGATCCTGCCGCTCGCCACCATCGCGATCCAGAACGCGGTGGCGCATCACCAACTCGGTACCGCAACCGCGACCATGAACTTTTTCCGCTCGCTTGGAGGCGCGTTGATCGTCGCTGTCTTCGGGACGATCGTGATCGGGGGCGGTGGCGTCAAGGCAATCGGGATCGGGAACAGCAGCCCGTTGGCGGCAGCCGATCTCGCTCAACTCTCGCGCACCTTTCAGGTCGTCTTCGCGGCAGCCGACATCAGCCTGATCCTCGCCTTGCTCTGGCTCGCGCTGATGCAGCAGCGCCCCCTCCGCGGGCAGGCGAAAACAAGCGAAAAGGCTGGCGAACCCCTTCCCATCATGATCGAATGAGCCAAAAGAAATAGACGCGACGCGTGGGTGGGAACACGAGAATGGATGCTTCAGTCAGCGCAAGGCGGACCGGTCCGGAACGGATCGCCAAGCCCTGGTATATGATCCTCTACATCCAAGTGTTGATCGCCATCGCGCTCGGGATCGCTTTGGGCGTGCTGGCCCCGCAAACCGGCGCCGCCATGAAGCCGCTTGGCGATGCCTTTGTGGCGTTGATCCGCATGATGATCGCGCCAGTCATCTTCTGCACCGTGGTGCATGGCATCGCCACGATGGGCGATCTTGGCCGCGTCGGGCGCGTCGGGCTCAAGGCCCTGCTGTATTTCGAGGTCGTGTCGACGATCGCCCTGGTTCTGGGGATCGCGGTGGCCGAGCTGCTGCAGCCAGGACGTGGGTTCGATATCGACCCGGCCAAGCTCAACGCACAATCGATCTCGACCTTTGTGACGGCCGCCAAGCAAGACAATATCACGGCGCATCTGCTCGGCATCATCCCGACCAGCTTCTTCGATGCGCTGGCGCGTGGTGATCTTCTCCAGGTTCTCCTCGTCGCGATCCTCAGCGGTGTCGCGATTTCTCATATGGGCGAGACCGGGGAGCGGATCGCTGGGGCCATCGACGCGGCTGGCCAGATGTTTTTTCGGATCATCGGCATCATCGTGCGGGTCGCGCCGATCGGCGCTTTCGGCGCGATGGCCTTCACGATCGGGGCTTTCGGGGCAGGCGCCCTGGTCAGGCTCGGTTTCCTGATCGTCACGTTTTATCTCACCAGCGCGGTCTTCATCTTGGTCGTCCTGGGAGCTGTCGCCTATCTCTGCGGCTTCTCGATTCTGCGTTTCATCCTCTATATCAAGGACGAATTGCTGATTGTGCTCGGCACCAGTTCGTCCGAGACCGTGCTGCCGCACATGATCCAGAAGATGCAGCGGCTCGGCGCATCGAAGTCGGTCGTCGGTCTGGTGATCCCCACCGGATATAGCTTCAATCTCGACGGCACCAACATCTACATGACGCTTTCGATCCTGTTTCTGGCGCAGGCCACGAATACGCCGCTGAGCTTTGGGCAGGAACTCGGTATCATCGCGGTGGCGGCGCTGACCTCGAAGGGAGCGTCGGGCGTCACGGGCGCCGGGTTCATCACGCTCGCGGCGACGCTGGCGATCGTGCCCGACATTCCCATCCAGTCGCTGGCGGTTCTGGTCGGGATCGATAAATTCATGAGCGAATGCCGAGCCCTGACCAATTTGATCGGCAACGGCGTCGCGACAGTTGTGATCAGCCGCTGGGAAGGCGAGTTGGATGCCGAGCGTCTGAAACACGTTCTGCAACATCCGGCTGCGGAAGGCACGGCCGCTGTCGCCGAATTGGAAGCAGCGGCCGAGTAGCACGGGCGAGGCGGCCGGTCGTCAGAACAGGCGACCGCCGTTTGGGACCGGCAACGAGGGGCCGATCAGCACCACCTCTCCGGTCGCATCCGGAAACCCCAAGGTCAGCACCTCCGACATGAAGGGGCCGATCTGACGCGGCGGAAAATTGACGACCGCCGCAACCTGCCGCCCGATCAGATCCTCAAGACGATAATGCGCCGTGATCTGTGCCGACGACTTTTTGACGCCGATCGGCTCACCGAAATCGATTTGCAGCTTGAAGGCGGGTTTGCGGGCCTGCGGAAACGGCTCGGCCTTGACGACCGTGCCGACCCGGATATCCGCCGTCAGAAAGTCGTTGTAGGAGATTGTAGCGCCCGGTGGGGTGGGTTCGCCCACGCGCCTAGATCTCCGGGTCGATCGCGTCGAATTCCGCATCGCGACGCGACGTGGAGGATGTGTCTCGCTTGCGCTCCTTCATGCGCCGACGCGTGTCCATCACGGCGCGCCCGAGAAGCCGCAAGGGAGAAGCAAGACGATCGAGGTCGTCCACCCGTGCGCTCAGCATCTCGCCGCGCTGGAGTTCACGATCGAGGGCCGCCATGGTCTTAGCCATCCCGGTTTCGTCGTCGTTGAGCCAGATATTGAGGATGCGGGCCCAGGCGACCACCAGCCCCTGGAGCTTCACGGCCCCGGTCCGGCCTTCGCTGTCGATGCCAGCCGCTTCGAGCATGAACCGCATGGAGTTCAGCGCCACCTGATTGAGCGCGGCGGCCGCAAGCCCGTCACTCCGGACCCACTCGGCCACGCTTTCGAGGCCGAGCCGATACGGCGCCATGGCGTCGAGACGGCGCATCAGCACGTCGAACAGCCGATCCTTGGCGGTTTCCTCGTCGAGATCCGTGGTCGTCCCGTCCAGCACGATCCGGTCGATCTTGCGGGAGAAGCCGGCAAGCGCAGCCCCCTTGGACGGAAAGGCATCGCGGAAATCCGCAAGCGAGACACTGGCGCGGGTGGCAATGTCGGTAATGCCGAAGTCGCTCCAATCGCGCTCCGCCGCCAATTCCATCATGGCTTCGATGATGCGATCCTTGGTCGACGGCAGCTTGGCCTTCGGCGGCTCATCATGGACGCCGATCGGAGATGGCGCGGGATTGTCGCTCTGGTTGAACGCGCCGGCATCATTATTCTCAGCCATCAGTACCTCCGTCGATCTCCTCTCATTCTAGAGGACGGTGCTACATTGGCCAACCTCTGCGTCGACGCAGGCTTAATCAGGGGCGACTTAGCCACCCAGAGCGACGGCTCGGTCGCGCGCTGCCGCAACGGCACGCGTGACCAGCGACCGAAGTGCATCGTCGGTGGCAAAAACGTCGAGAGCCGCCGCCGTCGTGCCGGCCGGCGAGGTCACGTTACGGCGCAGTTGTTCTGCCGAAACGGTGGGTTCCGCCGCCATCAAGGCCCCCGCACCCTCCACGGTGGCGCGCGCGAGACGCGCCGACAACGCCGCATCGAGGCCGAGCGCCTCGGCCGCCTCGGCCAAGCATTCGGTCAGCAGAAACACATAAGCGGGTCCGGAGCCGGACACGGCCGTCACGGCATCGATGAGATCTTCGCGATCGAGCCATTCGACCTGTCCGACCGCCGCCAGAAGCGCGTGAACGCTGCGCTTCTGAGCCGGTGTCACCGCCTCATTCGCGAAGGCGCCCGTCATGCCATGCCCGACCGCGGCCGGCGTGTTAGGAATCGTCCGCACGATGGCTTTGGCCGGGATCTGTCGGGCCATGTCCGCGATCGTCTTTCCGGCCATGACCGAGACCAGCACGGTTGCTGAATAATCGAAATGGGCCACGAGGGGTGCGACGGTCCCGAACATCTGCGGCTTGACGGCCAGGACCAGAATTTCCGGGGGCATCAGGGTCGCGAGGTCTGGGTTGAGCGAGAAGCCGCGCTCCTTCGCGAGATGGTGGAGGTCGTCCGAGGCCTGCGGGTCGCTCACTGCGATCTGGTCAGCGGCGACGCCAAGATCGAGCCATCCACGGAGCAGGGCGCCGCCCATCTTGCCAGCCCCGGCCAGCAGGATCGATCGTGGCAGGTCGCTCATGCTTCGCCTTGGGTCTCGAACATCGCGCTATCGAGCGCTTCGCGGGCGGTCTTGCCGGCCCAGATCACGAACTGGAAGGCCTGATAGTAACGATCGCAGGTCTCGACCGCCATCTTGAGAATCGCCTCGCATTGACGCCCATCCGGGTCGGCGCCGCCTGACATCAAAATCGAATGCCGAAACATAACGACGTTTTCGTTGTTCCAGAGATCGAAGTGACCGATCCACAGATGCTCGTTGATCAGCGCAATCAACCCGAGAATAGCGGTCCGTCGACGATCCGGCACCTTGATGTCGAAAGCGCATCCGACATGCAAAGCTTCGAGATCCGATAGCCAGGTAAAGGCCACGTGATAATCGGAAAAACCGCCCTGTACCGAGATCGAGATCTCATCTTCGTCATCGCGGTCGAAGGCCCAGTCGTGGAACGAGGCAATCCGCTCGACAACGTCGACGGGATGCTCGGCGCGGTTCACTTCGATTGGGAGAAGAGACATGCGAGGTCCTCTGCATGCGGGGATGACAAAGCCAGGGGCGCGGACGCTGGGACGCCGAGCAGCCGGACCAGTCGAAATAGTGACGACGAATCAGCGTCGAGCATCGTTATAACCCTAACTGATCGTGAACGGCACGCGGGAAGACCGTCGCGGATTCGCATGAATCGGTAAAGAGTCCCGAAAGGATGTCCACAACCTAAGGGCCGTACGCTGAGGCGTCCGCAGGCGGGATTTCGGTGCCCGGGAGCACGGAACCAGGGTGGGACGAGCACGTTTACAAGGGCGTGAGCGGAGTGGTGCTCTCCCCTCCCATCTCTCTGCTCCGCCACAAGAACCCGCAACGGCAGCCCCTGGCCGTTGCGGGTTTTTGGCTTATAGGAGCGGGCCCCAGCATCGAGCGATATGGCTGGAGCAGGAACCCACCTGCGGCTCGAGCGTTGCAGTAGCGTAATTGGCGGCCCTGTCTTTCGCGGACCAGGTGTCGCCCTCCTTTATCATCGTCGAGGGACAATCATGGCTGATCGTGGGTTTGAGAAAGTTGCACGGGATTTGAGCTCGGACTTTTCCGCGCTGCGCGACGATGTCCGTAAGCTGACCAATTTGGTCTCGGACCTCGCAAGCGATCAGGCCGATACGACGCGCAGCAGCGTGAAGGGTGCGATGGACCGGGCTCGCGATCGGTTTTCGTCGACAGCCGATCGCTTTACCAGCCAAGCCAGTGATGTGGCGGATCGTTTCACCAGCCACGCCAGTGACGTGGCCGACCGATTTACGAGCCAGGCCAGCGACGTTGGAGAGCGTGTGCGCGGCGCCGGTCACGAGATTGAGAGTCGCATTGAACGCAACCCGATGACTGCCATCATGATCGCTATTGTGGGTGGCTTGCTGATCGGCGCAATGAGCCGTTCGCGTCGATGACGAACCCGATCTCCCGGCTGATCGCTCAGGCCGAAGTCAACGTTACCGAGATGGGGCGGCGCGCCGTCGATCAAGCCGCCGCCACGGTGAAGGCGCGCAGCCAGGAGGTTGTCAGCGATGTCATGAGAACCGCAACCAGCACGGTGAAAACAGTCGCGACCAAGGCTGGTTTGGCCTTGTTTGCGGGGGTCATGCTGATCGTGGCGGTGATCTTTGGCCTGATCGCCCTTTATGACTATCTGGCCAGTCTGATGGGACCGATCGAAGCCCTTCTGGCGATGGCGGCGCTTTTCCTCGTGCTCGGCATCGCCGGGATCGTGGTGATGATGACCATGTCGACGAGCTCGACCGTCAAGGACAAGAAGGCACCCGCGATCGCTGCGACGCAGGACATCGAAGCGGCTCAGCGAGCGATGGCGGCCAGCCAACAGCCGCCTGTCGAGGCAGCCTCCGCCGAGGTGCGGGACGACGTTGCGGCTCAGCTTAAGAGCCATGATCCAGATCAGGCCATGCGATCTGGCCTCGACGCCGTGGTGTCGGCCTTGGGCGATGCGGGTTTCCGGCGCGAACAAGCCGGTCTGAGAGCCGGGATCGCAATCGCCAGCCAAATGCGGCCTGTGCAACTGGTTTCGCTCGCGCTGTTAGGCGGATTTCTTGCGGGAGTCCGGTCGAAACGAGGCCGCCGTTCAACTTAATCGCGTGCGCCTGGCCCATATCAATAAAAAGGGAGCGTCGCGCTAACCGCGACGCTCCCCTTTTATTTCGTCGATCTCGGGTTCAGGCCGATACTTGCGCCGCGGCCGTATCGCCACGCCGATGAGCGGTCTTGTTGAAGAACAGAACCTGGCTGATGACGGCCCGGAGTTGTTCGACACTGAATGGCTTGGCGATGAGGAATGCCGGTTCGGGCGGCGCGCCGGTCAAGAAACGCTCGGGGTAAGCCGTGATGAAAATGACCGGCACTTCCAGCGATTCAAGAATCTCGTTCACGGCTTCAAGACCGGAGCTGCCATCTGCCAGCTGAATATCCGCGAGGATGAGACCGGGGCGGTGCTCGTGGATCGCCGCCAGCGCCTCTCGATGCGTCCGCGCGACATCGACGACCCGATGACCGAGGTCTTCAACCACGTTTTGCAGGTCCAGAGCGATCAGCGGCTCGTCTTCGATGATCAGCACTTCGGTCGAAAGCTGCTGTGCAATCTCATGATTAGCGCGTTCGATTAAGGCCTTTGCCTCATCGACGGAACATTCCAACGTCCGCGATAGATCGTTGATGTCAAACCCTTCGAGCGCCGTCAGCAACAGGGCGACGCGCGGCCAAAGCGAGATGGCTTCGAGGCTCCGGGTGACACCACCCTGATCAGCGCTGGCTGTCGTATCGGTCCGTCCATTGATCGCGACAGAACCCCAGAGCGTCAGAAACAGCTTATAGAGATCGGTGCGGATGTCGGCGCTTGCGGCGAAGCTCGAAGGATCGGCGACGATGGCTTCGAGCGTCTCGACCACATAGGCATCGCCACCCCGTTGGCTCCCCGTCAGAGCGCGCGCGAACCGACGAAGATGAGGAAGATGGGGTGCAATCGCCTGCGAAATGGACATCCGTAATCCTTGAGTATTTTGGCGCCTGGCATAGCTTTGTAAAACAGGCCAAGGAAAATAAAGTTCCGTTATGGAACATTAATTTTCGCCGATGCGTTGTGTCTCGGCGGTGGTCTCGTGAGACGGTCAAGTGTCACGAGCGCAGGCATTAGGTATCTACGGTATCGTCGATGACGGAGCAAGCCAGCTCCGGATCGCAAGGAGAGCGGGATGAGTAAATCGGACGGAGGTCAAGACCCGACCGTGACGACTAAAGTGACATCCCCGCCCGATGAAGCAGCACAAAATCCCGTCGACGTTCCTCCAGAGGGAGGCGATCGGGATGGCGCTTCTGTACCGACCGTCGACATACAATCCTACATCGGGTCACAACTCCGCGCGGTTTTCGACGATGTTGCAAACCAGCCTGTTCCGGACCGTTTTCTCGAACTGATGCGCCAACTCGACTGACGGTGGCATTGGCCGCGCCACGTCCTGCTTAGACGTAAACCGGATCGCCATCGGTACCATGACGATCCGTGGATGAAACCCATCCTGAATATGTCCAAATGTAATCGACATGCGGATGTTGTTTCGGCGGCAGGCCTCGCCAGGCTAGGGTGAAGGCCCTTGATGTCTCTGACCACTGGCCAGGGCGGTAACCAAGCCGCAACCCCGATTGGCTAGCCTCGCAATGTCGCTCCTGTCGGACGCGTCGTTGCGAGAGATGATCGTATGAGCCTCACGAATTTGCCGCCTGCCGCGATAGGGCTTGCTTGTATGCTGGTTGCAGCCCCGGCCTTTGCGGACGAGATGAAGGCTGTGCCATCGGGTGTGAACCGCCAGATTGACTTTTTCGCAAGCGTCAATCCCGACTGCACGTCGGTCGGAACACCCACGGTTCGCCTGGTCGACGGTCCGAGTCGCGGAACCATCACGACCGACAAGGGGCGCGACTTCATGGTCTTTCCGCGCTCGAATGTCCGCCACGTCTGCAACCGCCGCCGCCTGTCGGGTTTAAAGCTGTTTTATAAGTCGCAGTCGGGCTTCCTCGGCGTTGATCATGTGCGCGTGCTGATTCTGTCGGCATCCGGCACGGGCCGCGAGGCAACTTACGCGATCGATGTGCGCTGAAAGTGGTCGGCGTCGGCGCTAGTCATCGGGCTCCGTGGTGAACTGGAGCGGGAAGCCCTTCAGCCGCCCAGCCTCGGTCGCGCGGGCGGCTTTCGTTTCCGCGACATCTTTCGGGTAGACCGAAACCACGCAGACGCCCTTGCGGTGTGCGGTCATCATAACATGACCCGCCTGTTCCTCGCCCAACCGGAATTCCACCTTCAGCACGGTGACCACAAAAGCACGTGGCGTGAAATCGTCGTTGACGAGAAGCACCTTATGAAGGCGCGGACGCTCGGTTTTCGGTTTGACGACCGTGCGCGGGATATTGACCACGTCGCTCATGATGGCCTCGATCGACGTTGAAATGGGTAAAACGGCGGAGAGTCCGCTTTCTCCGCAATAGGTCGTCCGGGCTGGCGTCCGGGTCAAGGCGAAAGAGGATCGTTTCGTCACGCTCGCCTCGATCGGGAACAGCTTGATGGGTCCGACGTTTCTGGCCTGGGTGGCCACGACATTGGGCATGCCGAGGAGGCCAATATGGAACCGATGAAGCCGATGCGACCCATGGAACCGATGAAGCCAATGGAGCCGATGAAGCCGATGGACGGCGGGGAGCCTTGGTGGCCGACAGATCTTGGGCAGCCGTCATCAAGTGGGGCGCAACAGGGCACGCGTTACGCATTCTTTGGCGAGAAGCGGCGGCTGTTGATCGAACGCGACGGGACGCTCGAGACCTATGACACGGGTCAGCACCGCATCAGCGGGGTCGGGCAGCAGGATGGCTCACAGCGGACCCTGACATTCTCCAGCCAGACTGGCGAGGTCGCGCTTCAGGATCTTCGTCGGGTCGACTGATCAAAGGGGCACCGCATGCCCATCCTCATTGCAGTGATCGTGCTCCTGACCGGAGCGCTGAACACGGTGCAGGCTGGCGCAAACGCGACATTGAACAAGGTGCTGCAGGCGCCTGTGTTTGCGCTGTTCACCGTAACGGCCGCGAATTGCGTGGTCTACCTGCTCGCGGGGACCGTCGTCGGCTTCATATGGCCGGAGAGTGGTCGGCTCGCTCAGGTTCCTTGGTGGGGATGGATTGGCGGAGCCTTCGGCGGACTTTACGTAATCGCCATGGTGTTTCTGGCGCAGAAACTCGGTTCGGCGATGTTTACCGGTCTGAGCGTGACGGCCGCAATTCTCACATCTGTGCTGCTCGATCATTTCGGCTTGGTCGGCTTCGAACAACACAGCGCAAGCCTGTGGCGCGTCACCGGATGTTTGTTGATGATTGGCGGCCTGACCTTGGTTTGCGTGTTCTAAGCGCCACGATGTCCACACCCTCGACGCCCGTTTGTGCGCCGGGACTGGATCCGGGCCCGATTGAATGCAACGTTTGGTCCAGAGCCGCAGGGCCGAAGCCGTTTTGGCGTATCGGTCGATCTGCGCGCGATGGAGCCGACCGATGATGACCGCAACCCGCTCCGCTCTGGCTTTGTTGATGATCATGGCGGCAGTTCCGGCCATGGCCCGGACCAAGGATCCCACTCTCCAGGATCGCCAACAGGCCGCGTGTTTCGGCGATGTTCAAAAGCTGTGTGGTGACTTCATCCCGAATGTCGACCAAGTCACAGCTTGCATGTCGGAGAAGAAACCCTTGGTCAGCCCGAAATGCGCCGAAATGTACGACGCGAAGTAAGAGCAAGCCTTGCCTTAAAACGCGAAGGACATTCCGGGGCTGACGCTGCCACCGCTGCCGCCGCCCAGCGTCGGCCGCGCACCACTGCCTGGATACATCTCCGGCTTGTCGGGTTGGTCTTGCCCCTGGTCAAAGAATTTCTTGCGACCGCGTGCCAGCGCCGCCGCTTTGTCGTCGGACATCGTCGGCGCCGGAGTCTGGCTGGTGGTGACCGGAACTTTCTGCCCCTTTTTGCGGGTCGTCTTGGCGTGTGGCGCGTTGGCCGGCACCGCAAAGGGGTGGTCGAGGACCGACGGCGACAGCGCGTCCTCCGATCGGGCGACGGAGCCGGACGCGAGCAGCGACGCTCCAATCAGGATAGCCAGGCTCAGTCGCTTCATTCCGGCAGTCCCTTATCGGTGCGATCGGTGGTCGTCGAACCGGATCATAAGATTGGCTCGGTTCGGCGCAAAGGCTGATCGCAAGAAATGGGCGCCAAAAAGGCAAAGCCTCGTTCAGCCCCACCTTGTCTCAAAGGTGCGCGCTCGTTTCTGCCATCCGCGCTTCATAGACCAGGATAGCGGCCGCGAGATCCTCGAGCGATGCGCCGACCGATTTGAACAAAGTGATCTCGTCGGCATTCCGCCGTCCGGCATGGAGGCCGAGGCAAAGCTCCCGCAGATCGGCCTTGATGGCCTCCACGCCGATCACGCCGCTCGCGAGCGGTTGCACGAGATCGCCCGCTTCGGTCAGGGCGCCCTCGCGCGTGTCGACGAAAATCGAGGCGCGGCGCACCGCCTCATCGTCGCTTTCCCGCATGCGCGGATTAAAGGCGCCGACAAGATCGAGATGCGTGCCGGGCTTCAGCCAAGCGCCATAAACGAGCGGGCTCGTCGCCAGCGTCGCGCAACTGACGATGTCGGCGGTGCGGACGGCGGCTTCGAGATCACGACAGGGGTCGGCGCGAAACCCGATCGATCGAAGCGATGCGGCCGTTGCTTCGGCCTTGCTCTGGTCCCGCGCCCAGATTTGGATCGTGTCGATCGGGCGCACGCTGGCATGGGCGGCCGCAAGACGGGTCGACATCGCGCCCGCGCCAACGACCAGCAAGGCCCGGCTGTCCGGCCGCGACAAGGCGGATGACGCGAGCGCCGAGGCGGCGGCGGTCCGGCGCGCCGTCAGTGATACGCCGTCGATGATGGCGAATGGCTCGCCGGTTTTGGCGGAGGACAGGATGTAGGATCCGGCGATGGCCGGCAGCCCTCGCGCGCCATTGCCGGGAACCACCGAGACCAGCTTGACGCCGAGGTAGTGTCCCGTCGTCCAAGCCGGCATGAGCAAGAGGGTGCCCGACGCTTCGCCGGGGATGTCAAAGCCGTGGTGATGACGCGGCGGGGCTACGCAATCCCCCTTGAACATGGCCGAGAGCGCCTCGATGAGGTGCGGCCAGTTGGCCAAGCGCTCGACCTCGTCGGCTCCGATCCTCATCATGCAAGCGCACTCCCGTCCCACGTCGACATCGACTCGCCGATTTGTACACGGGATCAAGGACGATCACGATCGCTCGTGATCGTCGGGCCATCGTCAACCCTGGTTCAGTCCGTCAGCATCGTGTCGGCCGAGACGGCGCTCAATCCCTGAGCGTCGGCGACGGGCGCGCAGGTGATCTTGCCGTCACAGACATTCAATCCCGCCCGGAGATGCGGATCGGCCCGCAGCGCGGCCTTCCAGCCCTTGTCGGCCAACGCCAAGGTGAACGGCAGGGTGACGTTTCCGAGCGCGAAGGTCGATGTACGAGCGACCGCGCCGGGCATGTTGGCGACGCAATAATGGACGACGCCGTCGACCACATAGGTGGGGTCCGAGTGAGTGGTGGCACGCGAGGTCTCAACGCAGCCGCCCTGGTCGATCGCCACATCGACGATCACCGATCCGCGCTTCATCGTCTTGACCATATCGGCCGTCACCAGCTTCGGCGCGGCCGCCCCGGGAACCAAGACCGTCCCGATCAGCAAGTCGGCCCGTTTGACGAGATCGGCGATGGCGGCGCGTGTCGAGAAGACGGTGGTGACCGATGCACCGAACTGCGCCGACAGCCGCTTGAGCGTATCGGCCGAGCGATCGACCACGGTGACATGCGCCCCCATGCCGATCGCGATGGTCGCGGCATGGCTGCCCGACACGCCGCCGCCCAGGATCACGACATCGGCGGCCGGAACGCCGGGAACGCCGCCAAGCAGAATGCCGCGTCCGCCTTGCGCTCGCTCAAGCGCATGGGCGCCGACCTGCGGCGCCAGCCGTCCCGCCACCTCCGACATGGGCGTCAGCAGCGGCAGGCTGCCATTGGCGGCCGTCACGGTTTCGTAGGCGATGCAGATTGCGCCAGAGGCGATCAGATCGCGCGTCTGCGCCGCATCGGGCGCGAGATGCAGATAGGTGAAAAGGATTTGGCCGGGCCGGAGCATTTGACGTTCGGCCGATAGCGGCTCCTTGACCTTCACGATCATGTCGGCGGCGGCGAAAATCGCTGGGGCGCTCTCTTCGATCGCGGCTCCGGCTTCCGCGTAGTCGGCATCGGTCAGGCCCGCTCCGACCCCGGCGCCCGCCTGCACGGTGACGTGATGGCCGTGATGCACCAGTTCGGCAACCGCCGACGGGATCATCCCGACGCGAGCCTCGTTGTCCTTGATCTCCTTCGGCACGCCGATGTGCATGGCAATCTCCCAGGCGAGCGCTTGCTGGCTCGCCAAATGAGATTAGGGCCGCGCTAAAGCAGATATCCGTCATTTGTGGTAGTCTTACGCCCAAACGACGCCGCATTATGCCGCCTTTCGGCTGAAACACGACAGATCCTGCGAAAGCCAAACCCGATGTCGCTCGATGACCGAGACAAAGCCATTCTCCGGCTGTTGCAGGCGGATGGTCGGCTGACCAACGCCGAGCTGGCGGAGAGGGTCGCTCTTTCGGCCTCTGCCTGTCTTCGCCGCGTGCGCGCGCTCGAGCAGGAGGGCTATATCGCACGGTATGCGGCGGTGCTGGACGACACGGCTATGGGTTTGCCGGGAGTCGCGTTCGTGATGGTGACGCTGGATCAACAAGGACGAACGGCCCTCGACCGGTTTGAAGCGGCGGTGCGGCTGCATCATGAAATCCTCGAATGTTATCTCTTGGCGGGCGCGGCGGATTATTTGATCCGCATCGCTTATGCCGATCCTGCCGATTTCGAGCGCATCCACACCGCTATCCTGACCCAATTGCCCGGTGTGTCGCGCCTGCAATCGACGCTGTCGCTTCGCAAGGTCAAGCAGACGATGGCGTTGCCGGTGTGAGCAAAGCCCCGCGCTTGCTCTCCATCTGCGGCATGCGGCGTGCTACATCGTTGCCATGATGCCTCGAACCGGAGCTGTTCCGATGACTGAGACGCCTGCTTACGTGCCGCCCAAAGTCTGGTCTCCCAACAAGGAGAGCGGGGGCCGGTTCGCCAACATCAACCGCCCGGTCGCCGGGCCGACGCACGACAAGGACCTGCCTGTCGGCAAACATCCGCTCCAGCTCTACTCGCTGGCGACACCGAACGGCGTCAAAGTCACGATCATGCTGGAAGAACTGCTCGCCCTCGGCCACCAAGGGGCGGAATACGACGCCTGGCTGATCAAGATCGGCGATGGCGATCAGTTCGGGAGCGGCTTCGTCGCCGTCAATCCGAATTCCAAGATTCCCGCGCTCATGGATCGGAGCGGCCCGACGCCGGTCCGCGTCTTCGAATCTGGGGCGATCCTTCTGTACCTGGCGGAAAAGTTTGGCGTCTTCCTGCCGACCGATGGGGCGGCGCATGCGGAATGCCTGTCCTGGCTGTTCTGGCAAATGGGCAGCGCGCCTTATCTCGGCGGCGGGTTCGGCCATTTTTACGCCTATGCGCCGACCAAGATCGAATATGCGATCGACCGGTTCTCGATGGAAGCCAAGCGCCAGCTCGACGTTCTCGATCGCCGCCTCGCCGAAAGCCCCTATCTCGGTGGAGACGACTATACGATCGCGGATATTGCAGTCTTCCCCTGGTATGGCGGCCTTGCGAAAGGATGGCTTTACGACGCGGCGGAATTTTTGGATGTCGCCAGCTATCGCCATTTGCAGCGTTGGGCCGAGACGATCGCGGCGCGCCCCGCGGTGCAACGCGGCCGCATGGTCAATCGCGTATTTGGCGAGCCGTCGAGCCAGTTGCACGAGCGGCATGACGCGGCTGATTTCGACACCAACACGCAGGACAAATTGGCTTCGATGACCTGATCGGGCTCAATCGTCGACGAGCGCGAAGGCTCGCACCGGCGAGCCTGATCCACCCTTGAACTTGAGCGGCACGCCGAAGAACTGGACCTCGCGCTTACCCAGTAAGGCGTCGAGGTTCACCAGCCATTCCCAATGGCTGATGCCGAGTTCGCGGCACAGGCGATGTTGGGCGAAACGATCGTCGGTCGGCTTGTCGGTCGACGGGCCTTCCACGCCGTGCATCATCGACCCGCGCTCGTAAAGCCAGCGCGTCGCCTCGACGGTCAGCAAGGGATTTTTCCAGACCGCGTCGAGCGAGGGATAATGACGGGCGTGAAAGCCCGTGCAGAGCAACACGATGTGCCGATCGACCGTGACGCCGCTCTTGGCTTCGGCGGCTTCCATGTCGGCCACCGTGATGTCGCCGAGATCGGGAATGTGACGAAGGTCGAAGCAGATCGCCTTGCCGAAAAACATATCGAGCGGCATCTCGTCGACAGATGCACCGCTTGGACTGACATGCCGAAAGGCATCGACGTGGGTGCCGACATGATCGAGCATCGCGATGAAATTGGTCTGGAACGTCATCGGGTCGCCCTCGATCCCGAGGCCGAGCGCCTTGGAGCTCTCATGGCTTAAATGCGTGGTCAGAACCGGCCGCTGGAACAGCTTATGGGCCGGCATATTGTCTTCGATCGTCACGCTGAGGTCGATTGTCCGGGTCGTCATGGTTTGTCGCTTTCCTGCTTGTGGTCCTGCGCTTAGACGGCGACCAGATAGGGCGGGAGGTCGTGGGGCCGTTCGATGATGGCGACGATCTTCAACTGAGCGACGCTGCGCCGACAGGCGGCTTTCAGGTGGTCGCGCCAGAGCTCTGCGGCGGCGCCAATCGAGCCGTTCAGGATCAGGTCGATCGTGACGCGGAGCTCGTTGATGGCGGCATTGTCTTGTGGCAATCCAAGGCGGGCGAGCGAGCGGCTTGCGGCGTCGAGAACGCTCATGTTCTGGCGTACCATGCTGGCCAGCGGTCCGTTTGGTGTCGTCAGCAGGCAAAGCCCGATGAAGCGCGCAAATAGCACAGCCGCATCCGGAACATGCTCGCCCTCATGGCTCGTCGTGTCATTCCGCAGCGCCGCAAGTCGCTCGCGGTCGATGGCCGGAGCGGCCGCCATCAGGGCCGCGGGTTCGAGAATGCCGCGCAGGTCGTAGCAATCCTTGAGCGCATGGGCCGTCAACGGCCCGGCAAGCCAGCGCGAGGTCTGCGTCTTGCGAAGCAGGCCGCGTTCCTGCAACCGCCCGAGTACATCGCGGATCACGGTTCGGCTCACATGGAAATGGGCCGCGACTTCGGCCTCGATCATTCGGAATTCGCCGAAGACGAGGCACGACGACACGGCCTGTTCGAGATCGTCCAGGATCCATTCGCCGGACCCCCGCGTCTGCAGGGCCTCGTCCATCTCGCCGGACATCACCAGTCCGAGTTCGCGGAGGTCGATCCGGATTGGCTGGCCGGGGACGTCGAGACGGCCGACCAGGAAACCTCGGCCTTCAAACCGGTGCACGAGACCGTCCCGCTCGAGATCCTGCAGGGCGCGTTGAACCGGCGCTCGGCTGGTTTGTAGCAGTTCGGCGAGCGGCGCTTCGAGCAGCACCAGTCCTTCGGGAAAGTGTCCCCGCAGGATATTGGCGCGCAAAACACGATACACCAACTCATGGCGACGCTCGAAGCGCTGGCTCACCATTGTTCTCTCTGATGAGCCGACCGTCTCTGTCGTGACCATCACCTTGCCGTTCGTTTAATGTGGATTGTGTACGTTACACATATGAAGCGCGGGTCAGAAACTCTAAAATTTGTGCGTTGCTGATTAAAAAACAGCACAATCATACTCCTTCACTCCAAAAAACACGCTTACAAAGTGAGCTTGCGTACAAAAGACGTTTATCTTAGTCTTGCGATCAAGACGAAGCGGCCGAGACCGTTTGTTGTGCGGGGAGATCCATTTGCCCTTGGCGGTTCAACCATCAGTTCCTGACTCCATGCGCGGTCCCGCGGTGTTGCGCCTCGACGGCGTCACCAAGGCGTATGGGGCGACGATGGCCCTGAACGACATCACGCTCAGCATCCCCGACAATGCCTATGTGGCCCTGCTCGGGTCCAGCGGTTCCGGCAAGACGGTTCTGCTCCGCACGATCGCGGGATTCGAGACCGTCGATCGAGGCGAGATTTTTCTCAACGGTGCGCCCCTCCACGGGGTACCGGCCCATCGCCGAAACATCGGCGTCGTGTTTCAGAATTTTGCTCTGTTCCCGCATCTGAACGTCTTCGACAACGTCGCGTTTGGGCTCCGACATGGTGCCGGTCGCCAGATTGAACCGAAGGCGATCGAGGCGAACGTCCGCGCCATGATCGACCTCGTTGGTCTCGGCGGTTTGGAGCGCCGCTCCGTGACGCAGATTTCCGGCGGCCAACGTCAGCGCGTCGCTCTCGCTCGGACGCTGGTGACGGAGCCGCAGCTGGTTTTGCTCGACGAACCGCTTGGCGCGCTCGATGCCAATTTGCGAACGCGTATGTGCGGTGAGTTGCGTCGCATCCGGGAACGGCTTGGCGTGACCTTCCTGCACGTCACCGGAAGCGAGAACGAAGCCCTCGCCATGGGCGATCAGGTCATCGTGCTCGATGAAGGCCATATCGCCCAGGTCGGTTTGCCGGATCGGGTTTATACCCGGCCCCGCGACGCCCGCGTGGCCCGCTTTCTCAATTGCTACAATCTGATCGAGGGGAGGGTCGCGGCCGCCGGCTTCGAAGCGGAGGGGTGTCTATTCCCCTGTGCCTCGGCCGCGCCGAACGATGCCCCGATCTACGCGATCCGCCAGGACCTCATCTCGGTCCAGGCGATCGGCGAGGCCGCTCCCGGTGATCCACTGTTGCGTGCGATTTTTGTGGCAAGCGAATATTCCGGGCCGGCCGTGACCTCGTTCTTCAAGCTTCCGAGCGGCGCGGTCGTCACGGTCGAGGATCACCTCAGCCACCGCGACCCGCAGACCTTCGAGCCGGGGCGGTCTTACGGTCTGACCTGGAAGGTCGACGACGCGCTTCTTTTATCCCGCCGTGCCGGAGCCTCGTCATGACGGCTATCGAAGCCACGACACCACAGGTGTCCAGTCCCGCGACTCCGATGAAGCCGCTGCGGACGCCGTACTGGCTCATCGCCCCCGGCGTGATCTGGATGGTGCTGTTCCTCGTGCTGCCCATTCTGATGATGGTCTATGTGTCGTTCTGGACGCAGACCACGTTCAAGATCGAGCCGATCCTGACCACCAAGAGCTGGCAGACCTTCTTCACCAGCGAGACCTATCTCGGCGCGCTCTGGACCACGATCCGCATCTGGCTGATCGTCTTGGCCACCACCTTTCTGGTCGGCTATCCGACGGCGCTTTTCGTCGGGCTTTTCGTCCGCAACAAGACGGTCGCAACGGCGCTCCTCGTGCTGTGCGTCATTCCGTTCTGGACCTCGTTCCTGATCCGCGTGCTCGCCTGGCGGCCGATGCTGGGCAAGGAAGGCGCCATCAACATCATCCTACAGGCCCTGCACATCACCTCGCAGCCGATTGACGCCTTGTTGTTCACCGAGTTATCCGTGGTCATCGGCATGACGCAGATCTACTGCGTCTTCATGGTCGGCCCGATCGCCTTCATGCTCGGCCGTATCGACCCGAACATCATCGAAGCGGCGCAAGACCTTGGCGCGAGTTTCACGCGCATCTTTCGCACCATCATCTTCCCGCTCAGCCTGCCGGGCGTCGTGGTCGGCTCCATCTTTGTTTCGGTCATGGTGCTGGGCGAATTCGCGACCGCCGCGGCGCTATCGGGCCGCAAGGTCAATTTGCTCGGCAACATCATCGTGACGCAAGTCGGGTCGCTCAAATGGGCCTTCGCGGCCGTGGCCGGCGTCGTGTTGACGATCATCATGGGGATCGTGGTGGCGGCGCTGCTTCGTCTCGTCGATCTGAAGCGGGAGCTCTGAGATGCGCGCGCCCGTGCTGAAACCCATCCTCGCGGTCTATTGCGGCCTGTTCCTGCTGTTTCTCTACGGGCCGTTGCTGGTGCTGGGTATCCTGTCGTTCCAGTCCGGTCCCGAAGGTGGCCCGCAATTTCCCATCATCGAATGGTCGACCTATTGGTATCGCGACCTGTTCGGCATGAACCCGCCATCGCGCATCGCGCCACTGCCGATCGAGGACGGCCTGATCCGCTCACTCGTCCTGTCGTTCATGACCACCGTCGTCTCGACCGTTCTCGGCGTCATGTCGGCGCAAGCCTTCCGGCAGAAGTTCAAGGGATCGAGCGCCGTCTTCTACCTCATCGTGCTGGGCATGATGGTGCCCGGCGTCTTGGTCGGCCTCGGCACAGCGTTGCTCGCCAACACGCTCGGCATCGACCGGCACTGGTGGAGCACGGCTTTCGTGCTGCACGTCGTCTACACATTTCCCTTCGCGTTCCTGGTCATGCTGGCGATCTTCAATCGCTTCGATCCGACCGTGGAGGAAGCCGCGTGGTCGCTCGGCGTCACGCCGGCCCGCACGTTTCGCAAAGTCACCTTCCCGCTGATCTTTCCGGGCGTTCTGTCGGCGATGCTGTTCTGCTTCACGCTCTCCTACGACGAATTCTCGCGGACGCTGTTCGCCTCGGGTCGTGACCTCACGCTGCCGCTGGCGATCTACGGCACGTTCTCGGTCGAAATCCATCCCAACATCTTCGCGTTCGGCGTGTTGACGACGCTCTTCTCGCTGGCGCTGCTCGCCGTCTATGCGGTGCTGATGGGAATGTCGATCCGCCGCGCCCAGCGGGTGCTGGTGCAGGAGGAGGCATGATGGGAGCGGAGCTTAAAGGCGTCGCGATCGTGACCGGCGCGGGATCGGGGATCGGCCTTGCGGTCGCGCAACGCCTGGCACGAGATGGGTTCACGGTTGTGGTCAACGACCTCGAAGCCGAGCGGGCGGAGGAGGCCGCCGTGTCGATTCGGGCCGCCGGCGGACAAGCCGAGGCCGTGGCCGGTGACGTGTCCCGCGAGGCCGATGTCGCCGCGATCGCGGCCCTGGCCGACGGGCTCGGTCCCTGCACCGTGCTGGTCAACAACGCGGGCTATGTGCATCAGGCTCGCTTCGTCGACCTCACTGCTCACGATTTCGACCGCATGGTCGCGGTCCATGTCCGCGGCACGTTCCTCTGCACCAAGGCCGTGCTGCCCGGCATGTTGGCGCGTGGCGCGGGGTCGATCATCAACATGGCGTCGCAACTTGGCCAGATCGGCGGCATCGAGCTCGTTCACTACAGTGCCGCGAAAGCCGCCATCATCGGCCTGACGAAGGCGCTGGCCCGGGAAGTTAGCGCCAACGGCGTGCGGGTCAATGCCGTCGCGCCCGGCCCGATCAACACGCCATTGGTGCAGGCATTGTCGGAGGATTGGCGGCGCGCCAAGGCGGCGGAGTTGCCGCTCGGGCACTTCGGTGAACCCGAGGACGTCGCCGGCACCGTGTCGTTTTTGGCCTCGGATGACGCGAAAATCTATGTCGGCCAGACGCTCGGCCCCAATTCAGGAGATGTGATGCTGTGAGCAGGTCCGCGCCCAACGTCCTCATCACCGGAGGCGGGATCGGCATCGGCCGCGCCACCGCCGAAACGTTCGCACAGGCCGGCTATCGTGTGATCGTCACCGATATTCTGGATGCCGGCCAGACCGTCGCGGACGCGATCGTGGCGGCCGGCGGACAAGCCGAATTCCACCCCCTCGACGTTCGCTCGACCGCCGACGCGGATCGGATCGTCGCCGATGTCGAGAGCCGCTTCGGCGCGCTCGATTGCATCGTCGCCAATGCGGGGATCGCCCATCGCGTCCCGATGGCCGAGATGACGGACCAGACATGGGATCACACGCTCGATATCGATCTCAAGGGCATGCTGCGCGTGATCCGGCCGGCGCTTGCCGGCATGAAGGCCGCCAAGACCGGATCGATCATCTGCCTCTCGTCCATCATGGGTGTCGCCTATGGGTGGGACGAGCACGTGCATTATTCGACCGCGAAGGCGGGTGTGGTGGGTCTCGTGCGCGGCCTCGCGGTCGAGCTCGCGCGCGCCGGCATCCGGGTCAACGGCATCGCGCCCGGCTATATCCGCACCGCGCAACTCCTGTCCGAGGAACATTCGCTTGGGCCGGCCGGCGCCGAGAAAGCCGGCGACTTCATTCCCATGGGCCGGATCGGCGAACCCGGGGAGATCGCCGACGTGGCGCTTTTCCTCGCCTCGCAAGCGGCTCGCTACATCACGGGGCAGGTGATCGTCGTCGACGGCGGATTGCTCGTGGGCCGGTATTGAACCGGCGATTGACTTACTCTGCATCGGGAGACGCGCTTATGGTCGATAAATTGGATTTGGATCGCCGGACCCTGCTTAAGGGAACGGCCGGCGCCATGGCGCTCGCGCTCGGGGGCGGCACGCCGTTCCTGGGGTCGGGCCGGGCCTATGCGGCCGCGAGTGGGCTGGCGAGCGAGCAGCTTCGCACGATCGGTCTCAGCGTGACCGTGCAGGATCGCATCCTCGCCGATTTCAAGAAAGAGTCGGGCACCGGCACGACGCAGGGGACGGCCGCGACCTTCCCGGACGCCCAGACCAAGATTTTGTCCGGCTCGAAGGACTATGATTGCTGGGAGATCATCGCGGAGCGTCTGCCGGCTGTCGTGCAGACCAATAACGTGGAACCGGTCCCCGTCGCCGACGTGAAGAACTGGTCGAACATCCGCGACACCTTCACCAAGCCCAATCCCAAATGGGCCCCCAAGGCTCAGATCACCGGCCAGATCTGGGTCGACGACGCGCATTCCAAGCTTTGGATGGTGCCGGCGGTCTATAATTACGACTCAATCGGCTACAACCCCGATGCACTGAGCGCCGAGGAAGCCAATACATGGACCGCCATCTTCGATAAGAAGTATAAAGGCAAGTCCGGTCTCAATACCGACCCTCTGATCGCCTTCGGCCAGGCCATCATGGCGATGAATACTTTGGGCCTGCTCGAATCCAAGAACCCAGGCAACCCGACCAAGCAAGAAATCGAAGAGGGCGCCAAGTTCCTGATTTCGAAGAAGAAGGATGGCCA